>NZ_JBITVD010000004.1:0-387197 GCF_044542805.1 Acidovorax sp. NPDC077693 | reverse complement strand
GAACTCTTCGGGATATGGCTGCTTTGTCATGGCACCTCCTATTGGGCCTCAGGTTTGAGGCTCGAAGGTGTCTAGTTCAGCCGGGGCGATTCAGTCTGCCCCACAGCGAGGGACGCTAGCGGGCCAATGCAGTCTTTAGCTCTATCTGCAAGTGCTTTAGTTGGGCACTTTCACTCTACCAACCTCTCGACCGTCAACGCGCACGATTAGGTGTGTTCCAGACCAGATAGCAGTCGGTTTACTTTTCATCGACTTGATTTCCCCAAGGTGGACGACAGTAAGCAATTGGCAGTCATCGTTGAGAGGCCCGCATGCGTAGTACCAGCCAACAGCTCTGATAATTCCCGACCCTTGCATACCGTAGAACGCGACGATTCGTCCCGCCTCACCCTTTCGGACTGGCTTACTTTCAACTTCATAGTGCGGATATGCCTGAGCAAACCATTTTTTTGCCGCTTCAAGATTTGAAAATTCAGCGGGCTCCGTTTGCGCGAAACCAGCGGATGCAGATAGCGCAAAAGCCGACACGATGACGCTCCGAAGCCAACGCTGCTTTTTGCCTCCATAGGCCAACTTGGTCATATACAGTGCTAAGCGAAGTTGATGTCACGGTCGTGGGGCTGCTGTTGGCCGAATTCTGACCCACAGCGAGGGGCGCTAGCGGGGCCCGCAGCAGACGCTGGGCGCCCAGAACAAAACCTATCATGGCATTCGCACACCGGCCTATTCCTAGTCCGATACGTGCAGCCAGAGAACCCGGGCCTTGCGATGTTGAAGCGATACTTGTCTAGGCTGAGTTTCCAAATTGCCGAGCGTTTTACATGCTGTCTATCAAATCTACCTCGTCAAATCGTGAGTTGCAAATCCGCAGGGGCCAGGGCGGCTACTTCATCGTTGAGATATTGGGACATCGCGTAGCCGCCCAAACAGAAGTTTGGATTGACGACGACGCCCCTAGTTTGGGGCGCTTTTTTACTGATCTTGGCGCGAAAAAAGCACCTTGGAATAGCGCTCTCGAATGGGGGTCACTTGAAGGCGATCTTTACTTCTCTGTCACTTGCACATCGCTTGGGAGTGTGACATTCGACATCCGCCTCGAGGGCATGCCTGGAGCGCCGGAGAAGTGGAGTGTGCACGCCGGACTTGAGACCGAGTTCGGGCAACTCACAAGAATCGCTAGCGAAGCGCAGGAACTGGTGGAAGCCAAAAGCGCCTACTAACTGGATCTCGTCTGGAAGCTACATAAGCTTCGCAAACTAACCGCTGACATACCAGTTGCTCGCCCGCTATTAGGCACCCGCAAACGGCTGCTTTTGGCCGAATTCTGCCCCAAGCAAAAAGGCCCCGACATCACTGCCGGGGCCTTTTGTTTTTCAGAGCCAGGCGCACACCTGGCTCGCTTCATCGTGACGCTCAGGCCGCCGCAGCCGCCTCAGCCTCCGCACGCTGCAGCCGCATCGCCTGCACCGGTGTGAGGTACGCCCGCCCCGCGAACGGCCCCAACTGCAGCGGTCCCAGCGCTTCGACCTCAGGCTGCTCTTGGGCTTCAGGCAACTGCTTGGCCACCGCCACCAGCCGGTTCCACACGAACTTCATGCGATGCTCCCGCGCGTCCTGCACATGGCGTTCGACCTCGACAGCATCCGATACATGCGCCAGCAGCGCCAAGGCCCGAGAAAGCCTGTCTTCGGACGCTGCCAGGGCCTTGAACACCTCCAGCCGTGCATAGGCCGCATAGGCCATGTCATGGGCGTTGGCATAGGACTGCGCAGCACGCGAAGCACTGGCCCGCAGGGGCAGCGCAGTGCGCTCCGAATCAGCCAGCGCCTCGCGCAGTTCTTCGGCAATGGCCACTGCGTCGTTCTTCTTAAACAGAGCGTCTTTCACGGCCTTGGTCTTCTCGTAGTTCGCAGCCGCGAGCAACTGCTTGAACTCCACGGTGGCGGCCTCTGCCGTGGCCTCATGGGTGGCGATCTTGCTGCGCAGGTCCGCATGGCGCTGCATCAGCTCCGCGTACTCCTTGCCCGCGCCTTCATTGAACTCCGCGCAGGCCTTGAGCAACGTCTCCAGCGCGCTGTCGTAGGCCGCCTGGGCTTGGGCCAGCTCGTCGTGAATCGGGGGTGATGTTGTGGATTGTGGTTGTCTGTGGATGAGTGCATGCCTCTATGGTCATGGACGGACGGCCGTGGACAAACGAGTGCTGCATGTGCGTGCGCTCTAAACATGCTGAAGTTGGGCGAAGTGGGCGGGTCGGACGCCGAAAGGCGGACTTTGGGGCCGGTGGTCAGCTCGCCGCTTGGTGGGCTTGGTGGGTTTGGGGGGGTTGTGGACGGCTAATCGCACGCACAAAAAATTGGCTCAGGGGCCGGAGAGGTTAGGGCGTCCGGTCAGGTTTGGGGGCACAAACCGGAGTGGCGGGGGGCACATCCGGGCCGAACTGGGGGCACAACCGGCGGGCGGTTGGTGGGTTCGGTGGGTTTCAGGGGCTTGTTTTGGCCTGCTGGCGCGAAAAAGAACGCCCTCTGCCATGGGGCATCTGCGCCTCTGGTGGGAGCAGAAAAGAAATGTGCCCCGCTTTTGAAAAATGTGCCCCCAAATGTGCCCCCAAGTTGCGCGGATGGGGGTGGATGGGGCTGGACGGGTGCGGACAGCTAAGTTGCTGATTTCAAAAGGGAAATAAAAAAGTCCGGAAGAGTTTGGACTCTTGCGGACTGGCCACTGGTCCCTTCGACAGGAATCGAACCTAAAAACGCCCGAAACTGGCTGAATTCGGCTGAATCTTTACCTGTGGCGGCCTTAAAACCATGCTGCCAAATTCGGTTTAATTCGTTGTCCCTGTCCCGTTTTTTGTCCCGGTCTTGTCCCCCAGGAAGGCGTCCAGCTTGCGGCGCTCTGCCCCTTGGTCGGCGCCCTGAATCCACCGGCTGTACACGCGGAAGAACATCTCGGGCGAGTGGCCCATCTGCATGGCCACCCACCCAGGTGTTAGGCCGGCCATCAGGCACATGGTGGCGAATGTGTGCCGGGTCTGCCGCGCGTCGCGCGTCCGCACCTTCGAGGCCTTCACCGCCGGCTTCCACCAGCTGCGCAGTGGCTCGTCGGTGGTAGTGAACGGCGCGCCCTCGTCAGACGTGAAAACGTGCCCCGCCGGTACCGCCCGTTTCCCCATTGCGGCGCGCTGTCGCTCCAGGGCCTGCAGCGCCCTGGCTGACAGCTCCACGTTTCTGGCGCTCCATGTCTTGGTGCCCTTTTCCTGAAAGCGGGTAAGGGCCGCGTCCACCTTCATGTAGCCGGTTTTCCGGTCCACCTTGGACCAGCGCAGGGCGATCAGCTCGGAAGGCCGCAGCCCCGTGAAGAACGCCACCTCGAAGTAGTTGCGCGGCGGCCCAGCTGGCAGCGCGGCCAGGATGGCGTCCACCTCGTCCATGGTGAACGGGTCAGGGCCTGGGCTCTGGTGCTTGCGCATTTCCACCGCCTCGAAAAGCGGTTCGCGCAGCAGCTTGGCCTTGTAGCCGTACTCCAGCACCTGGCGCAGCACGGTGGCGCTGTTGTTGAAGGTCTTGGGGTTCGCTGGCATCTTGGCCAGCATCGCCATGGTTGCCCGGTAGTCCAGCTCCACGATGCGCTTCTCGCGCCAGTCGTCAAAGTGATAGCTGGAAAGCACCTGTTCGTAGTGGTGCGCTGTGCTGTGCTGCACCTCGGGCGTTTTGATTTTCAGCCACTCGGTGGCGAGCTGCTGGAATGTGAGGCTCGGCGCGTCGCGCTTCACGCGTGGGCTGTCGGGGAAGTAGTCCGCCAGCGAGAACGTGCCGCGCTCGATCTTGCCCATGATCTCGGCGCGCAGCCGTTCGGCGTACTTGATGTTCGCCGGCGTCGGTGGAAGGTCCAGGCGTTCTTTCCCGAACCCCACCGTTCGCAAATCAATCTGCAGGTGCTGGTCTCGAATAACTACGCCGGCAGAAGGTTTGCTTGTAGCCCGTGGCATTGCGGTGTCTTGCGCCGGCCCCGCTTGCTTTGGATGCTCGGGCGCTTGTCGATGAAGTTGTACAGCTCTTGAAGGTCGATCATCTTACGGCCCTCAAACCACTTCCAGACGGTGCGCTCTGGCCACTCCCCCGACAACCCCGTGCGTTCGTGAAAAAATGAACAAGGCAGGCCGGTTTCCTCGGATGCCTTTTCCACTGTCACCCAGCGCAAGCTCATTGCGTGCCCCCTTGTCTCTCGATTCCTTCCATGTTCTGGCCAGCTGAAACGATGCGTTCAAGCTCGGCCACGAACTCCCCATGTGAAAACTGGTAGCGGTTGGCCAGCAGTCGGCGGATTAGATAGAGCGTGTCGGCGCTCAGGTCCGGAGCCGCTTCATACAGCGCCTTCCCCAGCTCCTTTTCTTGCTCGCTGGCAGCGAATTCGCGCACCCACCGGCCGCACCACACGTCGCGGTGGTTGCCGCCCACTGCATACCCCCAGGGCTTGGCGCTGGTCATTGGCGTGGCCACGTCGATGGCGAACACCTCCACCGGCTTGCCCCCGAAGTGCGGGTGCGTGATGGTTGTCTCACGGAACCCGCGCCACTCGCGCACCAGGCGGCGGCTGTCGTCGCCTGCTTTCGGGTAGCCCTTGGTCAACACCACGCGGTCAAAGGTGCGGCCTTCGAGCCGGCGGCGCCAGTAGGGCGTGCGCTCGCGGAATTCCTCCACCTTGGTGCCCTGGCGGATTTCCTCAAAGTAAACCGCCTTGAGTGGCAAAACAAGATCAGCCATTTACGCCCCCTTCCCGCGCCACCGCCAGCGCCGCCACCATCGGCCGCACCCAAATGGGCGTGCTGCCCAGCACGAATGTCTCGCCGTTTTTCGCCAGCAGGATGGTCTGGCCCATCACCGTGCCGATGGCCTTGGCCGACTTGCGCGGCACCGCGTTGCCGATGGCCTCGCGCCAGCGCTGGTCGCTTGGTCCATCCAGCACAAAGCGCTCGCCTCGATCAGCTGGCCCGCCAGCTGCGAACCATTCCTCGGGGTCGATGAAGCTCTGCAGCGCCGCCAGCTCCAGGGTGGTGAATGGCCGGTGCCATGTTCCATCCAGTGACCTGATGCGCGCCACCAGCTTGTCATTGGCCGATGGCATTGCGGGCGCTGCGGCCACCGCAGTGGCACCGCCGGCCGGCCTGGGGTCGGCCACGCTCCACGGCCCGTTGTCATGGCAGGCCGAAGCACTGACCGCGCCGGCCGGGTCCGAGTAGTGCACCACGCCATAGTGTCCACCGGTCAGGTAGTGGTCGCCCTTCACGCGCTTGATGTTCGGGCGCGGGTCGGCCACCGCCACCGCGCCTTCGCCGGAAGTGCTGCCCGCGATCACTGCCCGCGTGGCATCGGCCCACGGTGTGACGTGCCACTTGCCGTGCAGCTGCGCGGGGTCATCGCCCGCACGCGGGTCGGCCACAGCCTGGCCGGAACCGTGCGCGCTCGTCACAGCCCGCGCCGTCCGGTCCCAGGCCACGATGCGGTATTCGTTCGAGTGCTTGTCGGGGCCGCCGTGCCGTGGGTCGGCCACGCTGTACGCGCCCTGCAGCGGCCCCTGCTGGCCGGCCACCGTGCCGGTGGGCTCGCCCCAGCTGCGCACGCCCAGCGCCTGGCCATCCTTCCACGCGGCCGAAGGTGCAAAGCGCGGGTCAGCCACGGAAAAATCGCCATTCGTCGGCCGGCTCTTGCCTGTCACGGTGCCGGATGGCTCGCCCCATTCCTTCACACCCATCACGCCGGGGTAGCACTCTGGCACCATCAGGAAGTCGCGCAGGTTGCCATCTTCCACCGCCAGTTTGTTCAGGCTGCGCCAGTCGCTGCCAGCCTCCACGAACGCCAGGCGCACCCAGGTTTTCCACTGCAGCGCTGGCACGCGGTGCATGGGGCCGCCCATTGGGTCGCCTGGCAGTGGCATGTGGCCCAGCACTTCGCCCACCGAACGCAGCGCGCGCTTGGGCGGTTCATACAGGAAGGGCGGCACCTTGCGCACCAGGCGCGCCACCAGCAGGAACCGGCGCCGGCTTTGGCCCAGGCCGTCGCCCAGCTCGCCGCAATCGTGCGTTGTCTCGGCCGTGGCGTAGCCGTAGTGCTGCAGCATCCCCACAATCTGGTCCAGCAGGTGCCGGCCGCGCGTTGCGATGCGGGGCACGTTCTCGAACACGATAAGGCCTGGCAGATCGTCCGCGAAGGCCTCCAACATCAGCCACACACCGCGCAGCGTCAGTTCGTTGAGCGCTTGGTACTTCGGCGTGGCCGCCCGTGTTGGAGACTGCAGGCCGGAAAACCCCTTGCACGGCGCCGACAAAAACACAATGTCGGGGAACTGCCACTGCGCAGCAGCGCGCACCGTGTCGGCCGTGGCTTCGCGCCAGCCCTCGGGCGGCATGTGGCCATGCCAGGCCAAATACTGCTGCAAGCTGAACAGGTCCACGCAGGCTTGCGGGACACCGTTCAGCATGAGGAAGTCAGCGCACGCGCGCCGGTCCACGTCGATTCCACCCAGCAGCACCATCTTGCCCTTGATTGCGCCGATGCTCGGGTCCGCATCCTTGAACCCGGCCGCGCCGGAACCGGACCCGCCGAACAGGTGAAAGTGGGTTACTTCTTGCGGCTTCATTGTTTGCGCCCTTCCAGCGTTTTCATCAGTGCGTTGTGAATCACAGGTTCGTCCCCTGGGTAAGCTGGCCATAGCAGTGCACGTTCTTCGTGGTGCTTTCCATAGCGGGCAAGCTCGGACAGCAGTTCGGCGGCGCGAGCCACGAACACATCGCCGTCAGCTGGTTCAAATTCCGGCGCGTAAATGTCCACGCCTTCCCCTGGCGCGCTGCACTCAACCATCCCGCGCAGGATGGGCGCCAGCTTCGAGGCCTCTGCAATAAGTCGCTCCATCACTTCACCTCCACACGCTTGCCCAGCACGATTCTGTGCACCACCGCGCCTCGGCTGCGGTGCTGCAGCTCGGGGCACTTGTACGGGTCGCCGGTGCGCCAGTCGATGCGCTGGGGCGCGGCCACGGCGCTGGGATAGGTCACGCGCTCGGCCTGGCGAATGCGTGCCCACTTGTTCGGGTCCACGGGGTGGGCCAGGGCGGTGTCTTTGCGTTGCGTCATCGTTCAGCCCTCCACCCGTTCCACGCGCAGCACCTGCTTGCCGGTGGTGATGTGGGCTTGCGCTTCGGCCTGCTCGGCGGTCGCGGCTTTCAGGCGGATGGTGGGCAGCTGGCCAGCGTCGGCCAGGTCTTCCACGTCTGCCGCGTTGACGTGCTGCGGCACAAGGTGGGCGCGGTAGCTGCGCAGCGGTTGGATGTTGTGAAAGTGGTTCATGTGCGTGCTTTGTTGAAATTCGTCCTGGCCTGGCCGTCTTGCCTCTGGAGCTGCCTGGGCCGGTGTTTGGCGATCGGGCACCGCTGGCGGTGGCGGTGGTGCCGCATCGCCCCTTGTGTCGAGGCCTTCACCGTCATCTATGCCGATGGGATACCCTCGCTTTTCGTGGCGATGCTCGAGTACTCCATCGCCGGCGCTGCCGGTGGTGGACCCTCGTCTGCCTTGGCGATGCTGGCCAGGATGAACTGGCGTTCAAGATCCGGCATCGCCAGAATCTTTGCCACCCAGCGAGATGCCTTGCGCTTGATGCGCTCGCGCTCTCGAAAGCTGCCGCCGATGTAGCGCAGGTCGTGCGGGCGGATGTTCTCGGGGTCGTAGTTCATCCACAGCGACTCGGTGGCCACCCCGCGCCGGGTCATCGCCTGAAAGTCCCGGCGCGCCCATCCTGACGATGCTGCAGCAGCGTCATACATGGCGCTGCGGTACCCGGACAGCGCGAACAGCGCCCCAGCTGCTGACAACGCCGGAAGCACCGATGCCACCAGGTGGCGGTGCGTGGCGTCGCTCATTTCAAATTTGTAGAGCGCCAGGTCTTTGCGCGTGCTGTGCAGGTACGGCGGGTCAAGGTAGAAAAACCACCCGGCAAGATCCTGCATCGCCAGCTTTTCCAGCTCTGGTACTGCATCGCAGCCCATGACGGTGGCCGCCGGCATGGCCGCCTGCAGGCGATCAGCCATGGCCGGGTCGCGCTCCATCAGGATGGTGCGGCCGGCTGGTTTGATGCGCCTGGCGATGGCGGCCGAACCCGCGAAGGCTTCGACGTACACCGCGTGCGCCGGGATCATGCTGATGATGGTCTGGTACACGCCGGCGCCGTTCTTGCCCCCGGCGTACCGCATGCCCTTGTGGCCCTGTGCTTTTTGGTCCATGGCGTCCACCCGGATCAGCTGCAGGCCACCAGCTGGAGCTGGCCTTGCGCTGGGTTGGCGGGTTGCACGCTGCTGGCCAGGCGCCGGCGGCGGCGTCCTGGGCGGGCGGCCTCGATGCGGGCGCGCTCGGCCTCGAACACCTCGCGCAAGTAGTTCGGCGTGGCGGCGGCGGCGTTGACGTAGCCGCCGTGCAGGGGGCGCTTGTGGCAATGCACGCGCGGCTCGATGCGGGTTGCGTTCATGGTCATCACTCCTTTGTGGTGGTCGTGTGGAAAAGGTCGGCGCGCGTCACGCGCACGGTGGAAAGGGCGGTCAGCAGGTCGGCCAGCAGCTCGGCCGGCGTGTCCAGCACCTCGCGCTTCATCTGGTCGCGGGCGGCCTGGCTGTCGGCCATGTCGTCGCAGCGCCGGCGGGCGGCCAGCAGCACCTGGGCCTGCAGCGGCGTGGGCTTGCGGCCGGTTTCGGCCATGCGGCTGCGCGCCTCGGTAGCGGTCGTGTGCTTGGGTGCTTGTTTTTTCAGCACTGCAATGCCTCCGCGAATCGTTGGGAGCGCACCGCGCGGAAATGGGCCACCACCTCGGGCGTGCACCAGTCCTCTATTTCGTGGTCGCCGCGCCCAAAAAGAGCGCGGGACAGCTCGCCCGTAAGGCGGGCCGTACAGTTATTGAAACCTGTCCAAGCGCGCGGCAGAGCCGCGCGGGCCGTGGCGGTGCCGTCGCCCTGCGCTTGTCCAGCTGCATCGCCTTCGTTGCCTACCTGGGCCGCGTGCGTGCTTTCAGCCTGCACTGGCACCCAGGCAAGCCGGCGGGACACCAGCCAGTGGCCGCGCATGCGCCCACGCTGGGCCTGCAGGCCCACGATGCGGCCCACCTTCACCACCTCGCCGTACTTGTTCACCGTGCCCGGTTCCGGCGTGCGGTGGGCCGTGCGCAGGTGCCAGCACTTGCGCGGCAGGGCATGGCCGCCCATGGCCTCCATGAACAGGCGCCAGTCGGCCCGCAGCACTCCATTGCGGTGGCAGGCCTGTGCGGCGCGCACTGTCGCGCGGTCGCCCTCGCTGGCGAACAGCTCCAGCTGGTCGGGCGTCACCCGCCGCAGCTCGCGCCACACCGTCACGCTGGGCATGCCGATGGTTTGGAACTGGCGAATACCCCAGGTCGCTGCCCAGGCGTCCACGCGCTTGTGGCCTGGCTCGGATTCCTTCACGTTCTTGGGGTCGGTCGGCCCCAGGTCCAGCTGAATCTGCTGGCCGTTCACCACGTCCATGTGTTCAGCCAGGGCCACATTGCCCACGCTCTTGGCGATGTACTTGGCCACATAGCCGGCGGCGCCGCCCTTGACCATGCGCTTCACGTTCACGCGGTTCTGCACGGCCCCGCGCTCGGTGCCGTCATCGCTCAACCAGTAGTGGCGCACCCAGCGCTCTATGGCCTGGGCGCCCGCTTCGTCTTCGGCCCACACCAGGGCGTGCCAGTGCGGCGTTGCATCGTGGTGCGGTTCGGCCACGCGCAGGCCGTACATGCGCACACCCTCGCGTGCCAGTGCTGCCCGCGTCTTGGCCCACTTGTCGCGCAGCCACAGCTGGCCGTCGCGCGGGGTGGCGCCTTGGTACTTCTTGTTCGGGAAGGGCCGACCACCGCTGCCCAGCTTCACCGGGTGAAACCGGCTCGGCAATGTCAGGGTCAGGAACAGGCCCACATGGGCGCGGCTGTCCGCGTATTCCTCGGCGCCCCTGATGCGCGTCATCAGCTCGCCGCCCCGGATGACTGGGTTTGCCGTGCCCAGGGCCGCCAGCTGGCGCAGGCTGTACTTTTGGCCCGCTTCGTTGCGGTACACCGTGCGGCCCAGCGTTTCGTCATTGCGGCGCAGCTGGTCCTGCCGGCGGTGCAAACCCACATTGCTGACATACCCGCCACGGCGGGCGTTCACCAGGCCCAGGCCCACGGCGCCGGCCTCTACAACGCGCGCCACATGCACGCGCAGCCGGCGCCGCCACCAGGCCGCATCCTGGGCGCGCTTTATGGCGGGCTCGCCCTCGATGGGCTTGTCTTCGCCCACACCCACGCAGCGCACCAGCAGCCGGATGGAATCTACCCGCGCCGCCAGGCTGGCACCTTGGCCAATGGCCAGCGCGTCCAGCTCGTCCGCTTCGGCGGCCAGCTTCTTGGCCATCGCGCAGATTTCGTAATCGTCAAGGTTCCACAGGCTCGCCTGGCCGAAGTCGTCCTCGTAGTCGGCCACCGCCTGCAACAAATCCCAGGCCTTCGCCCACTCGGGCGGTTCATGCAGCCATTCGTCGTCGGACCGATGGCGCGCCAGGATGGGTGGCACCTCGGGCGCCAGGCGCTCGCGCACGGCCGCCTGCCAGGCCGCTGGGGCGCACCGGATGACGCGCTCCAAGTGGTCGCGCGCCATCAGCGGCGTGGGCTTGTTCTTGTTCCAATCCGCCAGGCTGGCGTTGGGGAGCTTGCGTGGAATCGTCGGCATGACTAAATCCGCGCCGCCAGGGCAGTCAGTCGGCCCAGGTGCTTTTTCGCACCGCGCACGATGCCGCGCAGCGACTCACGCTCAGGCGGTGGCATTTCCCGCCAGTCGCGGGCGGCCAGGCTTTCCAGGCTCTCGGTGTCGTCACCTGCGCCGGCCATCATCACCAGGGCCATGCGCCACACCATCGGTATTCCGCGCCATTCACGCGATGCCGCGTCCACAAACCGGCCATCGCTCGCAATGCGCACAAACTCGTCGCGCAGCTCGGCCTGGCGGCGCAGGTGTTCATTGCGCACGAACGCCGAAACGTGGGCGCAGTGGTCGGCCACGGCCGCCGGTGCACCATCGTTCACGGGTTCCGCGCCCACCTGCTCAGCGGTCGCCATCGCGTGGAGACTCACTTGGCGGCCCCCACTTCATCAGACAGGCCGAAAAAGCTGCACAGCCGGATGCCCCAAGCCTCGCTCCAGGCCTTGTTTTCCTCGTATTGGTCCAGCAGCTCGCCTGCTCTGTGAATGCTGGTTACCGCCCCGCAGAGCGTTCCCGACTTCACCTGGGCGCCGCTATGGCCCATGTACCGCTCCACCAGCGACCGCAGGTACATGCCGCTGTTATCAGTCATGAACATCAGCACAACCCAGTGCGGGGTTGCATCAAGATGCGGCTCCACAAGGCGCAGCCCATGCGTGCGCTCTCCGACGCGCTCCAACACGGCGCGCATCTTTACCCACTGTTTCAGCAGCCACAGCTGGCCGTCGCGCGGTGTTTCCCAGCGGTGGCCAAAGTTCGGCAAACCATGCCGCAGGGGGTGAAACCGGTTCGGCAGCGTGATGGTGAACATCATGCAGTGCAGGCCCTGCGCCTCTGCCTCTTTCGCCATGCTGGCGAACCTCTCGCGCATCGCTTGGCTGCTCATTCTTCGCCGCCCCCAGCGCTTTGAAAGCTCACAGACTCAACCGGCACCAGCCAGGCTTTCTTGCACTTGCCTTTCAGGTTCCACCTGTGGGCCATGTGTTCAAACCTTGGGCCGAAGTCGGTGCAGTCGTACAGGCGGTTCAGCCATTCGTGCACCTCCATGCGGGGCCGCGCGTCGAACTCCAGCAGCGCCAGCGCGCGTTTCAGGTTTCCGGCGTCCAGGCGGCGCAGCTCTGTCAGGTCGAACTGAAAGCGGTCCCCGTTGTAGAGGCCCAGCAGCATGCACGCTGCAACGCGGGCGGCGCTGTGGTCTTGCGTGGTGGCCAGGATGAAGAAGTGCGACAGCGCCTCCATGGGGTCGCCAATCTCGCGTTTTGTTGCGGTCGTTTCAGTCATCACAGCCCCCAGCGCGCCTGCAGCGCTTCGGTTACTTCACGCGCACGCTGTGCGGCCTGCTTGAGCGCATCGCCCAGCTGGTCGGCGTCATCGGGCGTCAGGTCGGTGAAGAAATAGGCCGGGTGGTTCGCGTGCTTGAGTTCCACCACGGGCAGCTCGCCCTTGCGGCAATCGCGCACCGTCATGCACAGCAGGTATGCGTGCGTGTGGCGCTCGGGGCCGCGCTCGGTGAAGCGCGTAACGTGGTGAATAGGCTCGCCGTGCTGCTGGCGGTGGTTGCCGTGCTGGTCAATCAGGGGCGGTGTGGTCATGGTTTCGGCAAAAAAAGGGTGAACAAATCCCGCAGCGCCTCCGAACAGGCGCCACAGGGGCGGGGTGGGTTGGGTTGGTTAGCGGCTAGCCGGGGCTGGCCAGTGGCAGCAGGGCGTCGAACAGATCACCGTGCGGCCGGGGTGCCAGGGGGCGGTAGTCCGCCTCCGGCATGCGCTGCAGCTGCTCTGACAGCGTGCCTTTTCTGATGTGACGCGAAAGCGGCAGCACCACCTTGGGGTCTGGTGTGGCGCTCGGGCTGATGGTCCGGTTGATTTCCGTTACGGCCGCGAACACATGCCCGCACTCGTCGTTGTCGCAGCGGAACACCGTCTCGCGGCTCGTAATCGTCACCTCGGCGCTGGTGCGCGTGTAGGCCCATTGCCGGCAATGCGGGCACCTCATCTTCATGTGGCGAACCCCTCAGAAGAACAGCAAACCGTGAAGCAATCCACAAACTGGACGTGCGCTTGGGTTGCATGGCGTTGGACCATCGAGCAGCACATGGTCAAATCAAATCACCTGCCACCACGTCCGCGCCTGCCGCTTTGTGCAGGTACTTGGCGGCACCGATCAGCATCGCAACGTCACAACCAGAAAGAAGGCAACCATGCGCACGAAGCTCATTGATGGGACAAGCCCACGCCCCGACGACCAGCAGATAACGGCCGCCGTCGAAGCCGAAGCCGACCGCCAGTTCGGCGGTGGCAGCATGGAGTTCATCATCGGCGTGCGCAACGCCAGCGGGCAGCTTTACCGGGCCTTCGGCGCTCAGGGCATGGGGGAGTTCGTCCGTGCGTGCGAGGCCCTCAAGGGCTTGGGGTTGGCCGACGAACTGGACGGAAAAGAAGGTATGCGCGAAGGGTGCGACTCCATCTTTGCCTGATGCGTCAACCGCCCGGCGTACTTCAGGGCTCAAAGTCTTCAAAGCAGCCTTGAGCATGGTCCGCGCCGTGCTGGCGTCCTGCGCGCTGATGTTTCCGGCCTGCATCACAGCGCCCCCTGGCTTTTCAGCAGGTTGATGCCGGCACGGTAGGCCAGCAGGGCAAGATTGGCGGCGCTGCGGTTCTGTTTGTGCGCCAGCTCGAAGGCCTCCACGCGCTCTTGCTCGGTCAGGCGCAGGGCGATTGGCTTTGCATTCAGCAGCGGGGCCGGCTTGCGATCACCGGAACAAGCGGTGGTGTGCATGGTGGTCATGTACGATCTATGCCAAGTAGTTACAACGTGGAATGCATTGTGGTGGTCAATCGGCCACATGTCAATACTTTGGTGGTCAATTGTCTGATTTTTCTTCCCGACTCAAAGACGAACGCAAGCGGCTCAAGTTGAGCCAGTCGCAGCTAGGCGAAGCCGGCGGCGTGTCAAAAGACGCTCAGCTGAACTATGAAAATGGGTCTAGGAGCCCTAGCGCCGGCTACCTTGAGTTGATTGCGGATGTTGGCGTTGACGTGCAATTTCTGCTCACTGGCAAGCGCAGCAGCCCTGATTCCATGCCCGAGGAAGTGCTGACGTTGTTGCGCGCCTATGAGGCGTCAAGCGAAGATGGCCGGCGCGCTCTGCAGATGGTTGCCCTACTGGCCATCAAGGCCGCCCCCACCAGTTCTGGCGAATCCAGCCACACCGTGACCATCGGCGGCGATGTTGGCCAGCAGGTCAACGGGGATCAGACCGTTACCGCGCCCATGACATTCAACGTGGGCGGCAAGCGCAAGTAGGCATCGCGAATGACCGATGCACAGGGCCTTTTCATGGTGGCCAGCATCCTGGCCGGATGGGTCTTTGCGCAGTTCCAAATCGTCGCCCTGTTGCAACGCAAGGGGCGCAGCAAGGCATTCGGCCATTTCGTTGGGGCCTGTGTTTCTTGGCTTGGCGCATTTGCAGGCCTGCTGATTTCCGGCGGCCTGATGGGTGTAGGCGATACGGCATCCATTGCAACGCGCGTCACGCTCCCGCTGATTGGGTTGGCGGTCCTGGCGCCGTTCGTCTATTTCGGCCGCGCGGCCAAACGCCAGGCGACTGCAGGGGTGGTGCCAGCGCCCGCAGTGGAGCCAAAACCATTTGCAGCGCTCGCGCACATTGCCAGCGCAGCAGTGATGCTGCGAACCAAGCTCCGGCAGCATGCCGATGCGGCGCGGCAAGCAATGCGGAGTCGGCCACCTCCAGAGCGCGAAAAGACCGCCATGGCGAAGACCGATCAGCCAGCAGGCGCCGCGCCATTGCTGCCCGCTGATTTTGTCTTTGACTACATCGACCGGGACGGTGTTATCACCTCGCGCTCTGTGCTGGCCTGCCGCATCGAGGCAAGCGATAGCAACCACTATCTCACAGGCTTTTGCGAAGAACGGCGCTCGGAGCGCTCCTTTCGGTTTGACCGTATCTCTGGCCGTCTGCGCGTGAAAGACACCGGGCGCTTTGTTTCATCGCACGAACTTCTAGCCGCGAATCCCGCCCCCTCCCAGGTGGTGTTTGACCGCTCCTACTTTCGCAAAGGGTAGGGGCCAATCCTCGTCACCGTGATGCATGGCAAACCCGGCTCTTTTCCCTTTTACCAACCCGTAAGCAAATGAAAGAATCCTTTGCAAGATTTTTCAGAAGCCTAGGGAGACGCGGTGCAAGGGAAGGTGGTAGTTCGCCGGGATGCCGGCCAAGTCGTCGCCGGCAATGCCGTGACCAATATCGAAAATTACGTGGCAGCGCACCCCAGTCGGTGCGTGCTTGCTGTGGCTTTTTTTTCGGCGTAAGCGTCACGCTTGCGTGTGTGGCCGGCACGCTCCAGCCGGCTGATGATTCCTGTTACTTCGAGGGCCGCCGATACTCCCCCGGCGCCCTGGCCCTGATGGGCCGCGCTGAAATGGCCTGCATGGTGAAGGACGGCACCCCCGCCTGGGTGCGCCCCGCCTACTGATTGGCCGCCTTCTTTTCTGCGGCTCGGGTTTCCAGCTCCAGGCGGGTGGTCAGCCCGTTATCCCCCAGGGTGTGCGTCAGCTTCACCACCAGCCAGTCGGTGGCGTCGATCACGTCTTTGAACCCGCGCAGCGTCACCGGCGCGCGGGGCACAAGGTCGGGCCGGCCCAGGGCCAGGGTCAGCTCCATGGTGGCTTTGCCCCGCTCGATGCGCCCGCGTTCGGCACGCGCGGCGGCCATGGCGTCGGCCTCGCTGCCGTAGGTGTCTTTCAGCCGCTTCTCGTTTTCTTCTTCGCCCACCAGTACGCTGCGCTTTTGGGCGCTGTTGGGGTCATGCCAGTAGGCGCGCACCCCGCTGTAGACGTTGCGGTCGGCGCTGTGGTAGCGGTGCTGGTCGCCGGCCGCGCGGGTGATGGTCAGCGCCGCTATTTCCTCGCCCGTGGCGCCGCGCGTGCTGCCGATGGGGGCGAAGTACAGCCGCCCCTTTTTCACCGTGGCCACCGCGTCGTACTTCTTGGCCAATCGGGTCAGAAAGTGCAGGTCGCTCTCGTTCGTCTGGTCGATGTGGTCCACGCGGGTGCTGGCCAGCGTGTCGTCTATGTGCGGCTGCAGGTTGTTGCGGCTGGCGATGCTGCGCACGATCTGGCCCAAGGTCTGCCCGTGGTAGCTGCGCTCGGCGCGCGTGCGCAGCTGGCGCCGCATTTCCGCGCTGCGCGCCCTGATGGTGATGGTGTCGGGCGCGCCGTGGTGTTCCACCTCGTCAATTTCAAACGACCCCTTGTCGTTCAGCGTGCTGCCGTCCCAGCCCAGGCCCAGCAGCAGCTCGGCCCCCTTGGTGGGCAGGTTCATGCGGCCGTCGCTGTCGTCAATGGTCAGGTCCAGCTGGTCGGCCTCGTCGCCCCGGCTCTCTGTCAAGGTCAGCTGCACCAGGCGCGGCTCCACCCGCTTGGAAATGTCCCGGCCGTCGATGACCAGGGAGAACGCCGGCGCGCGGTGTAGCTGGTTGGTCTGCAGGTAGGTGGGCTCGGTTGCCATCACAGCCACCATTCCCAGCCGTCATCGGTGGGCCACGGGTCCACCCCGCCCGATGGCTCGGCGCGTTCATCGTCCACGGCCGCCAGCTGCAGCTCGAACTCGATGCGGCGCGGCGCGCCGTTGTCCATCAGCACGGTGCGGGTTTCGGTCAGGTTCTCGATGACCCACGCCCCGAACACCTCGCCCGCGCCCGACACCAGCGCCCAGGCCTTGCCGCTGTTGGCCATTTCGCGCAGCTGCAACAGCGTGCGCGTGGACCCCTTGAACTCAGGCGCCAGCACGCCCGACAGCGTGATGGTGTCGTTACCCGGCCCCAGGGACTGGCGCGCCGGCTTCACGCCCACGCGCGAGTTGCTGGGGTGGCGCCACTCGCTCTGCCGGCGCAGCGTGTCAAAGGGCAGGGTGGCCAGGCCGAAGGCGAACTGGCCCAGGCTCATCATGTTGGATTGCATGCGCTGGCCTCAATCAATGTCGTGAATCTGCGAAAGCACGCGGCTTTGCTTCTGGCGGGTCTGGCGCTCGAACTCGGCGGCCACTGCGCGCGCAATGGCCCGCTCGTCCTGGCCCGGTGCCGCGTTGATGGTGATGCTGATGTTCATGGCCCCCGCGCCCACCGGCGCGCTGGCCGGTGCCTGTGCCATCAGCGGCCCCCGGTTGTCGATGCGCATGGCTGCAGCATCGGCGGCCATGGGCATGGCAGCACCTGCGGCCGTGGCCATGGCCAGGGCCGCATTGCGCACAGCGCCCTGGCCCCCTTGAATGCCGATGGCCGCGCCCTCGCTGATCCAGCCGCCGTACTGCATGAACAGGCGCGAAGGGCTGGCAATGCCCAGCTTCTCGGCAAACCAGCTGGCGGCCGACTGCGCCACACCCACCACTGCGTCTTTCACCCACACGGCGCCGGCGGTGATGCCGTTCACCAGGCCCTGAATCATGTTGCTGCCCAGGGTGCTGAACCGGGTGGGCAGCTCGATGCCCAGCGTGTCCAGCGCGAAGGCCACCACCGAGTACAGGATGCCCAGCGGCGAAAAGTCGGCCAGCAGCGCCGCCCACTCGCGCACGCCACCCGAAAGGGCTTCTTTCACCCGGCCCACCACACCTTCCCAAATGGCCACCAGGCCGCCTTTGATGCCCTCCCAGTTCATGTACACCATGGTGGCGCTGGCGGCCAGCGCCGTAAATGCAAGGCCTAGCGGTGTAGTCAGCAACGCACGGCCCAAGAACAGAATGCCACGCCCCACGCCCAGCGCTGCCATTTTCAGCAGGCCAAACGCACGCGCCAGCAGCCCCGGCCCCGCTGCAGCGCCGGCCATGGTCAGGCCCATGCGCGCCAAGAAGAAGCGCGCCAACAGCATCGGCCCCAGCACCGATGCGATGGACAAGCCCAGCGCCCCCACACCAATGGCCAGGACCGACAGCACCCCCACCACGCGCAGGGCCCACTTCACGGCCGTTTGGTTCTCGCGCGTCCAGGCGCCGATGCTGTTGGCCAGCTCGCCCAGCTTGTTCAGGATCAGCACCAGGTCGGGCGCGATGGTGGCGCCCATGTCTTTCAGCATGTTGGTGAAGCTGCCCTGCGCCGCTTCGGCCGCTGCGCTCAGGGTTTTGAGCTGGCTGTCCACGCGCTTGCGCAGGTCGGCCTGAGCCTCCATCTTGGCCACCACCTCGCGGTATCCGTCCAGGCCCTTTTTCATCATGGTGCCCAGCACTTCGTGCGTTTCCGCATCGTCCCCGAACAGCTTCTTTATGGCCGCGATCCGCTTCACATGGTTGGTCATGCCCTTGAGCTTTTCCAGCTGCTGGAACATGTTGTCGAACCCTGCAAATTGGCCCTTCTTGTCATAGAACTGCAGGTTGATGCCCTCGCTGGCAAGCATGCTGTTTGCCTTCGCCAGCTTGCCCTCGTCCATAGACAGCTGCGCCACCTTTCGGATGGCATTGCCGGCGGCCTCGCCCTTCATGCCGGCCTGGTCCATCATCACCAGCATGGGGGCGAGCATGTTTACAGCTTCCAACCCCTCTTTCCCAATCAGAGGCATCACTGCGGCCATCTTGGTAAAGCCCTGCAGCATGTTGGTGGGGTCCACGCCCAGGTAATAGGCGCGCTGGATGGTGTCCATCAGGCCCATCATGTCGCCCTCGGCCGTCTGGGTGGCGTCCTGCATCTTGGATGCGAACTCTGCAGCAGCCGTCACCGGCATGCGCAGCTGAATGCCCAGGTAGGCGGCCGATTCACCCAGGCCGCCCAGGATGGCTTTTGAGGTCATGCCCTGGCGGCGCAGCATCGTCATCATTTCGATGAAGTCCGCGGTTGTGCCTGGCAGGCGATCCCCCAGGCGCGTGGCCAGGTCCAGAATCTGCTGGAACTCAGGCCCCACCGCGCCGGTGTTCGTCATCATGGACGCACGCAGCTGGGTTTCGGCGTTCTCGGCGGGCATGAACGCCCCCACCACCGAACGCAGCGGCCCCGCCATCTTGTTGCCGCCGGCCATCAGCGCCGCGCTACCTGCGGCCATCATGCCCACGTGCATCATTTCGCTGCCGTGCTTCTTGCGCAGCTCGGCCAGCTTGCGCTGCTGCTCGCCCATCTTGGCCAGCTCGGCCCGCTGCTTGGCCATGGCGGCCGTGGCGCCGTCAATGTCGGTTTTCAGTCGGGCCTGGGCGGCGCTCAGGTTGCCGGTGATGCCCATTTCGTTCAGCTTGCGCCGCGCGTCGCCGGCCACCACGCGCTGGCGGTCCAGGGCGGCGGTCAGTTTGGCCACCGCGTTTTCCTCTCGCGCCATGGCGGTGCGTGATGCGTCGCCACTGGCGCGCATGCCAGCCAGCAGCGCCTGGCGCTGCTTGAGCTGGTTGTTCAGGCGCTGGAACTCAGCAGCCTGGGTTTGCACGTTCGTGACGGCCGCTTGCTGGGCGTTCAGCTGCTTGAGCTGGTCCTTGGCGGCCTTGAGCGCGCGGGCGGTTTCGGTGCCGCCGGCGCTGATGCGTTTCAGTGGGGACAGTACGCGGTCCACCAAATCGAGGACCACGCGCAGGCGCAAGTTGTCAGCCATGGCGGCCCCCAAGGGCGCCACAGCGTGCGCGGTGTGTCAGGTGGGGAAGTCGGCGCCCAGCAGCTGCCGCGCTTCGGCCAGGTCGGCCGCCTGCGCCCGGTCGCGCGCCATCACCCAAACGTACACAGGCAGCAGCAGCACGCCCAGGGCCATGATGGCCAGGGCCGCGATAAGCAGGTACGTCAGGGCGGTGAAGATCATGGTTCATTCTTGCACATCCAGAAGGCGCAGGGGGTAGTCGGTCATTCCTGGCGCTCGTAGCGCTCGCGCGCCCGCTCTCGCCAGGTCATCAGCTCGGCCACCGCCATGGGGTCCATGTCGGCCGGCCGCCAATGGAACACCAGGGCCAGGTCGGCCATAGCGTCCTCTACTCGGGCTGGAATGCCTCCCGCTGCGCCTTCGGCACCAAAAAAGCAACCACCTCCGTTCCCAGCGCCACAAGGTCGGCGGGGTCCATGGTGGCCACTTCGTTTTTCAGCAGGGGCGGCTCGGTCACGCGGGGCAGCAGGGTTTGCAGCGCGGTCACGTTCATCTGCAGCACTTCCACCAGGGACAGGCCGCGCAGTGCGCCGGCGTTGGGCTTGCGCACCTGCACGCGGGTAATGGTCTGGTCGCCGCGCTTGATGGGGGTGTCCAGGGTCACGCCTTCGGCGGCCTTGGTTTCTGCGGCGGGGGTGGTGGTTGGGTCGGTCATGGTCTTGAATCTCTCGATGGGGAAGGGGGCACGGCCCAGGCCTGGGCCGCTGCTGGGTGGGGGTGTGGTGGGGTGTTGCTGGCGTTACACGCCCAGGGCGGCGCGCACCTCGGCCAGCCGGTCGGTGCCGTTCACGGTTTCCACCATGTTCACCACGTCGATTTCGATCAGGGTTTCCCCGTTGATCGTCAGCTTGTAGTAGCTCAGGGCGAACTTGTATTTCAGCTCGGTGCCTTCGCCGGCCTTGGCGCTGCCAGGGTCGATTTCAGAGATACGGCCGCGCATCACCACTTCGAGCGCGTCCACGCCCTCGCTGTCGTCGGACTGCAGGGCGCCAGCGAAGCGCAGCAGCACCGCGTCGTGGCGCAGTGCGCCCCACTTGGTGAACAGGTCTTTCATGTAGCCGGCGGCCGTCAGCTCGGCCTCCATGCCTTCCATGCCGAAGTCCGCTTTCACCGGGGCATTCATGCCCCCGCTGCGGTAATCGTCCATCTTGCGGGCGAGCTTGGGCAGGGCCACTTCGGGCATTTCGCCCAGGTAGCTGATGCCATCCACGAACGTGGCGAAGTTCTTGATTTTGCGGGGTAGTCCCATGGTGTTCTCCTGTAGTCAGTCGGTGCGGTTGGGTGCTTACTGGCCGGTGCCCACGCGCAGGGCGAAGTCGGCAAAGTAGCGGTCGGTGATGCGCTGGCGAAAACTCAGGTCTTCCAGCGGTGGCACGGGTGTGTAGTCGTAATCGAGGGTCATCTTTCCGGCTTTCAGCGTGGCCGTTTCGTTGATTTCCTCGTCGTACCAGGCCTTGCCGTCGAGGATGTAGCCCATGGCTTTCAGCTCGCGGAATTTGGCGTTGATGCCTTCCAGAATGTCTTTCACCAGGCTGGGGTGCAGCGGCTTGTCAACAGCCCAGAAGTGGCCCTCGGCCATGGTGTCGGCCAGCACCTGGGCGGTGCGGGTGGCGCTCTCGAAAACGAACAGCTCGTCGTTCGTGCAGGTGCGCGAACCCCAGAAGCGGAACCCCTGCGAGCGAATCAGCGTGGTGATGCCGGCGGCGTTCAGCAGGCCCGCGTCGGTGTCGGCGCTTTGCAAGTCCCAGTGCACGTCCTTGGTGATGCCCAGCACGCCATTCAGCGGCACATTCGACAGGCTCTTGTGCCAGCCCTGCTCGCTGTCGATGCGGGCGCGCAGGCCCATGGCAAAGCCCACGGGCGAAACGTTCTCCACCACGCCGGTGCCGGTCTTGGCCACCTTCCAGCCTGGCCACAGCAGCATCAGCTCGCGGGCGTCGAAGTTCTCGCGGTAGTCGATGGCCTCGGATGTGTCGGCGCCGTGCGCCTCGGCGTACACAAAGGCGCGCAGCTTCTGCGCCACTGCCACCAGGGCCGTGGTGACAGCCTGGCTATCGAGGCCAGGGGCGCCCAGGATTTTGGGCTTGACGCCCAGCTTCGCCTGGGCCGACAACAGCGCCTGCATGCCGGTGTAGTTGCTGCCCACGGCGGTGCCGATGGTCTTGCCGTCTTGGTCGGCTTGCTTGGCTGCAGCGTCTGCGCCTTCACCATCGGCCACGCGCACCACCACCAGCACGGGGCTGGCCTGCTCCTTGATGGCGGCCAGAGCACCCGACAGCGTGCCCAGGTTGCCGGCCTTCGCCATGGCGGCGTCGATCTTCGTCACCAGCACGGCGGTGTTGAGTGGGAATGCG
Source organism: Acidovorax sp. NPDC077693 (assembly GCF_044542805.1). Taxonomy (NCBI): domain Bacteria; kingdom Pseudomonadati; phylum Pseudomonadota; class Betaproteobacteria; order Burkholderiales; family Comamonadaceae; genus Acidovorax; species Acidovorax sp. NPDC077693. The sequence continues at coordinate 365,440 of NZ_JBITVD010000004.1, read as the reverse complement.
GCGGCGTCCGCGTCGCTGGCCGTGGCAATCAGGCCGATGACCGATGTGGAAACGATGCGCAGCGGGCGCTGGCCTTCGTTGATTTCCAGCACTCGGATGCCGTGGTGGTAGTTGGCAGCTGTGGCCATGGTGTTCTCCAGTTGAAAGGGTTTGGGATGGACCTACCGATGGTCCCGCGCCCGCACTTTCAAAGCCACCGCTGTGCCCTGTGTGGACCGAAAGCACATGAAAAAGCCCGCCTGGCGCGAAGCCGGGCGGGCTGTGTGTGTTGGGTGAGCTGGCCTAGTTTGCGGTCGCTGCCTGGGGTTCTTTCCACGACAGCGCACTGATGGCGATGCACACCACCGGCATGGCGGGCCGCTGCCAGGTGGTGAAGTCCACCTTGTACCCGTAATTGGTGCGAAGGCACAACGCCCCCAGGCGCCGCGTGGCGTGGAACTGGTACGCGCCATTGTGGTGGCGCAGCACCCAGCCCGCGCGGCTGCGGCTGGTGGCCGGGTCGCCCCACACGTCCACGGGCTTGGCGTAGTCGGCCGGGTGGCCCAGCTGCACCGCCAGCGCTGACGCACGATTGCGCAGGCCCAGCCACACCCAGCGCGCCCACCGGCTGCGCGGGTGGTGGCCTGGCGCCCAGTAGCACAGGGCGCGCGCCTCGGGCGTGTCGGTCAGCGGTATGGGCAGGGGCACGCCCTGGCCGGTGGCCGGGTCCATCACCCACGTGAACTTGTCGCCGTTGATGCCCACGTCATTGCCCCACCACCTGGCCCAGCGCGGCAGCGCGTCATCCTCCCATCGGGTCTGCAGCAGCGCGAACGGCACCACCAGCGGCGCCAGCAAGTCGGCGGGCAGCATGGCCAGGCCGCGCAGGGATGCACGGCCGAAGCACAGGGCAGCGGCGCGGCGGTGCGCCATGGGCACGTCAGGCAGGCACAGCACCCACAGCGCGGGCACGGTGCACCAGATGACGACGACAGCGGCCACGATGGCCAGGCACGAAAGCAGGTTCACGGCAGTTCCTTGGGTTGGATGGGGGAGTCGAGAATTTCCAGCGCGCGTCCTGGCGCGATCAGGCCCACCGCTTCCAGGGCGCGCACGCCGTCGCGGGTTTCCGGGTCGTTCAGGTCGATGTGCTGGGCGGCGTTGACCTTGGACAGGTAGCGCCGCACCTGCGCGGCTTCCACCGTGGCGCCGATGGACGCCAGGTCGATCTGCACCGCCTCGGGGTCGGTGAAGCGCGACAGGAAGGCCTTGCGCGACACATCGCGGGGCACATGGGGCGGCTCGGGCTCGGGCAGCGGCGCGGCGGCGACGTAGGGCACCATCACCCAGGCCAGGCCGTTCCAGTTTGCGCGCGGCTGGCCCTCGGTGGTGGTAGTGGTCTGCGATGGCGGGGCCATGGGCACGGTGCGCAGCTCGGCGTCAGGCACGCCGCCCACGAACCACCCGTGCAAGTCGTACTTAAACGGCAAGGTACACCTCCTGTGCGTCGGGGTTGGTTTCAAAGCGATGGGCTGCAGTCACGCCCGTGCTGGCGGCGTTGAAGATCAGCCCAGTCCCGCCAGCTTTCGCGCTGATGGATGGCAGCGCCTCGGCGCCGCGCCAGAAGGGCGGCAACCACTTGAACTTGATGCCGTCAGCGGTCGCCAGCAGTGCGTTCCAGAAGTTGGTTCCGTCGGTGAGCTTCACCGGGATGTAAAGCACCCCGCCCATTTCTGCAGCGGTAGAGCCCAGCACGTTGACGCGCAGGCCGGTGGGTTCCATTTCGCCCAGGGCGCCCACGCTCCAGGCCGTGGCGTTGTCGGAGTACGCGGTAGAGATTGCGCCAGCTGCCACGGAGACCACGACGAACCGGCCGCCCACCGTGAACGCAGAGCGCGTGCCGCTTGGCATGGCATCCATGGCCGCAGCGTAGCCCGCAGCGCTGGCCCAGCCGTCCAGGCCATTGGCGCTCCACTCGGCTGCCGTGTAGAGGTCGCCCAGGGCCAGCCAGCGCGCGCCGTTGTGAAGAACCTTATTCCATCCCCGTGCGGTCGCAAAGTTGCGGTTTGCTGGCGCTGGCGCAGCCGCTGACATGGTTTGAAACGCCGTGGTTCCAGTCCCGCTCAGGCCGTAGATGTAGCCGCCCGCACTGCTGAAGGACATGCCGTTTGCACCGCCCCCCTGATACACCCATGTCACCCCGTTATCGACTGAGGTTTTCATGAAGCTGTTTCCCGCGTAGCTCGTCACGGTGAACAGCAGGGAACCGGCGGCCAGCATCTTGCCCGCCACCAGCGCTTCGGATGCACCGGCGTTTCTCGCCACCCAGGCTTTCAGGTCGGTGCCGGTGTAAACCGTTGCGTTCCCTGTGCTGGTCTGGCCGTCCGCCATATACACCGCTCCGTTGTGCACGATGTTCTCGAACAGGTATTCGGGCGAGTTCACCGGGCGCATGCGGTACGGGTTGATGAAGCGCACAGGGGCGCCCGTGAACCGGCCCGCGCCGCTCCACAGTGGCCGGGTGCGCAGCTGCACGCCCAGGGCGGCGCGTGTCGCCTCGCCCTGGCGCATGGTTTCCGACAGGTTTGCAATGTCCATGGTCATGGGGTGATTTCCTCTACGGCGGTCAGGCCCGACAGCGCGCCGCCCGTGTAGTTCAGGGTTTCGGTTCGGGTGCGGCCGTCATAGACCGTCACCACCGTGGCCAGGCGCCCTTCGGCGTCATAGGTCAGGGTCTGCAGCGCCACCTGGCCGCCCACGGTGGTGGACAGGGTGGCGATACGGCCCAGGCCGTCGCGCGTGATGGTCTGCAGGCTGGGGCCGTTGGCAGGCCCTAGGCCCAGGTGGGAAGGCTTGAGCGTGACGGCCGGCCCGCTCTGCCCGTTGACCACGCCCACCTTGGTATTGGTGAGAAAGGCCACGGTGGTGCCCAGGTTGGTGATGCTGCCTTGCAGGCCAGCAACGGCCGTGGCCAGCTCGCCGTCCGTCACGCGGGTTTCCATCAGCGCGGCCAGGGTGTCGCAGGCGCTATCCACGGCGCCCAGCGCATCGCGCAGGCGCAGCACATCGTCTTGCAACAGGTTCTGCGGGTGGGGCAGCGCCAGATTCAGCGCCGGGGTGCGGTCGTTCGTCATCACAGCACCGCCGTGCGCAGGTTCGTGGCCCATGGCCGCGCGTTGAAGCTGCCGTGCAGCGTGATGCGCAGGCGTAGGCGTTCGGCCGCGAAGTCTTCCAGGCGGTAGGTAAGCTCCATCACGCCCGCTGTCATCGGGCTGGACGACAGGTAGGGAACCTCCGTCCACACCGCGCCAGGCGCATCAGCCAGCGCGTGCAGCTGCAGGGATGTGCCGGCCGGCAGATAGGCTTCGAGCGTCACGCGCACATCCACCGCGCCACCGGCGCCCAGCATCGGGCTGATGTAGTCGCCCGCGTTCTGCAGCGAACCCACCACCAGCTGGATACCGGGCTCAAGCACGGCGGCAAAGTTGGCGTCGCCACGCAGGCGGGCTTTCACCTGCACGGGGCCGGTGTACCGGCTCGGCAACTCCACCACCTGGCCAGGTGCAGCCAGCACGGTGTGGGCAATGCCGGTCGCGGCAATCTCCATCACGCACGCGGCGGCCGTGCTGGGCTGGTGCGCATAGGCCTGCACGCACAGGTCGGTGGCGTCCACCACGTTGACGGTGCCCAGGTCCAGCACCCGTTCGGTTTCGGTGTAGCTCGCGGCCAGTAGCGAAAACGTCAGGTCTTGGTCTTGGTGCGCGGTCCAGGTGCTGGCGTTGGAGCTGGACAGCATCACGCCCACTTGGTAGGGCTGCGATGTGACCCAGCGCAGGGCGTTGGCATCCCAGCCGCCCAGCTTGGCCAGGGCCAGCGCCGTGGCGTTGTCGTCGCTCAGGGCCACCAGGGCGTACTCGCGGCCGGCCTGCAGCACAACCGGGCTCCATTCGGCCCGCGTTGGCGTGCCGTCCGTCTTGATGGCAGCGGGCAGCAGCCAGGCCTCGGCCAGCACGCGGGGCGATGGGTAGCCCGCCTCGGCTTCGCGCAGCTGGACCAGCGCGCCGGTGGTGCCCTTGGCCGTGAACCACAGGTCCACGCCGGTGCAATGCTCGGGCTTGTCCAGCACGAACGTCTGCGCCAGTGGGTCCACGAACACCGGCTGGAAATAGATGATTTGCGACAGCTCGCGGTCCACGCGCTCGCCCTGGCCAGTGAACAGGGTGTTTGCGGTGCTGCCACCCGTGCCACGGAACACCACCGACTTGGTGCCGGCCGGCACGTTCGCAGGGATGGGGAAGGTTCCACTTAGGCGGCCGGCCGCGTCGGCGGTGAGGGTGCCGCCTGGCAGTGGGTCGGCGTCCACCGCGATGCCGTCAAACGTGACCGACTGCAGGTTTTCACCGGGGCCGAAGTCGAGGTCGAAGCGCACGTCGATCTGGCGCAGGTACTCCAGCACGGTGGTGGTTTCCTTGCGCACCACCTTCTCGCCGTTGCCGAAGCGAAACGACGAGGCCACGCTGGTGGGAACGCCCAGGGTGTCGTGCACTTCGGTCCAGCGGTCCACCGCTGGCGTCAGCGTCACCGGGCGGGGCAGGGGGTCGAAGGCGTTGTAAGGGTTCACCAGCATGCTGCCCGTGCGGGCGTTCTGCGCGAGCGCCACGCGGTGGGTGTAGGCCGGGCTCTGCCGTGTCTTGATGGCCTGTCCGATCTGGTGCACGGTGAAGGTGATGGGCAGGCACAGCGCGCCGTTGGCAATCAGCGCGGTCTGCGGCTGGCCCGCGTCGCGCATGGCGTTGGACAGCATCGGGTCAGCGAACAGGCCTTTTTTCACGCCGGAATGGCGGCCGCTAATGTCAACAGCCAGGCGCAGCTCGGCCAGGTCTTGCCACATGCGTGCAATGGACTCGTCCTGTTCGTTCAGCTTCTCCATGGGGACCATGCGCACGCCGTCGAGGGTCACGCGGCGTTGCTCGTCCCAGGTCTGATACACCGATGCGATGGTCAGCACGTTCTCGGGCACCTGGGGCGCCAGCGGGAGCCAGGGCGAAGGCACACCGCGCACCCACGCAATATCGCCATCAGCCGACAGCGTGAGCCGGTCGATACGGCGCAGCGCGAAGTTGTACGACAGCAAAACGGTGGTCCCCGCCACGGCGCCCGTGACGGTCAGGCCGCGCGTGTCCACATCGGTGGCCGCCACCTGGGCGATGTAGAGGTACGTCACCTGATAGGTGCTGCCCGGTGCGGGCTCTGGCCCGCTGGGGGACCAGTCCACCTGGCCGGCGGTCAGCTTGTAGTTGGCGGGCTGGTCGAAGGTGGTGCCGCCCTGCGTAATCAGCTCGATCTGCTGCACGCTGTTGTCGGGCAGCGGGTCGGCCGCGCCCACATAGCCGCCGTGCACCACGTCCACGGTGCGGCGCTTCATGATGCGCACTTGCGGCACGCCCACCATGGGCCAGCGGTCGAACTCGATGCGCTGCGCGCCGTCCGCGGTGGACAGGTGCGGCTCGCTGTCGATCCACTGCAGGTCGGGCTGGGCATTGAACACCACGCGCCGGCCGCTGGGCAGCTCCAGGCCGGCGCCATTGATGCGGGCCGCGCCTTCGGCCAGGTTGTATACCTGTTCGCCGGTGGGAAGGTCGGCCGCCTTGCGCAGCTCCATGCCGCGCACGATGTAGGAACCGCCGGTGCTTGCCACGTCATAGTTTTTGATGGCCTGCGTTACCGCGTCGATATTGGGCGGCGCTTCTTTCGGGCGCACCCAGCCATCCTCCACCGTCCACACCGGGAAGAACTCGCCAGCCTGGCCACTGCCCTGCACGCCCCACGTGAGCTGTACGCGCTCGCGGGCGGCGCCTGGCTCTCGGTAGCCGTCCGTCCCCTGGGCGGGGTTCAACAGTTCCGGGTCTTCCAGCTCGGTGACGATTTCGCGTGTCAGGTACACGCCCACGAACACCACGCCCACGGTGGCGATGACCAGGGCGGCCGGTGGCACACCGCGCACCGCTCCGGCCACGTAGATGGCGCCGTTTTCGCAGGTGGTGGACCCGGTGGCGTGGTTCACGATGATGCCGGCGCCGCTGATGATGGAGCCCTCTTTCATCAGCATGCCGGCAATACCTGCGATGCGCGCGTGCATCGCGGTTTGCACTTCGTTCAGCTCGGCGCTTTGCAGCACACGGTCAGCGCGGAACAGGTGGCGGTCGTAGTTTTTGTCCGGGTCGTGCCGGTCATAAATGGCGTTTGGGTTTGCGCTCATGGTCAGAAGGGCAGGACGTATTCAAAGGTTTGACGCACAGCACCGTTGCGGGTGAATGCGGGCACGCGCTCCAGGGTGTAGAGGCGGCCAGGCTGGGCGATCTGTGCGGGCGCGAAGTAGCGCTGGCCCGCAGGCAGGCCACCCACGGGGGCCGCGCCGAAGGTAATTCCCAGCTCGCGGATGGTTTCGCCGTCCGCGTCCTCGAAGTTGAAGACCACGCGCACATACAGCCAGCGGGTGGGGCCGGCCACCACCTTGTATTTGCTGCCGCTGGGCAGCTCCACTTCGCCGGCCGGGTCGGGTTCCACGTAGCCCACGAACGTGGCCAGGCGTCGGCCCACTTCATCCACCAGGGCGGTGGCGTTGCTGGGCTCGGGCTCTGCCACAGCGTCCCAGGCGGGCAGGCCACGGCCCCAGGCCAAATGCACGGGCTGTGCGGCCATGGCCATGGCCAGGGCAATGCGCCCATCGTCTTGCAGGGTTGCCATCAGTTGCTCTCCGTTGATTTCGATTCGATGAATACGGGGCGCCAGCGCTGGCCGCCCCAGGTGCCGGTCCATCCCTGCGGCTGCGGCAGGGCTGGCGGTAATTCGCCCAGGGCGTCGGCGGTGCCGGCCAGCTCGACAGGCGGCGCGCTCCATGGGGTTGCGTCCAGCGTGGTGATGCCTGGCACACCGCCTTCACCCTGAACGCGCACGTAGGCCGGGGCCTCGCCCCGCATCAGCTCGCCCAGGCCGCCGAACTCATTGGCCAGCAGGCGTGAATCCAGGCGCCAGCAGTCCAGCACCAGTTTGTCGTTGCGCGTGAGCTTGGCCACGTAGGCGGCCGTGGCGGTGGGCAGCGGCTGGCCGGCCGTGCGGGTGGTGGTGCCGGTGTGCTTGATGCCAAAGCTGGCCTTCACCGGCTCGCCGGTGGAAACGTCAATCCACACGCCCGAAGATGCGTCCAACTGCGCGGTGTCCAGCGGCTGGCCGGCATCCAGGCGCAGGGGGCGGCGGTCATGCCCCCAGTACACGCGCCAGAAGCGCACGTGGGCTGGCACCGACTCGCGCACAACGTGCGCAATCCGGTCAATCTCTGCGGCCGTGGCGGGGCGCCCCAGGTTCAGGTGCAGATAGGGGCCGCTCTGGTCCACGGTGGCACCGGCAAAGCCCACCCACGACAGCGCCATCAGCACGGCCGCAGCGGTGCCACGCACCAGCAGCCAGGCACCGCCGGCGGCCAGCAGCTCGTCCGTGGTGGCGAAGTAGCGGGCGAATGGTGCCAGCTGCAGCTCGGCGGCCAGCCAGGGTTTCACCGCCTCGGGCGTGCCCTGGCGTGGCAGCGGGAAGGCCTGGGCCGTCGCGTCCCAGTTGGGCGCGGTCTGGTCCACCGCCTTTTCCAAGGTCGTGGCGTTAGGTGGCAGCAGGTGGCGGCGCGGCGCTGTCACTTCGTCACGTCCTCGATGTGCACCACGCCCAGGGTGGGGTATTCGTCGTCATCCAGGGGCGTGGACTCTGCAGGCGCTGCGGGGTCGGGGAACCGCACGGCCGCCACCTGGGCAGTGTGCAGGCGTGCGGTTATCCACGAACGGGGCACATCACGGCCCAGGCGGGCGTAGGCGGCCAGGGCGTCCGCGAGCGTGACCACCAGGCGCTGCGCCAGGTCGGCCGGCGCGCCGGCCTCGCGCTCGATGGCGGCGGTGATGTTGATGGCGCGGGCGCGCGCCAGTGCCACCGTCACGGGCACGCCCAGGGGGCGGCCGTCATCGGCATTGATGGCGGCCAGCACCGTGGCCAGCGTGGCCTCGGACTGGGCGGCATCGTGGCACCACAGCAGCAGGTGCACGCGGCCGGGGAATGGCTGGGTGGCGCGGGCGTCGCGCACGTTCTGGCTGGCCGTCATGGCCGTGAGTTCGTAGGCTTCGCGGGTGCCGTTGCCGGCCAGTGACTTGATGCGCAGCTGCACGCGGGCGCGCAAGCGCTCGTCGCTCTCGCCGGCCAGGCGGGTCAGGCCGTAGAAGGCGGCCTTGTGGTCGAGGTCCGCGCCGGTGGCGAACGCCAGCAGGTGCGCGCGTGCGGCTTCGTTCACGCGCTGGCGGTACAGCAGCTCGCGGTAGGCGTGGGACTGCAGCAGCTTGTTCAGCGGCTCGCTTTCGAGGTCGATTACTGCGGCGGCTTCGGGGTAGCGCGCCAGCAGGTCGGCGCGGTGCACCTGCAGGATGGTTTCAAAGTCGAGGGTTTCGACTACTTCGGGGGGCGGTAGTTGGGTGAGGTCGGGCGCGTTCATGCGTTCCTCGCTGTGACCGACACCTGCAGGGAAAGCGGGGCAGGGCGTCGGCCTTCGTGGTAGGAGCCGTGCAGCTCGATCAGGGCATAGCCTGGGCGCTCGGCATCACGCTGCACGCCCACGCGGGTTAGCCGAAAGCGGGGTTCCCAGCGCAACAGGGCGCTGGCCACCGCAGAGAACAGCCGCACCTGGCTGGCGTTGTTGTCTGGGTGGTCGATCAGCTCGGGCACCAGGGAGCCGTACTCGCGGCGCATCACGCGCGAGCCGATGGGCGTGGACAGAATGTCCCCCACGCTCTGGCGCAGGTGTTCCAGCCCGGAAATGGCGGCGCCGGTGGTGCGGTTCATTGTGGGCGGTCCGTTCTGGCCACGCCACGCTCCACGCCACCGTGGACGTGGTTCACCAGGCTGATGGAGCCCGACACAACGTCAGGCGTTGCCACCCAGCCTCGGCCGGTGAGCGATGCGGCGCCGCCGTCCGCTTGCAGCGTGATGGCATCGGGGGTAATGACCAGCGTGGCGCCCTGCACGCGCAGCTCGATGCCCTCGCGGCAGTTGATGACCAGGCGGCCCGTGGCGCTGTCGTGTTCCATGAAGTCGGTGGCGCTCCAGTCGGTGCGGCATGCCGTGGCGCTTTCGCTGCCCTGGGCGTTCGCATCGCTGTAAACACCGGGTATGGCCACCGCGTTCAGCAGGTCGCCTCCAGGGGAGACAAGCAGGCACTGCTCGCCCACCACCGGCGGCCACCACTGGCGCCCACCGTTGCCACCGGCGCGGCCTGCGTGCCAGGGAATCCAGTTGGTGGTGATTTCACCGGAGCGAACGCGGCAGCGCGCGGGCCGGCCCAGGCGCACGGCGGCGATGGTTCCGGCGCGCACGATGTTCTCCAGCCTGCGGAAAATTTCGAGGGGCGATTCGGTCTGGTCGATGGGGCGGTCCATGCAAACGATGGTGCCCGCGCGTGCGTGAGAAAGCACGCGCATTGCCTTGTGTGCGGGGGGCACACATTCGGAAGGGTCAGCCCTTGGCCAGCAGGTCCACCAGCTTGTCGCGCAGCCGGTCTTTGAATGCGTCGGTGATGCCCAGCATGGGGCGTGCCGGGTAGTCGTAGTCCGGCCCACCTGGCTGCACGGAATCGCGCAAGCCGAAGTGGTGCACGGCCGCGATGCGCGCCGCTCGGCCCATGAATTCCACGGTGGCTTCGCGCCCCTGGGCTTTGGCCTTGAGGTAGCGGGCGCCGCGTAGCTTGGTGAACATGTCCTGGGCGCGGCGGCCCTTGCGAATCTGGCCCTTCTGGTCGCGCAACCCGCGCTTGCGGGGTGCCCATGCTTCGCCGTCCGGGCTCTGCTGGGCGCGCATGGTGGCCACGTTCTCGCGGCGCAGGTCGCGCGCCACATCCAGGGCTAGTTTGCGGCGCTCGGCATCCGACAGGGCCGCAATCAGCGGCTCCATCCAGGTTTCGAGCTGTGCCAGGTCTTCGGCCATGGGTCAGCGGGGCGCGTAGTCCCACCGGGCCAGCTGCTCGTCCCGCAGCCACACTTCCCAGCGCTCGGCCTGCAGGATGGTCAGCGGCCGGGGTTGTTCTTCCTTGTGGATCAGGTTCAGCGCACCGGGTGGGCTGTTCGGCCTGGCGCGTGACAGCACCGCCTCGGTGAGCTGCAAATCTATCTGCAGGTCCACGGCGCCGTTGTTCAGGAATTCGGCCTCGAACCTGATGGCCTTTTCTCGGGTGTCGGGGTTGTCGAACACCTCGGGCTGGTGCGTCTTCATCCACATCACCAGCGGCGCCATCACCGCGTCGGCGTGGCCTGCAAAGTCAGTCAGCAGCACGCGCAGGGAATAGCGGTATTCCCAGGACAGCGCATCGGTTCCGCTGTGCACCACCCGGCCGCCCACCACAAAGATGGCGAGTTTTTCCGGGTTGGCTTTCAGGTCCGGTAGTGCGTTGGTGAGGGTGTCGCGCAGCTTACTGGGCTTGTCCATGGCCGGCGGCCTCCATCATGGTGCTGGCTTCGTCGTAGGCGCGCTCGCAGGCGGCGCCACGGGTTCGGGCTTCGTCAGCAGCTGCCGCGAGTTCTCCCGCTCGCTGGTCAGCGCGTCGGTGCAGGTCGGCAAGCAAATCGAGGGGGGCGGGGTCTGGCGTGCACTGGCCGGCAGCGGCGCGAGCCTGGGCGGCTTCACGGTGCTGGGTGATGTAGTCGGCAAGCTCGCGCTGCAGCCGGTTGCGAGCCACATCAGCGCGAGCGCGGCCAGCAGCAACAGCAGCAAGGGCGGCTTGTGCATCGGTGTCGATTTTGGCGATTTGGTCACGGTGGGTTCCTTCCAGGGTGCGGTAGCGTTCCGATGTGGTGAGCGCAGCCCGCGCGGCGGCCGTGCGCTCGGTCTGCAGCGTGGCCACGGTGTGGGCGGTTTCCAGCTGGGCTTCGGCCAGTCGCAGGGTCTGCATCAGCAGGGCAAAGCCCAGGCCCAGCGTGGCGGCGATGGCGGCGTACTTCCAGGCATTGGCGCGCAGGGTGGTCAGCATGTCAGCAAATCCCGTGCGGGTGGCCACCGCAAAAGGTGAAGTAGGCGGCGGCGATGGTGGCCACCGCCAGCACCACCAGCACCAGGGCCACGATGGCCAGGGCCTTTAGGGCGCGCTTCATTGCATCGCCATGCAGTCCGCATGCCTCTTTTGTTGCCGGGTCCACACGCCCTTGCAGCCCTTTGGCCCCCAGTTCTGCGGCAGCTTGCAGTCGCGGCCGTCCTGAAAGCGCCAGGTCAGCAGCGCATTGCAGGCGCCCACGTAGTCGCCCCGCAGCAGCCAGGTGCGCGGCGACTGCGGCTTGCGCCAGTTGCCGCTGCCGTACTGCCCCACAAAGTCGTTGTACAGGTCGAACTCGCCGGGGTACAGGTACACACCGGGCAGGCTGGCTTTAAACCGCGCTTCTTCCTCGGTGTGCAGGTTGCGGGCGAGCTGTTCGGCGCGCTGGCGCGTGATGGGTGGGTCCGTCATGCGCACCGGCGTGCCGTCTTCGTAGCGGGTGGAACCGTGGCCGATGGTGGGCACGTCCCCCTGGGTGGGCACGTAGGGCAGGTGCACCACCACCCCATCGGGCTGCACTTTGGTGGGGCCGTCGCCCTCGGATGCCTGCCAGCTGGCAAAGCCTGCGGCCGACAGGGTGAGGGTGGCCACCAGCGCGCGGGCCATGTTCTGGCGCGTGGTGCTGCTCATTGCTGCCCCTCGGCCGCGCGCTTGGCGTTGCGTTCGTTTCGTTCATTGCGCCACTTCCACAGCAGGTAGCCCAGCTGCGCGGCCACATACAGGATGGTCAGGGCCGTGAGGGTGTGGCTAAGGGTCCACCCATTGGCGGCCTGATGGGCCACCACGGCAACGGGCGGGGATGCCTTGGCGGCTTCCACGCCCATGGCTTTGACGATGCTTTCACGGTCCATTTTCAGTCCCACAGATTGATGGTGTTGCGTGTTTTTGGGGTTGCGGGTTCAACGATCTGCACCACCGTGCCGGCGGCCAGGTGCGTGCGGTCTGCAATGCCTGGGTTTGCTGTCAGCGTGGCCTCCACCACGCCGGCGGTGCGCCCCGTGATGCGCATGCACAGCTCGTCCAGGGTTTCGAGGTCTTGGGCCGTGGCCTGCATCAAATCAGCTCCACGGTGGTGCGCGGGCGGCCCAGCAGGTCGGCAACAGCCCACCGCAGGTTGCGCCGGTGTTCGTCCACCTTCACTTCGTACCGCTCGCGCATGCGCTCGGCCTTGCTGTCGTTGTGCGGGGTGGTGTCGATGTCGCGGTACACCTCGGCCAGCTCGGCCTGAATGTGGGCGTAGATGGCGCGCAGGTAGCGGCCAGGCTGGCGGCCGTCGCCAGCTGCTGCCAAGTTGGCAGCGCCGGCCAGCACCTGCTCGGCCTTGTAGGCCTGCAGCTCGCGGTTCACGCTGTCCATGGCGTTGCTAATGGCTTCGCCCAGGCGTGCAGCCGTCACCGTGCCATCCAGGCGGCACACCTCCCGCACCCGCGCAGCGGGCACGGCCGGAAACCACGGGTCGTTATCGACCTGGGCATCGTCGGCGGCAATGGGCGGGTTTGCGGTGGCTACGAATGTCACGGTGGGGCCTTCGGGCTGGTGTCAAGTTGGCGGTGGTCCGGGTGCGTTGGCCGATGGGCTTGCGCCCTTGGTCGCGGCACCCGGAGCCGCCAGGGTGCGGGGTCCGCTCAGTCGGTGCCGGTGTCGGCTGCCTTCAGCCGGCGCTCCAGGCGTTCCATGTCTTTTTTCACGCCCACCTGCGCGAACAGTTCGTGGGCGCGCTGCAGCTTCTCCATGGCCAGGCGGGCTTTGGTTTCGTCCAGCGTGGTGAAGTCGGGCTCGCTGGTCGGCGTCTTGCCGATCAGGGCGTAGCCGATGGCCTTGTAGAGCTTGGCGCGGGCTTGGTCTGGTGCGTCGTGCGCGGCGGTGAGCTGGTCCACTTCGGCCAGCACGCGCAGCGCCTCGTCGCCCACCAGCTGGCCCTTGGCTGCTGCGGTGGCGGTTTCGTCAATCAGCAGCGTGGGCAGGGTGCGGTTGTACTGGTCGGGCAGCACCAGGCCATGGGCGAGCGCATAGGCGGCAATCTCCAGTCCGCGCGCCCAGTTGCCCGTGTCGAGGTGCCACACCAGCACGGTGGTCAGCACCATGTCGTGGCCACCCTGGCCACCTTCCAGCGCGCCGGTCACGTAGTCCTCGAAGTCGGGCAGCATCTTGCGCTTGGCTTCGATCTTGCGTTCGGTGCTCTGGATGGTTTTCAGGGTGCGCTTGTGCTCGGCCAGCTGCGCGAGCATCAGCTCGTAGGCGCTGCCCCGCACTTCGTCGCCGGGGCCGGCGGCCTTCGCCGCCAGCTCGGCCAGCACGCGCAGCTTGTGGCGCTTTGCCGGTGTGGTCATGGTGATGGGCTCCAGGCTCAGGCCACCAGCTCGATGTTTTCCACCAGCGCGGCGCGGTCGTTGTCTTCCACCACGTAGGCGTCGTTCGAGCTTTCGTAGTTCTCCACGCGGTCGCGCTTGGGGTTTTCTTCCACGCGGCGGCGGCGGGCGCCTTCCTGCCAGTACAGCGACAGGTTGTCGAAAGTCGTCACCAGCATGGCGTTGGCCGGGAAGTACGGCACCGTGGCCGCTGGCAGGCCGCCCACGCGCTTCTGGCTGATGACGATATCGGCCGCCAGCGTTTCGCTGGGCGCTTGGTTCACGTTGACCATGGGGAAATACTTGTCGGCCAGCAGCTCGCGGCCCAGGATGACCACCAAATCAGGGTCGTGTTGATACCAGGGGGCCAGCAGGCCGATGGCGTCGTATACGGCCGCGTCCAGGTTCTTGTAATCGGTGCCGGCACCGGCGCCGATCTTGACCACGCCAGCGGTGGCGCCCTCGTCCAATACGTTCTCGGGGGCGTCTTCACGCAGGTGCTGCAGCCAGCCCTTGTTCACGTCCTGCAGCAGCGGGTTGGCTGCCAAGTCCGTGGTGGCTGCAATGCTGGTGCCGTTGAAGCCGATCATGATGCGGTCGAGGGCCTGGCGGCGCAGGATGGCCATGGCCACGCGGGTCTGGAAGTCGGGGAACTTGGCCCAGGCGTCCAGCTTTTGATACTTAAGGTGCGTGTCGAAGTTGGTTTGCACGCACTGGTAGCCATTGCTGTCCAGCGTGGACACGTCGCGCGTTTGGCGGTCGGCGTTGTCGGTGTTGGTGCGGCTGGCCACGGGGCCGGATACGCCCAGGCCCAGTTTCGCGCCTTGGGCTTCCACCACGGGCGTCATGTTGATCTTGCCCAGGAAGTCGCTGGACTCTTGCATCTTCGATTCAAGCCGCTGCTGAACCGATGGGGCCACGTTGAATTGCTTGGCCACTTCGGCCACGCCGTTCAGGCGGCCGATTTGAGAAAGAAGGGCGTTGTAAACCAGGCGGGTTTCGTTGCGCATTTGTTTGTTCCTGATAGTTGGATGGGTTGCGGTTTCGGTCTTGCGTCGTCGGCGTTGCGGCTTAGAACTCGGTCAGTGCGGTGCCATTGCCGCCGACAGCTGGGGGGCGCTGGGTGTGGTTGCCGCTGGGCGTGTTCTCCAGGGCCTTGGCCAGCTCGTCGTGCTTGGTCTGCAGCGCTGCAAAGTCTTTGGCCAGCTTGGCGTGGTCCTTTGCCAGTGCGTCGTGGGCTGCGCTCTGGCTTTCCGCCAGCTGCGCGAATTGCTCGAAGCCGGCCAGCACTTCTTCAAAGCGCGCGTCGTCGGTCTGGCCCTTCTTCTTGAACTTGCCCAGCAGGTTTTTCAGCGTTTCGGAGAACTTGCCGGCGCTGTTGTCGGTGTCGTCGCTGTCCTCGAAGTGCAGGTCGGCTTCCACCGCTTCGCTGAACAGGATGGCGGCGTTTTCCTTGCGGCCGGCAAACGGGCTGGCCTGGGGGTTCTGCGCGGCGAAGTTCAGCACCTCGGTGCCCAGGCTTGCGGGGCTGTCGGTCACGGCCAGGCCGGTCATGTACGCCTCGCCCGTGTCGGCAAAGCTGGGGTTCACCTCGATAGAGGTGTAAATCTTCTGCTTGGCCTTGGTCATGGCCACCAGCTCGGGCAGCGGTTCGATCTGCGCGAACAGGGCCAGCTTGCCGCCTTCCACCTCGCGGGCTTCTAGGGCCTTCACATCGCCGTAGGCTTTGAACAGGCCATCGGGTGCGATGCCCCGGTAGTGTTCCAGCCAGACGCGGGCGCCGTACTTCGTGGGGTCGAAGTTCTTGGCGCATTGCTGAATCCACTTCTTCTCGATGGCGCGGCCATCAGTGGTTGCGCCTTCGGTAGCGACACGGAAAAAACGGGATTTGGTTGCCATGGGTTGCGGTTCCTTGAACGGTGGTGGTCGAAGTAGCCGCCATCGTCCCGCCGTCGCGCGTGCCCAGCAATCAATGCCGCCTGTGTACGGAAAAGGCACATTTGAAAGGGCCTCAAAGCGTGTAGTGCTTCACAGACTGGCGGCTGAAACTCGCTCCATGTCTTCCCCAACGCTCGCGCCCGCGCTTCCTTTTTCCACCGTTCCCGCCGATGGCCTGGCCGCTGACAAGCGCCGCGCGGCGCGGCATCTGTACTGGCAAGGCTGGCGCATTTCGAGCATTGCCGAATACATCGGGGAGCCGCGCAGCACGGTGCAGGGCTGGAAGGATGCCGAAGACTGGGACAAGTTTCAACCGGCCCAGCGGGTCGAGGCCGCTCTCGAAACCCGCATGGTCCAGCTGGTAATGAAGGACAACAAAACCGGCGGCGACTTCAAAGAGATTGACCTGCTCGGCCGCCAGATTGCGCAAATTGCGCGCGTGCACAAGTACGGGGAAACGGGCAAGGAGTCGGACCTGAACCCGGCCATCAAGGCCCGCAACGACAAGCCCAAGCGCCGCCCGGAGCGAAACCACTTCACGGAAGAACAGCACGACAAGCTGCTCGATGTGTTCCGCGATTCGCTTTTTGACTATCAGAAGGTGTGGTTTCGCAATAGCGAGCTGCGCACGCGCTTCATTCTCAAGTCGCGGCAGATTGGGGCCACTTGGTACTTTGCCCGCGAAGCCCTGGCCGATGCCATCGCCACGGGCCGCAATCAGATTTTTCTCAGTGCGTCGAAGGCACAGGCGCACATTTTCAAACAGTACATCGTGGCCTTCGCAAAGGAGGCCTGCGACTTGGAACTGTCGGGCGATCCTATCGTTTTGAGCAACGGCGCCACGCTGTATTTCCTGGGCACCAATGCACTGACGGCCCAGGGCTACCACGGCAATTTCTATTTCGACGAGTGCTTCTGGACGCGGAAATTTACAGAGCTGAACAAGGTGGCCAGCGGCATGGCCATGCACAAGCACTGGCGCAAAACCTACTTTTCTACGCCGTCCAGCATCCAGCACGAGGCCTTCGCGCTGTGGTCTGGTGACCGCTTTAACAAGAAGCGGCCGAAGGACGAGCGCATCACGCTGGACCTGTCGCACGACAGGCTGGCCGGCGGCTTCACCGGTGAAGACAAGATTTGGCGGCAAATCGTCACCATCGTGGACGCCATGCGCGGCGGCTGCAACCTGTTCGACATTGACGAGCTGCGGCTGGAGTACAGCGCGGAGGAATTCGAGAACCTGCTGATGTGCGGGTTTCTCGATGACAGCTACAGCGTGTTTCCGCTGGCAGAGCTGCAGCGCTGCATGGTGGACAGCTGGGAGGCCTGGGCCGATGTGAAGCCGCTCGGCATGCGCCCGTTCGGCTGGCGCCCGGTGTGGGTCGGCTATGACCCCAGCCACACCGGCGACAGCGCCGGCTTGGTTGTGCTGGCCCCGCCGGCAGAGCCTGGCGGGAAGTTCCGCGTTTTGGAGCGCCACCAGTTCCGTGGTCTGGACTTCGAGGCCCAGGCCGATGTCATCAAAAAGGTGACAGAGCGCTTCAACGTGCAGCACATCGGCATCGACACCACGGGCATCGGCCAGGGTGTGTTTCAGCTGGTCAAGCAGTTTTTCCCGGCCGCGCGGCCGTATCAGTACAGCGTGGATGTGAAAACCCGGCTGGTGCTGAAAGCAAAAAGCGTCATCAGCAAAGGCCGGCTGGAGTTTGACGCGGGCGCGGTTGATCTTGCCCAGGCCTTCATGGCCATCAAAAAGGTGCTTACCACCAGCGGTCGCCAGGCCACATATGACGCCGGCCGCAACAACGAAACGGGCCACGCCGACTTGGCGTGGGCCTGCATGCACGCCATGGACTTCGAGCCGCTGGAAGGCGCGAGCGAAGCCACCACCTCTGTTCTGGAGTTCTCCTGATGCCCAAGCGCACACCACGCCGCGCAGCTGCGCCGGCCTTTTCCAACACCGTGCCCGCGCCAGCTGCGGCCACCGGTTCGGCCCTTTCCAATGTCTCGCAGGCCAGCGCCCAGGCGTTCACCTTTGGTGACCCGGTGCCGGTGCTGGAAGGCCGCGAGATTCTGGACTACTGCGAGGCCTGGCTGAATGGCAAGTGGTACGAGCCGCCCATCAGCTGGGAAGGCTTGGCGCGGTCGTTTCGGGCCGCCACGCACCACGCGAGCGCGCTGTATTTCAAGCGCAACGTGCTGGCGTCCACCTTCGTGCCCCACCGGCTTTTGAACCGTGACACCTTCGGCAAATTCGCGCTGGACTTTCTCACGTTCGGCAATGCCTATCTGGAGCGAACGCCCAACATGCTGGGCCGTGACCTGGGCTTGCGCCACAGCCTGGCCAAGTACATGCGCAGGGGTCAGGCGCTGGACACGTACTACTTTGTGCAGGGCTTCGGGAAGGAACACGAATTCAAGCCGGGGAGCGTGTTTCACCTGATTGAACCGGACATCAATCAGGAGGTGTACGGGTTGCCCGAATACCTCTCCACGCTGCAGGCGGCCTGGCTGAATGAGTCCGCCACCCTGTTTCGTCGCAAGTATTACAACAACGGGAGCCACGCCGGCTTCATCCTGTACATGACAGACCCGGCCCAGGCTCAGGGCGATGTGGACGCGCTGCGCGAAGCCATGCGCAACGCGAAGGGGCCGGGGAATTTCCGCAACCTGTTCATGTACTCGCCCAACGGCAAAAAAGACGGGATTCAGGTTTTGCCCATCAGTGAAGTGGCCGCAAAGGACGACTTCACCAGCATCAAAAACGTGAGCCGTGACGATGTGCTGGCGGCCCACCGGGTGCCGCCCCAGCTGATGGGCATCGTTCCAGGCAATACCGGCGGCTTCGGTGCCGTCAAGCCTGCGGCCGAAGTGTTCGCGCGCAACGAGCTGGAGCCGCTGCAGGCGCGTTTCAAAGCCTTAAACGAATGGTTCGGGGAAGAACTGGTGCGCTTTGCCCCCTATGTCATCGAAGGCGGGGAGGACAACGCTACGAAATAAATAGCTACTTGCGCTTGTTGCTCAAGCGCTCGGAGTGGATTTCACTCAAAAAAAGACAGGGCGAATGTGAAGGGTGCGGGAACACCCAACACAAACCCCTCCGCCGTGATTGCCCACGGCATTGGCCAAGCGGCCCCGTCACCTGTGCACAGGCGGGACGCATCTTAGGCGATGCCGACACCATGGAAGAAATACGTTGTGGCCACTGCGGCCGAAAACTCGCAGAGGCCGTGTTTGAACAAATCTCGATCAAGTGCCCGCGCTGCGGGACCATGAACCACCTGCGGGCCTTGAGCCCCTCACGCGAGCGCCTGGGAGCGCCTTCACCTATGACAAACCATGAAGACTCCCAAAACCTCGAAGGCACCCCAGGCACCCCAGGCACCCCAGTGCCTCAAGATAGGCAACGCCACCATCTACCGGGGCGACAGCGTTCAGCTACTGCAGCAGCTCGGCCTGCAGGTTGACGCGCTTGTGACCGATCCGCCGTACAGCAGCGGCGGCATGGTGCGCGGTGACCGCATGCAATCCACTGCTGCCAAGTACGTCAGCAGCGGGCACGCCCTCACGGCGGCGCACAACCTCAATTTTTCCGGCGACAACCGGGACGGCCGCAGCTGGGCCTTTTGGGTCAGCTGCTGGGTGTCACTGGTGCGCCAGGCGCTGCGGCCTGGCGGATACGCGATGGTGTTCACCGACTGGCGCCAGCTGCCCGCGTTGACCGATGCTTTCCAGGCCGGTGGGCTGGTGTGGCGCGGCCTCATTCCCTGGGACAAAACCGAAGCATCACGCGCCCCGCACAAGGGCTACTTTCGCCACCAGGCGGAATATGTGGTGTGGGGTTCCAACGGCCCCCTGGCCATCGCAGAGCATGGCGGCCCGTGGCCAGGTGTGGTGCGCGAGCGCGTGGACCACCGGGCCAAGTTCCACATGACTGGCAAGCCGGTGGACCTGATGAAGCAGCTGTGCCAGGCCGTACCGCCTGGGGGTGTCATCCTTGACCCGTTCATGGGCTCAGGTTCCACGGGTGTGGCGGCGCTGGAGCTGGGCTACCAGTTCATCGGCATTGAACAGGACCAGCACTACTTCGACATAGCGGCCACCCGCCTGGCCGGCGTGGCCACCGAACCACAGGGCCGCGCCGCCTAACCCTCAGACCGAACCACAAAGGCCACCCATGCGGTGGCCTTTTTTGCGCCCGTACAGCGCCGCAAGCCTCAGCACGTACCCACCCACGCGCCCGCGCCGTATGGCCCCTCCATGGCCCCGCCGTGGGCCTTCCGCAGCCATCCCGACCCCTGCCTGCCCGCCCACCCCGGCCAACGGGGCACCCAGGGCGCGGCGCGCAGTCGAGACCCCGCCTCGCCCCCGGTCTAAATGGGCCTGTTTTGACGGCACCGCCGGCCCTGGGCATCGCTAGGCCTGGCGCGGCCTGGCGGCCGGTTTTTGGCGCTTCCCGAATTACGAAAAATGACGGCTTTTTACAACACATCAGGCGCGCCAGCGAAACCGTGGCCCGAAGGTGGCCACGGGTGCCTACTTTTGGCCGCTTGAAGGCCTGTTTTGTCCCGGTCTTGTCCCGGTTTTTTGCAAAGTCCTTATAAATCAAGGCCTTATTGGTCCCCCCGACAGGAATCGAACCTGTATCTAGCGCTTAGGAGGCACTCGTTCTATCCATTGAACTACGAAGAGACAGCCGCGCATTGTAGGGGCTGCGCGGGGCAGTTCCTGGCGGCCTGGTACGCCCGCCTCAGTCGTACTTCACGGTATAGATCAGATCCACCGCGCTCTTCTCCCCCGTCTGCCCGCGCAGCGTCAGGCGGCGCGACAGGTCGTAGAAGATATACAGCGTGCCCAGCGTGCCCGACAGGCTGCGTTCGTACGTCACGTACAGATCCTTGGACAAGCGCTTGCCAAAAGTGAGTGCAGCGCCCGTGGCGTCTTCGCCGGAGCCGGGGCCCTTGAAGCCGATTTCGTCCAGGCCCACGCGGTTGGCGATGTTGGCGGCGGTGTTGTTGCCGCCGCCGCCTCGGCCCAGCAGGGCCAGGGCGGCTTGTTGCAGCACGGCGGCTTCGGCGCCGCCGGCGGCGGCGTTGCGGCCCAGGACCACCCACGACAGCTTTTCGGCGTCGGGCAGTTCGGGGTCCGAATACAGGCGCACGCGCGGGGCCTGGGCGCTGCCAGTGACCTGCACGCCCGCGCGCACGCTGATGTTGGGGCGCAGGGCCAGGATGTCGAGCGACGGGTTGTTGTACGGGCCGTTGAAGCGGATGAGGCCGGTCTCCACGTCCAGCATCTGGCCCCAGGCGCGGTAGCGGCCCTCTTCGGTGCGCACTTCGCCGGTCACGCGCGGCGGGGCGCCGGCCACGGCGCTGCTGCGGATGTCCACTTCGCCGGTCAGGCGCGTGGTGATGCCGTGGCCATGCAGCGCGAAGTCGCGGCCCAGGTTCAGGGTGATGGCGATGTCCGGCGGCTTGGCGGTTTCGGCCTGGGCGGCCACCTGGTTGGCGCGGGCGGCAGCCTGGGCCTTGGCCTGGTCTTCCTTGTCCTTGGCGGCAGACCGCACGACCACGTCCGAGCCCAGGCTGGGCGCGCTTTCGTCGGGCAGGATGATGGTGGCGCGGTCGGTGGTCAGCTTGCCGCGCAGGCTGATCTGGCCTTGCTGCAGCTGGGCCTTCAGCTCGCCCGACACGCTGATCTGGCGGTCGGCGCGCACCAGCACCTGCAGGGCCTTGGCCTCGGCCTGCATGGCCATGGCGATGCCCGACATGCCGTTGCCAGCTTGGCCCCAGGTGATGCGGCCCGAGCCCGTGAGGGTGCCGCCGTCCTGCGGCGCAGCGGTGCGGTTGCCGCTGAAACCTGCGATGCGTGCGCCGCTGCCGCGCCCGCCCTGCAGGCGGAACTCGGTGATGTCCAATTGGTTGCCGCTCAAAGTGGCGCGCAGGCGGCCGCCTTGCAGGTCCACGCCGTCGACCACGGAGCGCACGGCCAGCTCGTCGGCACCCAGCGTGCCGGCCCAGCGGGGTGCGTCGCGCGTGCCGGACAAGGTGGCGCTGGCGTCCAGCGTGCCGCGCACGCGCCAGCCGGGCGGTGCCAGGGCAGACCACACACCCACGTCCGGCAGGCGGGCGCGCAGCGTGCCGGCCAGGGGGGCGTCGGCCGCCCAGGTGATGGCGGCCAGGTCGGTGCCCGTGCTGCCACCGGTCAGGGTGAGCCGGGTGTTGGCGCTGGCATCGATCTCGCCGGCGCGGTCGCTGGCCCAGGCCAGACGTGCGCGCAGCGCGTCGCCTTCCAGCTCGACCGACACCTCGGCCTGGCGCACACCGGCGGGCGTGCCCGCGGCGGGGGTGGACGTGGCCTCGGTGGCGATCACGGTGGTGGCGCCGGCACCCGCGCCCTGGCCGCTGCTTTGTACGGCAGTGACGGCAGTTGGGTCGCCCGCCAGGATGCGCAGGTCGCCACTGGCGCGCCGCAGGCTGGCGCTGGCACGCAGCGCACTGGTGGTGTCCAGGTTCCATTGGCCATCCAGCACCAGGGTGCTGCCCAGGCCCATGCGGGCCAGCAGCGGCTGCGTGGGGCGGCCCGCTGCTGCGGGTGTGCCGCCCATGCCCAGCGCGTCCACCCAGGCCATGGGCAGGCCCTGCAGGGTGCCCTGTGTCTGCAGCTGCAATGCGGGGCCGGTGGTGACTCGCACGGGCTGCCAGCGCAGCACCACGGTGCCAGGCTGCGGGCCGGTCAGGCGTGCCTGGCCTGCGGATGTCTGGATGGTCAGTGCGGGCGCTGGCTGGGGCGCGGGGGCGGTGCCACCTTTGGTGTCGTTGTTGTCGTTCCTGTTGCGCCGGCTTGCCGTGCCGGCGGCGGGGGCCGTGCTGGCCGTGGTGTTCACGGTAATGGACAGCGGCTCGGCCAGCTGCACGGCCCAGGGGCCGGGGCGCTGAGCGTCCTGCGCCTGCAGGCGCAGTTCGTTGATCTGTGCTCGCCATTGCGAGGGGGCGGCCAGGCCGCCGGACAGTCGGGCCTGCAGAGTGGCGCGCTGCATCTGCTGTGCCTGGTTGGCGTTCAGGCGGGCTTCGCCGTCCACCGACAGGGCGGCCTGCAGTACGTTGCCCGACAGCTCGGCCTTCACGCCGCGCAGTTGCACGGCGGTGGGCCTGCTGCCGGCTTCCTTGGCGGGGGGCAGCGTCAGGTCGAGCTGCGATGTGGCCAGCGTGGCCTGCAGTTCGAAGGCGTCCTTGGTTGCTGGCAAGGCTGCGCCGGATGGGGCGGCCTGCAGTTGGCGCGCCAGTGTCTGCCAGCCGCCCTTCCAGCGCGCGGTGACCGACGCTGCGCCCTTGGCGGTGGCACCCTGCAGCGCGTCCCGTGCGGCGCTGCCGGCGAACGGCAGGCTGGTGAGCCAGCGCTGCGTGGCATCCACGTCGACCCATTGCACCTGCAGTTCGCCAGCGCCGGTGGTGGGTGCGATGCTGCCTTGCGCCCGGGCCGTGGCGCCCGGTACGGTGATGGCGAGCTGGCCCTGCACGGCGGGGCCGGCCAGGGCGATGCGCACGCCGGTGCCTTCGGCGCGCGCCTGCAGTGCATCCACCAGCAGGCGGTCGAGCTGCACCGTGCCGCCACTGCTCTGCGCACCGGTCTGGGCCCCGGGTTGCCAACTGCCCTGCGCCGCCAGGGTCTGGATGCTGAGCAGGGCAGGGCGGCCCTTGGTCGCCCGTGCAGACGCTGCAGCGGGGCCCGACGCACGGATGTCTGCGCTGAAGCGCACCTGGTCGCCCTGCGTCTGTGCGCTGGCGCGGCCTGCCAGCGGCACGGCAGCCATGGCGGTGTGCAGCAGGTCGGGGCGCAGGTTGCGCAGTTCGGCCTGGCCCTCCAGCGCCTGGGTGGATGGCGTGTAGTGACCTTGCAGCGTGGCCGTGCCGGTGCCTGCGCTGGCAACGGCGCTGGGCACGGTCCAGCGGGTGCCGTCGTAGCTGGCGTCTGCCTGCAGCGCGGACAGAGGCAGGCGGCCCTGGTCCCACGGGCCCGCCAGGTCGTTGCGCAACTGGGCTTGCAGCGTCCATCCGGTGGTCGGTGCCGGCGACGCTGGGGCAGGCACGGGTGGGGCACTGCCCTGCGTGCTGGTGGGTGGATGGGGTGCGGGTGGCTGCTGCGTGGCGTTTGCTGCGGAGGTGATCGCCACCGGACCGGCCTTCACCGTGCCATGCAACTGTGTGCTGGGTGCCTGGGGCCAGAGTGCGGCCAGGTCCACGGCGCGCAGCGCTGCGGTGGCGGCCTGCAGGGGCTGGGCGGTCCAGGGGGTGACGGTGGCCGTCAGGTCGGCCTGCATGGGCTCAGCAGGCGGTGGCGTTGGCGTGCGCTGGCCTGCGCGTGGTGTTCGGGTGCCGTTGGATGCGGGTTTGGCTGGCTTTGCTGCAGAGGCGGATGATGCAGCCGATGCTGGTGGCGCCACCTCTGCTGCTACCGGGCTGATGCGCGCCTTCAGTTCCAGCTGCGCCGCAGCCGTGGCCAGCGTGCCCTGCAGCGTGGCGTGTGCGCCCAGCTGCAGCGCTGCGCCGCCACCGGGCACGGCGGTGTGCACCGCGCCGTCCACCGTGGCGTCCAGCGCCATGGGCGCATCGGCCTGCAGCGTGGCGCTGGCGCTGTAGCGGCCCTGGGCCAGCTCCACGTTGTCGATCTTCAGGCGGTGATCGCGCCCGTCGTAGCGGTAGGTGCCCTGCAGGCCCAGCACCTGCACGGCCGACGTGCCTGCCCACTGGATCTCGTCCACCCGAAACGGCACGCCGATCTGCAGCGGCAGCTTGAGCTGCGTGAGGGGTTGTGGTGGCTCGGTGCTGCGCGGTGCGTCCGCGGCCGGTGTGATCTGCACCCGGGCGGCGTGCACCTCGCCCAGCTCCAGGCGCCGTTGCAGCAGGGGCATGAGCTGCCAGCCCAGCGCGATGTCCTTCACCTCCACGGACAGCGCCGGGCTGCTCCAGCGCAGCCAGCCGATGTGCCCGCCGCCGCGCAGCGACCCGCTGACGTCGCGGCTTTCCAGTTGCTGGTCGGAGGGCAGGTACTGGGCGGCGCGTGCCAGTGCTGCCGCCAGCGAGCTGTTGCTGCCGGCCCACCACCACAGGGTTGCGGCGGTGGCGATGAGCAGGGCCACCACCGTGGCCAGCAACCAGCCCAGGCCCCGCAGCGCGCGGCGTACGCGCCGCCGTGGGGGCTTCTTGCGGCCGGACGCGCCAGCGCTGAAATCCGAAGACCTGGCGCGTGGCGGAGCGGGGGCTGGAACGGGCGTGGGGTCCTGGTTTGCCATCAGAAGCTGAACCCCAGACGCAGGTGCACCCGCACTTCCTTGGTCTTCACACCGTAGGCCAGGTCGGCCTGCAGCGGGCCCACCGGGCTGCGCCAGCGCACACCCGCGCCCACGCCGAAGCGCGGGTCCAGGTCGCCTGAGCGGTCGGCCACCGCGCCTGCGTCCACGAACAGGGTGCTTTCCCAGTCGGTCATCTCACCCTTGTAGACGATGGGGCGCTGCCATTCGACGCTGCCCACGGCCATGTAGCGGCCCCCGTAAAGCATGCCGTTGTCGGTGCGTGCGCCGATGCTGCGGTAGCCGTAGCCCCGCACGGTGGTGTCGCCACCGGTCAGAAAGAGCTGCGTCACCGGCACCTGGGCACTGTCGCGCGCCAGCACGGCCCCAGCCTCGGTGCGCACGGCGATGCGGGCATTGCGGCCCTGGCCGGCGTCGTCCTGCACGCGGCCTGCGGGGATGAAGGTCTGCCAGCGCACCAGGGTGCGCACGAAGGGGTCGCGCTCGGGCCGCAGCGTGGTGCCCACGCCCAGCTCCACGGCGATGCCGTGGCCACGCGTGGGTGCGGTCATGTTGTTGAAGTAGCGGCCCGTCCAGCCGTAGTTGACGCTGACGGCGGTGCCCGACGGCGGTGCGCCCACACCCTGGCTGTTGGCGTAGTCGTACTGCAGGAAGTAGCTGCGGTCGATGGCTTTGGTGCTCTTGCTGCGGCCCGATCGCAGGCGGCCGCTGTTGGTGTCGAAGTCGCCCGTGTCCTCGCGCTGCAATTGGCCGCCGGCGAACCAGCGCCAGCCGTTGGTGTCGGGCAGTGCGGTCCATTCGGTGCTGGCCAGTTTCGTCTCGCGGTCCAGCGACAGCTTGCTCACCGCCCGCCAGCCGATGCCGGGCAGCTTGTTGTGGATGTGCTCCAGCGACAGGCGCGCGCCGCTGTCGGTCGAAAAGCCGGGGCCGAACACCAGCTTTTGCAGGGGCGCTTCGCGCACCTGGGCCACCACCGGGGCGGCCTGCGGGTCGGTGCCTTCGGTGTCGAGCGTCAGGAACACCGCGTCGTAGTAGCCGCTGCTGGCCAGGCGCAACTGCGCGTCCAGCAGCTCGGCCTCGTCGTACACCGCGCCCGTGGGCAGGCGCGCCAGGCGGCGGGCACCATCGGGGTCGTAGCGCTCGCTGCCCTGCACGCGCAGGGGGCCGAAGCGGTAGGCCGGGCCGGGCTCGTAGGTGACGCTCAGCTTGGCCTCGTGCTTGTCGGCGTCGACCTCTGCACGGCTGTTGGCGATGCGGGCGGTGGGGTGGCGGCGGGCCTGCAGCTGGCGCAGGCCATCGGTCTTGGCCGAATCCCACGCCGACTGCGTGAAGGCCTGGCCCGGCGACAGCGACCAGTTGCGCTGCACCCGTTGCTGCTGGCGGGTGGTGGCCTTGGCGTCTTCAGGGTCTGCCGCAGGGTTGCCCGAGAAGTCGATGTCCGCGCTGGCAATGCGCGTCTGCGGCCCGGGTTGCACGGTGACCACCACGGTGCGCGGCGCGGCTTTGGAGTCCGGGGTTTCGGTCAGCTCGACCGTGATGGTGGGGGCGAAGTAGCCCATGGTGCCCAGCAGCTCGCGCGCGTTGGCGTCGGCTGCGCCCAGCAGGCGCTGCAGCTCGCTGGCGTTCACGTCGGGCAGGTTGCGAAAGCGCTGCAGCTCCAGGTGCAGCTCTAGCGTCCCGCGCACGGCATCGGGGGCGCGCACTTCGACAGCGAACGATGGCGACGAAGACTCTGCGATGACGGGCCCCGTGCCCGATGCGCTGTCGCCCTCGTCCTTGTCGACCCCGGGCCGCAGCATGCTGCAGCCTTGCAGGCCGAGCACGCCAACAAGCAGCAACGCCGGCCACAGGGCCGGCGTTGGGGAGATGGCGGTGGGGCGCAGGGGGCTGAAAGGCACGGTGGGCAAGGAGTGTTGGGCGTCCGGGGCGTCAAAAACGGCGTTTCAGGTGTCTTGCACGCCGCACCTGCACCTTGTTGGTGCCCTGCCACTATGCCCTGAAAGTTGGGCGGTCCTTGTCAGACAGCTTCGCTCACTGTGCCCGCTATGCCGAGGCGCCCCCGCCGGCCCCCTGCGCGGTGGGCGCCGGGGGCAGTGCCTGCGGTCCTACTTGGACAGCAGGCGCATGGTTTCTTCCAGCCCCTTGAGCGACAGCGGGTACATGCGGTTGCCCAGCAGCTGCTGGATGATGCTGATGCTCTGGCGGTACTGCCACACGCCCTGGGGCTCGGGGTTGATCCAGGCGTGCTTGGGAAACGCGTGGGTCAGGCGCTGGATCCACTCGGCGCCGGGTTCTTCGTTGTTGTATTCCACGCTGCCGCCGGGCTGCAGGATCTCGTACGGGCTCATGGTCGCGTCGCCCACGAAGATCAGCTTGTAGTCGCGGTTGTACTTGCGGATGATGTCCAGGGTCGGGAACTTCTCGGCAAACCGGCGGCGGTTGTTCTTCCACATGAAGTCGTACACGCAGTTGTGGAAGTAGTAGAACTCGAGGTGCTTGAACTCGGACTTCACGGCGCTGAAGAGTTCTTCCACGCGCTGGATGTGTTCGTCCATGGTGCCGCCCACGTCCATCAGCAGCAGCACCTTCACGTTGTTGTGCCGCTCGGGCACCATCTTGATGTCCAGGTACCCCGCGTTGGCGGCGGTGCTGCGGATGGTGTCGGGCAGGTCGAGCTCCAGGTCGTGCCCTTCGCGTGCGAACTTGCGCAGGCGGCGCAGCGCCACCTTGATGTTGCGCGTGCCCAGCTCCTGCTGGTCGTCGTAGTCCTTGTAGGCGCGCTGCTCCCACACCTTGACGGCGCTCTTGTTCTTGCCAGCGCCACCGATGCGCACGCCCTGCGGGTTGTAGCCGCCGTGGCCGAACGGGCTGGTGCCGCCGGTGCCGATCCACTTGCTGCCGCCTTCGTGGCGCTCCTTCTGTTCTTCAAGGCGCTTCTTGAGCGTCTCCATCAGCTCGTCCCAGCCCATCTTCTCGATGGCGGCCTTTTGTTCGGGCGTGAGCTCGTTCTCCAGGATCTTGCGCAGCCAGTCGGCCGGAATGTCCTTGGTGAAGTCGGCCACCATCTCCACGCCCTTGAAGTAGGCGCCGAAGGCCCGGTCGAACTTGTCGTAGTGCTTCTCGTCCTTGACCAGGGTCAGGCGCGAGAGGTTGTAGAAGTCGTCCAGGCTCCAGGCGTCGTCCGAGCGGGGGCCCACCACGCCGGCCTGCAGGGCTTCGAGCAGGGTGAGGTATTCCTTGACCGACACCGGCAGCTTGGCCGCGCGCAGCGTGTAGAAGAAGTCGATGAGCATGTTGTGGGCTCCTGCCGCTGGTCAGGCGGGCGTGTGGCGCTCTAAAAGATATAGCAACTGTGCCCGCGCTTCGGGCCACTCGCCGGCACGCATGCTGTACATCACCGTGTCGCGGATGGTGCCGTCGCGGCGCAGCGCGTGGCCGCGGATGACGCCGTCCTTCCTGGCACCCAGGCGCTCGATGGCGCGCTGCGAGGCGAAGTTGTAGTTGTCGGTGCGCCAGCCCACCACGTGGCAGCCCAGCATGTCGAAAGCATGGCCCATGAGCAGCAGCTTGCAGGTGGTGTTGACGTGGCTGCGCTGCACGCTCTGGCGGTACCAGGTGTAGCCGATCTCCACGCGGCGCACGGCGGGCACGATGTCGTGGAAGCTGCTGGACCCCAGCACCTGGCCGGTGGCTTCGTCGATGACGGCGAAAGCGAAGCGATGGCCTTCCTCGCGGCCTTTGAGCGCGGTGTCGATGTAGGCGCGCGTGTCCTCTGGCTCGGGCACCGAGGTGATGCGCAGCTTCCACAGATCGCCATCGGCTGCCGCCGCGGCAAGGCCCGCTTCGTGCGACAGCGCCAGGGGCTCCAGGCGCACGCCGCGGCTGCTCAGGGTGACGGGTTCTACAAAGGCCATGTTGCTGTCGTTGCTGTCGTTGCGATTGGTGCTGCCAGAGCGTGCGGTACCCCAGGCCAGTCAGTCGGGGGTGCGCTCGCGGCGGCTCGCCTGCCAGCGGCGCGCCGCGTGCAGGCCCAGTCCGCCGCCCAGGCCCACCAGGGCAATGCCCAGCAGCGTCTTGGTGCCGTAGCCGGGCGCGAAGATATCGAAGCCCAGCCACTGGCCGATCCAGAAGCCGGCCAGCGCGCCGCCGACGAAACCGATGGCATCGGCAATGCCGTCTGCGAGAGAGGGTGTGTGGGGTGCGCTCATGGGGCCGGGCTTGGCTGCGGCATCAACGATTTCTTTGGTTCATGAACACGAGCTTTTCGAACAGGCTCACATCCTGTTCGTTCTTGAGCAACGCGCCCACCAGCGGCGGCACGGCCACCTTGTTGTCAGCGCTTTGCAGCGCGGTGAGCGGGATGTCCTCGGCCACCAGCAGCTTGAGCCAGTCAAGCAGCTCGCTGGTCGACGGCTTCTTCTTGAGGCCGGGCAGATTGCGCACGTCGTAGAAGGTCTTCATCGCCACGGACAAGAGCTCGCTCTTGAGCGTGGGGAAATGCACGCCCACGATCTGGCGCATGGTGTCGGCCTCGGGGAACTTGATGAAGTGAAAGAAGCAGCGGCGCAGGAAGGCGTCGGGCAGTTCTTTTTCGTTGTTGGAGGTGATGAACACCAGCGGGCGGTGCTTGGCCTTTATGAGCTCGCGCGTCTCGTAGCAGTAGAACTCCATGCGGTCGATCTCGCGCAGCAGGTCGTTCGGGAATTCGATGTCGGCCTTGTCGATCTCGTCGATCAGCAGCGCCACGGGCCGGTCGGCCGTGAAGGCCTGCCACAGCACGCCCTGCACGATGTAGTTGCGGATGTCCTTCACGCGGTCGGCGCTGTCGCCATCATTGAGCTGGCTGTCGCGCAGGCGGCTCACGGCGTCATATTCGTACAGGCCCTGCTGGGCCTTGGTGGTCGACTTGATGTGCCATTGCAACAGTGGCATGTCCAGCGCCTGGGCCACTTCTTCGGCCAGCATCGTCTTGCCGGTGCCGGGCTCGCCCTTGATGAGCAGCGGGCGCTGCAGGGTGATGGCTGCGTTCACGGCCAGCATCAGGTCTTGGGTGGCGACGTAGTTCTGGGAACCTTGAAATTTCATGAGGGAAATCACCGGATCGTTGATGGATGGGGCTTGACAGGCGCTGGCTATAATCTGCTGTTGATCAGATCCCCAGAGCTGACTGAACTTCCACGAGATTGTGCGCGCAAAATGAACAAAACGCTGACCACGCTATTCGCCCTGGCTGTCGCTTCCGTGACCGCCGTCTCCCATGCCCAGGAAGCCAAAGGCGACGTGGAAGCAGGCAAGCAGAAGATCGCCATGTGCATCGGTTGCCACGGTATTCCGGGCTACCAGGCCAGCTTTCCGGAAGTGCACAAGGTGCCGATGATTTCGGGCCAGAGCGCCAAGTACATCGCCGCTGCGCTGACCGCCTACCAAAAGGGCGAGCGCAAGCACCCCACCATGCGCGGTATCGCCGATTCGCTGTCTGAAAAGGACATCGCCGACGTGTCTGCCTACTACGAGCAGCATGGCAAGACGGGTGCAGAGCTGCCCGCCAAGCCCGCCCGCGAACCCAGCGTGCAAGTGGCCGAGCTGCTCAAGAAGGGCGCCTGCGTTTCGTGCCACGGCGACAACTTCGCCAAGCCCATCGACCCGTCCTACCCCAAGATCGCCGGCCAGCACGCCGACTACCTGTTCGTCGCCCTGAAGTCGTACAAGGCCGAGAAGAACCCCAACGTGGGCCGCAGCAACGCCATCATGGGCGGTGTCGCCAAGCAGTTCACGAATGCCGAGCTGAAGGCGCTGTCCAACTACATCAGCGGCATCGACGGCGACCTGCACGTGGTGCCGCAATCGCGCTTTCGCTGATCGCAGCAAGAGCCCGGCGGTGTGATCAGTCACCCGCCCGCAACCAGAACAACCCGCCATGCCCTGGCGGGTTTTTTCATGCCTGCGTGGATGGCGCTGACGACGGTGTTGGCGGTGTTGGCGGTGAGCCCTTGCCGTCGCCGTCCAGCGACCGCACCGACAGGTCCATCTCCTGCAGCAGCGCGGGGCGGCCGAACCAGTAGCCCTGCGCGCTGGCGCAGCCCATTTCGCGCAGGCGTTGCGCGGCGGCCTGTGTCTCCACACCTTCGGCCACCACGGTCACGCCGAAACCTTGCGACATGTTCAGCACGGCGGTGACGATGGCAGCGTTCTGCGGCGAGTCGAGCAGGTTGCGCACGAAGCTCTGGTCGACCTTCACGCAGTCGAACGGCAGGCGGCTCAGGTACGCCAGCGACGAGTAGCCGGTGCCGAAGTCGTCGATGGCGATCTTCACGCCCAGCGCACGGATGCGTGCCAGGCGCTGGCCGGTCACCGCATCGCCCTCGATCAGCACCGACTCGGTCAGCTCCAGCGTCAGGTGCTGCGGCGGCAGGCCACTGGTGGCCAGCACCTGCTGCAGCGCGGCCGGGAAGTCCGACTGGATGAGCTGCCGCGCGGACACGTTCACATGCAGGTCGAAGCCTTCGGGCAGCCGCGGCAGTTGCTCTGCGATGTCCCGCGTGGCGCGGCGCAGCACCCAGTCGCCCAGGGCGAGGATCAGGTCCGACTCTTCGGCCACCGGGATGAACACACCCGGCGGCACCATGCCCCGCGTGGGGCTGTGCCAGCGCAGCAGCGCTTCGGCGCCGCTCACGCGGCCGGTGGCCAGCTCGATCACGGGCTGGTAGTGCACGAGGAACTGGTCTTTCTCCAGGGCCTGGCGCAGTTCGGTGGCCAGCCGCGCGCGCTCCTTGGACTGCTCTGCCATGCTGGGCTCGAACACCACGCACTGGTTCAGGCCGCGCCGCTTCGCCTCTCCCAGCGCGATGCTGGCGTTGCGCAGCCATTCGGGCAGGTCGTCGCCGCGCAGGTGCCCGCCCACCACGCCCACCGATGCATGCACCATGACCTCGTCGGCGCCGGCAGAGAACGGCGTGGAGAACAGCGCCAGCACTGCCTTGGCGATCTGCGCCTGCGTTGAAGACTCGCCGCCGGCCAGGTGCAGCAGCGCGAACTCATCGCCGCCCAGGCGCGCCATGAGCACGGGGGCGGGCAGGCGGGCGCGCAGGCGCTCGCTCACGGCCTGCAGCAGGCGGTCGCCCGTGCCATAGCCCACGTTGTCGTTGATGGCGCGAAAGGCGTCCAGCCCCACCAGGGTCAGCACCGCAGGCTGCGGCTCGGTCCAGTTGGCCTGCTCCAGCAGGCCCCGGCGCGTGAGCAGCTGGGTGAGGCTGTCGTAGATGAGCAGCTCGCGCATCTGGTTGAACGAGCGCTGCAGCCGCTCCGCCATCTGGTTGAAGGCGTGCACGAGGATGGTGGTCTCCAGCAGCGGGCTGCTTTTTTCGATGCCGGTGCTCCATTCGCCGCGTGCAATGCGGTTGGCAGCCTCGGCCGTCATGAGGATGGGGCGCGCGGCGCGCTCGATCACCCACAGCCCGAGGATGAGGCCCAGAACGGCGATGGCGGCGGTGGCCAGCAGCGCCCGGCGGCTGGAACTGCGCGAGTCGCCGAGCAGGTCGGACTCCGGCAGCAGCACGACGATGCGCCAGTCGATGCCGCGTGCGTCCGCGTACCGCGTGACCCGGCCGAAGTACTGCTCGCCCTGGACCGTGAAGCGAAAGCCCGTTCCCTCGGCCGTGGTGGGCGCCTGTTGCAGGTAGGCGCCGGCAGCGCGGATCTGCGCGCTGGCGCTTTGGTCCACGCTCAGGCGTTCGCGCTGGCCGGCGGTGTCCTGCCGGTCGCTGACCAGCGCGCCGGGCTCGGAGTGCGCGACCATGCGGCCCTGCGCGTCGGTGATGAAGATCTGGCCTTGCCCGCGCAGCGGCTCCTCGCGCAAAAAGCGGTTGAGGGTGTCCAGCCGCACGTCGGCCTCCATCACACCCACCAGCTGGCCCTTGACCACGACGGGCGACGCGGCCGAGATGGTCACGTCACCCCGCTCGCCGGCGGTGGTGTAGATGGGCGACCACAGGGCCTTGCCCGACTGCGCCACCGGTGCATACCAGGGCCGAACGCGCGGGTCGTAGTGGGGGAAGGCCGCGGCCACCTTGGTGGGGGTGGCGTCCTCGTACACGTTCATGAGGCCGCGGGTGGAGCCGTCCTTGAGGATCAGCTTGAAGCCGCTGCGTGCGCTGGCGTCCCGGCGGATGCCGGCGTACTCGCCCGTCTGGCTGCCGAAGCTGAGCAGGCTGATCTGCTGGTGGTCTGTATAGAGCTCGGAAAAAATGCCCTGCAAATGCTGGTACACGGGCTTGAGGTTGCCTGGCTGGTACAGGCCATGGCGCGCTATGGCATCGCCGATGCTGCGCTGGATGAGGAAGGGCGCCTCCAGAAACTCGGCCAGCCGCCCGCGCGAGGTGTTGGTGATCGCATCGAGCAGGCGCACGCTCTCCTGGTCGATCAGATCGGTGATCTGCCGGTGCTGCGTGACGGCCTGCAGTGCCACCGTGGCTGCGAACAGCGCGGCGAAAGGCACGGCGATGGCCGTTCGCAGGGAGAGCTGAAATGCGCGCATCCGTTGGGGGCTCCTGGACCGGACTGGACAGGCTGCACGCAAGGAGCGTGCCTCGCGTGGCCGGTGTCGGTGTGTCCTATTGTGTGCGCCAGCGGGAAGAAGCGGCAAGCTCCCTCGGCAGGGCGTGTTTTCCGTGCCCTGTCAGTCCTTGGTGGCGCGCCGCTGTACGCAGGCGATGTAGGCCTGGCCGTCCGGCGGGCGGCCGGCGCGCTGGCTTTCCCACAGCATCTCGCCCAGGCAGTCCATGGCCGCGTGGTGGGCGTCGTGCAGGGAGTCCAGCCGCGCGGTCAGCAGCTCCACCGCCTGGCGGATGCCGCGGGGCTGGTCGATGCTGCACTGCTCGCTGATGGACAGGTGCATCGACAAGTGCAGAAAAGGGTTGGTCTGGCCCGGGGTCTCGTCGTAGTTGCGGGCGACGGCGGCATCGGCGTCGGACAGCTCGCCGTGGTATTCGGGGTGCTCCGCGATCCACAGGCTGGCCAGCGTCTCGATGGCTTCCATGGGGGCGCCGGCCTGGGTCTTGGTGTGCACCCCGCAGAGAAAGCGGCGCACATCGGCTTGGGAGGGGCTGAACATGGGGCGGAAGGTTAGCACGCACCCCGTGGGCCTGGGGCGTGCAGGGTTGCGGGGCGCGTCGTCAACGCAGCATAGTCTGCGGCCATGTCCTACGCGGCGGCTTTCGGGCCGCTTCTACATTTGCGTTGCGCAGAGAGAGCCGGGCCCTATCTGCCAGATTCCACGGATGGCCCGGTGCTTGGAGATGCGTTCATGACTGCACTGCGAATTGCGGGTGTGTTGCTGCTGATGATGGGCATGGCGGTGTTTGTGGCCGGCGGAATCAGCATTGGCGGCGACGCTTTGCAGGCGCCACTGGGTGTACTGGATCTGACGGCCCAGGACAACTACGAGGCGGTCGTCATTCCACAGTGGATGAGCCTGGGTGCCATGGTGCTGGGCGGCATGGTGCTGGTGGTGGGCTTTCGCCGCAAAGACTGACCCCGCGCGTTTCCTGCCACGGCCGCACTTTGCGTGCCGTGGTGCCAGTCACCGCAGCGAGCTGTTGGGCGGTGGTGCCCTGGCCTTTGCACCCACGCAAGGCAAAGGCCACCAGGGTGTCAGCCCCGGCAACTCGTTGCGGTGAATCGTCCCATCGGTGATTCTCACCGCGCCGCGCGGCCCGCATGAAATCGCACTGCACTGCACTGCATAGTTCCCCCGAATCACACCTGGCAGTGCTGCCTCTCAATGCGCTGCCGCTCAGGTACGCGGCGCACCCATCATCCGTGAGATGGTCCTGGCCGCACGCAGCAGCGCGGGCAGCAGGGTCTCCTGCATCATCTGCGCACTGGTCCGGTTGGCCTGGCCGCTGATGTTGAGCGCCGCCACCGTGCGGCCTGTGCGGTCGGCCAGCGGCGCGGCAATCGATATCAAACCCTCCTCCAGCTCCTGGTTCACCAGGCACCAGCCTTGCTGGCGTGCCTCGCGGATGCGTGACAGCAGTGTCGGCAGGTCGGTGGTGGTGTGCGCGGTGAAGCGCTCGAGCGGGTGCTGCTCCAGGCGCGCCTCCAGCTCCGTATCGGGCAGCCCGGCCAGCAGCACCCGGCCCATCGACGTCCACGGCGCCGGCAGGCGCGAGCCCACGCCCAGGTTGGTGCGCATGATCTTGTGCGTGGGCACCCGCAGCACGTAGACGATGTCCAGCCCGTCGAGCACCGCGGCCGATGACGACTCGCGCACGTCTTCCACCAGGTCTTCCATCACCGGCTCGGCCAGGTTCCAGATAGGCAGCGACGACAGGTACGCAAAGCCCAGGTCCAGGATGCGCGGGCTCAGCCGAAAGAGCTTGCCGTCCGTCTCCACATAGCCCAGCGTCTGCAACGTGAGCAGGATGCGGCGCGCACCCGCGCGGGTCAGGCCGGTCTGCGCGGCCACTTCGCTCAGCGTCTGCTGCGGCCGGGCGGCGCTGAACGAGCGGATCACCTCCAGCCCGCGGGCGAACGACTGCACATAGCTGTCGCTGGGTTTGGGGTCTTTGGTGGGGAGCGTTTCGGTATTCATGCAGCGGCCCTCTATAATTCTTTATGCGAACATTTGTTCTATAAGCGAACAAATTCTATCCCGAGACAAGCACATCATGAAAGCGGTTCGATGATCAACAAGCTGGCGGAGTCGGTGGCCCAGGCCCTTTCGGGGGTGAAGGATGGTGCCACGGTGTTGATAGGCGGGTTCGGCACGGCCGGCATTCCCGGTGAACTGATCGACGGCCTGATCGCCCAGGGCGCGCGCGACCTCACGGTGGTCAACAACAACGCCGGCAATGCCGACCAGGGCCTGGCCGCGCTGCTCAAGGCCGGCCAGGTGCGCAAGATCATCTGCAGCTTTCCGCGCCAGGTCGACAGCTACGTGTTCGACGACCTGTACCGCAGCGGCAAGCTCGAACTCGAACTCGTGCCCCAGGGCAACCTGGCCGAGCGCCTGCGTGCTGCGGGCGCGGGCATCGGTGCGTTCTTCTGCCCCACGGCCCACGGCACCGAGCTGGCCGCCGGCAAGGAGACGCGCGAGATCAACGGCAAGCACTATGTGCTGGAGTACCCCATCCACGGCGACGTGGCGCTGATCAAGGCCGAGCAGGGCGACCGCTGGGGCAACCTGACCTACCGCATGTCGGCCCGCAACTTCGGCCCGGTGATGGCCACGGCCGCCAAGACCACGATCGCCACGGTGCACGAGGTGGTGGAACTGGGCGCGCTGGACCCGGAGGCCATCGTCACGCCCGGCATCTACGTGACCCATGTCGTGAAGATCGACCGCACCGCCACGCAGGCCGGCGGTTTCAAAAAATCGGCATGAAATCGGCCCCTACCGCACAAGGAACAGGCGTGAGCAGCTATCAAAAGCGTAGTAAAGAAGAACTGGCACAACGCGTGGCGCAGGACATCCACGACGGCGCCTACGTCAACCTGGGCATCGGCCAGCCCACCCTGGTGGCCAACCACATTCCCGCGGGCCGCGAGGTCATCCTGCAAAGCGAGAACGGCATCCTGGGCATGGGCCCGGCGCCGGCTGCGGGGCTGGAGGACTACGACCTCATCAACGCCGGCAAGCAGCCGGTGACGCTGCTGCCCGGCGGCGCGTATTTTCACCACGCCGACAGCTTCGCGATGATGCGCGGCGGGCACCTCGACATCTGCGTGCTGGGCGCCTTCCAGGTCAGTGCCACGGGCGACCTGGCCAACTGGAGCACGGGCGAGCCCGGCGCCATCCCGGCCGTGGGCGGCGCCATGGACCTGGCCATCGGCGCCAAGCAGACCTGGGTGATGATGGACCTGTTGACCAAGCAGGGCGCCAGCAAGATCGTGACGCAATGCACCTACCCGCTCACCGGTGTCGCCTGCGTGAAGCGCATCTACACCGATCTGTGCACACTGGCCTGCACGCCCACCGGGCTGCAGCTCATCGACACCGTGCCCGGCCTGCAGTTGCCTGAGCTAGAGCAACTGGTGGGCCTGCCCATCCGCCCCGCCGCCTGAATCCAACCCCCAAGAAACGAGGAGACAACACCATGAGCACACAACGCCAAGCCTTCATCTGCGACGCCATCCGCACCCCCTTTGGCCGCTATGGCGGCGCGCTCTCCAGCGTGCGCACCGACGACCTGGGCGCCATCCCCATCAAGGCGCTGATGGACCGCAACCCCGGCGTGGACTGGGCGGCCGTGACCGACGTGCTCTACGGCTGCGCCAACCAGGCCGGTGAAGACAACCGCAACGTGGCCCACATGAGCAGCCTGCTGGCGGGCCTGCCCATCGACGTGCCCGGCGCCACCATCAACCGCCTGTGCGGCTCGGGGCTCGACGCCGTGGGCACCGCAGCGCGCGCCATCAAGTCGGGCGAGGCCGGCCTGATGATCGCGGGCGGCGTGGAGAGCATGAGCCGCGCGCCCTTCGTGATGCCCAAAGCCGAGAGCGCTTTCAGCCGCAACAACGCGGTGTACGACACGACCATCGGCTGGCGCTTCATCAACAAGCTGATGAAGGAAAAGTACGGCGTCGACTCCATGCCCGAAACCGCCGAGAACGTGGCCACCGACTTCGGCATCGAGCGCGAGGCGCAGGACCGCATGGCCCTGGCCAGCCAGCTCAACGCTGTGGCGGCGATCAAGGCCGGCCACCTGGCGCGCGAGATCGTGCCGGTGCACATCCCGCAAAAGAAGGGCGACGCCATCATCGTGAGCCAGGACGAGCACCCGCGCGAGACCAGCCTGGAAGCGCTGGCCAAGCTCAAGGGCGTGGTGCGGCCCGACGGCACGGTGACGGCGGGCAACGCCAGCGGCGTGAACGACG
This sequence comes from Acidovorax sp. NPDC077693, assembly GCF_044542805.1. Taxonomy (NCBI): domain Bacteria; kingdom Pseudomonadati; phylum Pseudomonadota; class Betaproteobacteria; order Burkholderiales; family Comamonadaceae; genus Acidovorax; species Acidovorax sp. NPDC077693. The sequence continues at coordinate 327,879 of NZ_JBITVD010000004.1, read as the reverse complement.
GCGCCTGCGCACTGCTGCTGGCCGACGAAGCCAATGCCGCCAAATATGGCCTCAAGCCCCGCGCCCGCGTGGTGGGCATGGCCGTGGCCGGTGTGGCGCCGCGCATCATGGGCTTCGGCCCCACGCCCGCCACGCAAAAGGTGCTGGCGCAGACGGGCCTGACCATCGACCACCTGGACGTGATCGAGCTCAACGAAGCCTTTGCCGCGCAAGGCCTGGCGGTGCTGCGCGCGCTGGGCATCAAGGACGACGATGCGCGTGTGAACGCCTGGGGCGGCGCCATTGCGCTGGGCCACCCGCTGGGTGCCAGCGGTGCGCGCCTGGTGACCACCGCTGTGAACCGCCTGCACGAACACGCCGGCCAGTACGCGCTGTGCACCATGTGCATCGGCGTGGGGCAGGGCATTGCCATCATCCTGGAGCGCGTGTGACCGCCATCGATAAAAGCACTCCCGTCACGGTCGTCACCGGCGCCAGCAACGGCATCGGCCGCGCCATCGCCGAGGCCGTGCTAGCCCAGGGCCGCGCCGTGGTCAACCTGGACTACCTGCTGCCCAGCTGGAGCCACCCGCTGCTCACGTCCTACCAGGGCGACCTGACCGACGAGGCATCGACCCGTGATCGCGCGGCCGAGATCGCCGCCAAACACAATGTCACGGCGCTGGTGAACAACGCCGGCGCCACGCGCCCCGGCACCATCGACACCGCCACCACGGCGCACCTGGACGACGTGGTGGGCCTGCACCTGCGCGCGCCCATGCTGCTGGTGCAAGCCTTTTTGCCCAGCCTGCGCGCGAGCGGCCAGGGCCGCATCGTGAACATGTCGTCGCGTGCCGCGCTGGGCAAAGGCGACCGCATCGTGTATTCGGCCACCAAGGCCGGGATGATCGGCATGACGCGCACGCTGGCCATGGAGCTGGGGCGCGACGGCATCACCGTCAACGCCATCGGCCCCGGGCCCATCGCCACCGAGCTGTTCCGCCAGAGCAACCCCGAAGGTGCGCCGCAGACGCAGCGCATCCTGAACAGCATCGCCGTGGGTCGCATGGGCACGCCCGACGACGTGGCGCGCGCGGCGCTGTTCTTCCTCTCGCCCGACAACGGTTTCGTGACCGGGCAGGTGTTGTACGTGTGCGGTGGTACCACGCTCGGCGTGGCACCTGTCTAGCCACCTGAACGCATTTGCACTGCAGCCCTGAAAGGGGCGCACCCCCTGTTCTCGCCCGGAGGCCTTGGCGCCCGGTTGAGGCCACGGCGCGGCGGGTTCCGCGCTCGTGACACCCATTTCATCCACCTTTCTGAAGGAGACAAACCATGACCCGTTCCATCCACACCACCCGCCGCTTCGCACTGTCGGCCGCTGCCTGCGCGGGCATTGCCGCCATCGCCGGTGCTGGCCTGCTGGGCAGCAGCGCAGCAATGGCCCAGGCCTACCCCACCAAGCCCGTCACCATCGTCGTGCCCTTTGCCGCGGGCGGCACCACCGATATCCTGGCCCGCATCATCGGCCAGGCGCTGACCACCGAACTCGGCCAATCGGTCATCGTGGACAACCGTGCCGGCGCGGGCGGCAACATCGGTGGCGCGCTGGCGGCCAAGGCCCCGGCCGATGGCTACACGCTCTTCATGGGCACCGTGGGCACGCACGCCATCAATGCCAGCCTGTACAAGAAGATGCCGTTCGACCCCATCAAGGACTTTGCGCCGCTCACACGCGTGGCCAATGTGCCCAACCTGCTGGTGGCCAACCCGGCACAGCCCTACAAGAGCGTGAAGGAGCTGATCGCCTACGCCAAGGCCAACCCCGGCAAGGTGAACTTCGGCTCGTCGGGCAACGGCAGCTCCATCCACCTGTCGGGCGAGCTGTTCAAGAGCCTGGCCAAGGTGGACATGGTGCATGTGCCCTACAAGGGCAGCGCACCGGCCGTCACCGACCTGCTGGGCAACCAGATCGGCATCATGTTCGACAACATGCCCTCGGCCATCCAGCACGTGCGCAGCGGCAAGCTGGTGCCCATTGCCGTGACCACGGCCAAGCGCTCGCCCGAGTTGCCCAACGTGCCCACCATCGCCGAAGCCGGCGTGCCGGGGTATGAGGCCACGTCCTGGTTCGGCATGTTCGCGCCCACTGGCACGCCCGCACCGGTGCTGGCCAAGCTGAACACCGCGCTGGTCAAGGTGCTGAACCAGGCCGAGGTGAAGAAGAAGATCAATGAACAAGGCGCCGAGACGTACAGCGAGACGCCCGAGCAGTTCACCGCCTTCATCCAGGCCGAGTCCGTGAAGTGGGGCAAGGTGGTCAAGGAGTCGGGCGCCAGCTTGGACTGAGCTGCGCCTTCGGTCATTGCAGCTACTAAAATGATAGCTGCTGACGCTTGATAGAAAAGCGGCAGCAGCTATTTTCTTTTCATTCCCAGCTGGGTGGGGTGCAGGTTGCCGTGATCACTGCACGCGGTACACGCGCCCCGTCTGCGCGCCTTCCACGCTGCGCTGGTAGCCGCGTGCGGCGCGCTCGGCAGGCACGGTGTCGAAGCCTGGGAAGAACGGCCCGTACACGTCCACCGATTCGGTGAGGATGGTGGGGCTCACGGCGTTGATGCGCAGGCCGCGCGGCAGCTCGATGGCGGCGGCGGCCACGAAGCCCTCGATGGCGGCGTTCACCGCCGTGGCGCTGGCGCCGTTGCGGATGGGCTCGATCGACAGGATGCCCGCGGTCAGCGTGATGGAGCCGCCATCGGTCAGGTACTTCTGGCCGATCAAAGCCAATTGCACCTGGCCCAGGAGCTTGTCTTGCAGCCCCAGGTTGAACTGCTCGGGCGTCATGTCGGCCAGCGGGCCGAAGTGCAGGTTGCCGGCGGTGCTGACGATGGCATCGACCGTGCCCACCGCCTCGAACAGTTGTGCGACCGCGCCCGGCTGCGCAAAGTCCACGCGGTGCGTGCCGCTGCTGCGGCCTGCGGTGATCACGTCATGCCGTGCGCCCAGGTTGGCCATCACGGCCTGGCCGATGGTGCCGCTCGCGCCGATGAGAAGAATCTTGGACATGGTGTTTTCCTTGAAGGTTGAAAAAGAACGGGGGGAGGAACAGACAGGCCCTGATTCTTTTGTGAATCAAACAATGCATAAAGTACATTGAAGTTATTCTTGTGCTAACCATTGATTAGGAATCTGCCATGGACAAACTGCGCAACATGGAAGTCATGGTGGCCGTGGTCGAGGCCGGCAGCTTCGCCGCCGCCGCGCGCCAGCTGCAGGTGTCGGCGGTAATGGTGGGCAAACACATCCAGCAGCTCGAAGCCCACCTGGGCGCGCGCCTGTTCCAGCGCAGCACGCGCCAGAACAGCCTGACCGAGGTGGGCGCCGCGTTCTATGAAGACAGCAGGCGCGTGCTGGAGCAAGTGCGCTGGGCCGAGTCCGCCGTGGAGCGCAGCCGCGCCGTGCCCCAGGGCCTGCTGCGGGTCAGCGCGCCCTTCACCCTGGGCACCCACGTCATTGCGCCGCTGGTGGCCGACTTTCTGCGGGTGCACGACCAGGTGCGCGTGGACCTGCAGCTCACCGACAGCGTGGTGGACCTGGCGGGCGAGGGCTTTGACGTGGCGGTGCGCATCGGCCGGGTGGTGGATGAAGGCCTGGTGGCCCGCCCGCTGCGCCCCTACCGCATGGTGATCGCTGCCGCACCCGCCTACCTGCAGCGCCACGGCACGCCCGGGCGCGCGGCCGACCTGGACCGCCACCAGTGCCTGAGCCATTCGGCATGGCAGCGCCGCGTGGAGTGGACGCTGCGCGATGGCGACACGGATTTCTTCTGGCCCGAGAACGCCCGCCTGACCTGCAACCAGGGCGAAGGCCTGCGCCAGGCCGCGTTGCGCGGCCTGGGCCTGATCATGCAGCCCGAGGTATTACTGGCCGACGACCTGGCCCGCGGCGCGTTGGTGCCGGTGATGCAGCACTGCCTGCCCGCGGCGCGCGCCGTGCAACTGGTCTATGCGCCGGACCGGCGGCAGCTGCCCAAGCTGGCGCGGTTTGTGGAGCATGTGGTGGCGGTGATGGGCGTGGCTTGATGCGTGGCAATGCAAAGCAGCGCAGCGCAGCGCAGTGCAGTGCTGTGCAGCGCAACGTTCTGCGACGGCAGATCAGCAGAAAGCTTCGCGCTGCTGCCTGAGCGCATCGCGGTCGATGCTGGCGGCGAGCTGCTCCATGTCTGCGGGGCAGACGCCATGCTGCACAAAATGCCGGGGCCATTGCGCTACCACCTGGGCGACGTCCTGGATCAATGCGATGGCCCGGGCCCGTGTGATGCCGAACTCGTTCAAGTCGGTCAACGCGTTGTCCAGCGTGGACTGCGCCCCGTGCCGGCCCACCACCATCGCCTGGTAGCCCATGTTCTGCCGTGTGGGCACCACGTCGAACGCCGGGGCCAGGTCGTAGTAGCCATCAAAGCCCAGGCGCAGGCAGTGGTTGCGTTCGTGGTCGTCCGTGTTGTCCATCAGGATGTTGAACACCATGCGCCTGAAAAGCTCTTCGCGCAGGGCCTTGTGGCGGTCCGGGTGGGCCTGGCGCAGCAGTACCGTGGCCAGCGCGCCATAGCTTTCGGCCAGGCCTGCCGCTGCCAGCGCGGTCTTGGCAGAAATGCAATGCACTCGCAGGTTCAGTGCCTCGGTCTGCAGACGGTCAAACCGCTGGATCGTCAGCGCATGGCGTTGGGATGGGCGCGCCTGGCGCGATGCAATGGGCAGCACACCCGTGGTGGCGACATGGATACCCGCCTGCGCTGCCAGCGTCATCGTGGCGTGTTCGATGAGGGGCGTGTCCACGGTGTCGTCGAGTTCGCTGAACTTGATCACGCAGGGGCCGTTGTCGGTTTGCAGCAGCGCCTTGGGCCGGGCCCCGCCCAGCGTCACGCCGGGCTGCACCAGGCGCTGGATTTCGGGGGTGACCGGGGCTTGGGACTGCACGTCTTCCACTGCCCGCACCATGGCGTCCAGGTCGCGCAGCTGCGGGTACTGCCCGATGCGGCGGGGAACGTAGTGGTCGGCCGATGTCGAGATGCCCAAAGCGCCGAAGCGGTCGTCCCCCGCGAACAGCAGCATCTCCAGGATCGACAGGCGTGCAGGGCGGTCGATGTGGCGGATGATGCGCTCGCCCCAGCGGTCGGGGCGGGCATCGTCGATGGCGCCGGGCGCACTGTCCTTGTGGCCTGCGCTGAACATCTGGCCGGCCAGCAGGGGCAGGTCTTCGCTCAGCGCAAACTGCCACCAGTCTGCGGCGTAATGGAAGGTGGCGCAGTTGGGCACCAGTTGCGACAGGCTGACAGCGCCCGCCAGAACAGGGTTGGCAGGGTTGACCAGCGCCCACACGTACAGCGTGTCCTGCGGCTGGTAGGAGCGCGGGGTGACGTCGGCCATGCTCACGGCCGCACCTTGTTGTGGCCGGCGATGAGGGCCGCCAAACCCGCTGCGGTGCTGTTGGTCTTGTGATCGGACATGCCCAGCCCAGCGGCTACCTGCGTGGCCCGCTGCACGTTGTCATCCTGTGGTGGGCCCCAGGGACTTGTCGTTGCTTCCCGCGCAACGTGAGAAGCCCGAGGTTCGGCTTGGGCCGTTTTTCCCTTTGCGGGTTTCGGCTCCGAATACCCCATCTGGCCTTGCCGCACATCAGTGGAGGGCGCCTCTTGCACCGCAGCCCTGGTGGCTTGGGGCCGGCTGCGGGTCCGGGCCACTTCCCGTTCCAGCGAGGCCATGTCGTTTTGCGGCGCAACCAGGTCAGCCAGGCCCAGGGCCGGGTTGATGATCCACATGCACATGACGTAGGACGCCATCGCGACGGATGGGTCGCCCCGTTCGATGCGCGCCATGGTGGGTTGCGACACCCCCAGCCGCTGCGCCCACTGCGCCTGCGTTTCCTTGCGGCGCTTGCGCGCGATCACGATGTTCTGCGCCAGCAATTCGATCTGCTGCAGCACAGCCTGGGGGTGGTCAGTGGGCCTGGTGTTTTGAACGGGCATTCATAGATGTTAGTGCAAATTGAATTTTCTGACATCTATGAATTTCACTGTATTGTTGTGAAAACCCTCTTTTCATTCATAGATGAATGAAAATCGACAAAATCATGTATCTATGAATGAATCTGTCGAAGAGGTGATGTGGAAATAGGCTTCCGGCTTCCGGCTTCCCGCAGCTGCTCATTCCACCGCGTTGCGTGCAGCAGCCGGCCCGATCTTGAACACCCCGCTCACCCGCGCGCAAGGCACGCCATCGGCCGTGACCTGCCCCTGCGCAAACACCAGCGAGCGCGTGATGCGCAGCGGATCGGCCTCGCCTTCCACCCACGCGCCCAGCGGGGCAGGGGCGAGGTAGTCGATCTGCAGGCTGATGGTCGGTAAAAAACGGTCGGCCACCTCGGTGCTCTTGCGGTGCACGGACAGCGGCAGCAGCATGTCGCAAAAGCTGGCCATCATGCCGCCGTGCAGGTTGTTCATGGGGTTGACGTGGCGGTGCTCCACCCGAAATCCGAACCGCACCACGTCGCCCTCGTGCCGCACATACAGCGGGCCGTTGTGCTCAATGAACGGCCCGCCCGAGGCCAGCGCCACGAAACCTTGGGGGATCTGCGGCAGAGGGGCGTGCGCTGAGGAGGGGTTGGACGTCACCGCGCGGCCTCCTGCTCCACATCGTCGGCAAAGCTGGCGCCGTGCAGCACGCTGGTGGTGCTGCTGCTAGCACCACTGCCGCTGTCGAGCCAACCGCCGTACACCGCCTGAAAATCCGCCACGATCTGCGCGAGCGGCATGTCGTCAAACGCGCCGCGCTGGTGCACGTACTCCATGTGGCGTGCGCCGGATTTGTCGAACGGGTGGTAGATCGAATCGTTCTCGCCATCGAACGTGAGCGGCAGCAGCCCGAAGCGGTCGCACAGCTCGATGTTGAAGGCCGGCGTGGCCTTGCGCCATTGGCCACCCAGCCAGATGTCCGTGTAGCCGTGCCAGATGAAGAGGTCGGTCTTCATGGTCTCGCGCATGCGCTCGGTGGAGAGGTGATTGCGCACGTCGGCAAAGCCCATGCGCGCGGGGATGCCCGCTGCGCGGCACGCGGCGGTGAGCAGCGCGGCCTTGGGCACGCACCAGCCGTGGCCGTGGGCCAGCACGCTGCTGGCTGCCATGCCCTCGGGCGACAGGTCGATGCGGTAGGGGTCGTAGCGGAAGCCGTCGCGCACGGCCAGGTACAGGGCGACGGCACGCTCACGGTCAGTGGCGCCGCGTGCATGCTCGGCCGCGAAGGCCTGCACGGCCGGGGCGTCGCTGTCGATGAGCGCTGTGGCGCGCAGGTGGGCGGGGGTGGGGTGGTCGGGGGTCGTCATGGTTCGATGGCTCCTCGTGGCCCAGTGTGCAGGTAGCGGCGGTGCGCAGCTGTCACGGGGGCGGCAGGCCAGTGTGCCGCATCGCATGCCGCGGAGCGTCCACACAGCGTCTGGCCGCGCCTCACACCCGCCAGGCCGGCAGCTCCCAGTTGCGCCACAGCGCCAGGCCGCGCAGGCCCGCGGTGAGCAGCACACACGCCACCAGCGGAGCCCAGTCGGGCGCGTGCAGGTGGCGCAGGGCCACGTCGGCCCAGCCACCGGCAAACGCGCACAGCGCATACGGCCGGTGGTCGCTGAAGGCCTGGGGTACTTCGTTGCACAGCACGTCGCGCAGCACGCCGCCAAAGGCGCCGGTGATCACGCCCATCATCACGGCGATGATCGGCTCCATGCCGACGGCGGTGGCGATGTCGACTCCCACCGCAGCGAACAAGCCGAGGCCGATGGCGTCGGGCACGAGCATGGCGCGCTGGGTGGGCTCGAAGTGGCGCTGGCGCATGAACAGCATCGCGCCCACGCACAGGGCCAGGATGCCCCAGACAAAACCGGTGTGGCGGATCCAGAAGAAGGGCCGCTGGTCCAGCAGCAGGTCGCGCAGCGTGCCGCCCCCAAAGGCCGCGACGAAGGCCAGCACGCACACACCCACGGCGTCGAGCCGCTTGCGCGCGGCAGCGATCACGCCCGACAGAGCGAACGCGATGGTGGCAGCCACCTCCAGAAGAAAGCGCAGGGTGTGCACCCAGGGGGCGTCGAGCAGCGAGGGGTCCATGGCCGCGATTGTGCCGTGGCGCCGGGTGGGCACTCAGCATTCAGTGCGTGGTTGTGATGCTATAAAAATGATATCTGCTAGCGCTTATTCAACAAGCGGTAGCGGCATTTTTGATTGAAGAAAGAAGGCTCAGGTCTGGAAGAAGAAGTGCCACGCCAGCGCCAGCACGCAGCCCGCGCCGCCCAGCGCGCCCAGCCGGCGAGCCCACTGCAGGCTGGCAGTGGGCCACTGGTTCATGGCCAGCACCAGCAGCCAGCCCAGCACCATCCAGGCGGCAACCACCAGGGCGACGCCTGCAGCCAGCCCCGCCGCTGCAGTCGCGGTCAGCACCTGCAGCACGACGGTGGCCAGTGCCACGGCCCAGGCGCGGCGGGGTGCGGGACTGCCGTCGCCCCACGCGCGGGTGGGCACGCTGCGCGCCCAGCAGGTCAGGGCCATCAGCGAAGCGACTGCGGCGCACAGGCCGGTGAATTCGTTCATGCAGCCTCCGGGGGGTGAGGGTCCGCCGCTGGGGCTGGTGGGTGCGGCGCGTTACTGCCCGTCTGCCGCCAGCGCAGTGCCCGCCGCGCGCGCAACAGCAGTGGGGCCCCGGCTGCCACTGCGCACAGTGCACACGCCACAGCCCACTGCACCAGCCCCGCCTTGGCCGCCAGGCCGCCATAGGCCAGCGCGGCCACCGCCCACAGCAGCACGGTGGTGCGCGGCGCCCAGTGGCGCAGCGTGGCGGCGGGCAGGGCGATGAAGAAGGCGAGCAGCAGGCCCAGCATGCCGGACGAGCGCGCGGGTTCGGTGGCTACGATGTGGGCCAGGCGGAAAGACTCCACAGCCAGCAGGCCGCTCAGCCAGAAGGGCAGATGCGCCGGCACCACAAGGCGGCCCCAGCCGCGCGGATGCCAGCGCGGACGGGGAGCGACCGGGTGCGCTGCAGGGCCCGATGTGGCCACGGTGGCGTGGCGCGCTGCCTTGCGCCGGTGGGCCTGCACCCGCCGCGGCCCGATGAAGGCGGCGATGCCCGCAAACGCCAGGCCCACGGCGAGCAGGCTGGCGCACATGCCCACCGCGTGCGCGCTGCCCAGCGCCAGGCCCACGACGCCGGCGATGGCCAGCATGGCACCCGCACCGCCCAGCGCCACGCGCCACAGCGCGAGCGTGCGCAGCGCCCATGCGGCCATGCCCGACATTAGTAGCCACGCGCCGATGAGCACCCACGTCGCCCATACCGGCCGCTGGGCCAGCGACGGCATGCCGGAAGGCCCCCATAAATGCACGAACACCGCCACGACGAGCGCGGCGGGCGTGGTGGCGTGCAGGGCCAGGAAGAAGCGTTGCATGGTCAAGGAGAAAAACGAATGGGGGGCCTGGAGGTGGACATGGGAGTGGATGGGCCTCGCAAAGACGGGCTTTCAATCATTCAATACCGTTCGGGCTGAGCCTGTCGAAGCCTTGCGCGGTGCTTCCGCAGGCCCAGCGTGACCGGTTCAATGACCATCAACTCGCCGCAGCGATGCCGCCGCCTGCGGCCTCGGCCTCGCGCCGGCGTTGCTGGCGCGCGTCGAGCCAGATCAAGGTGCCCGAGATCGACAGGAACGCGGGCGTCATGCCCAGCAAGAAATACAACCACTTGAGCGCCAGCCCGCCGAAGTCGCCAAAGTGCAGCGGCTCCATGAGGCCATTGACCAGCGACCAGAAGCCGGCCGTGCGCGGGTCGTGCACCTTCTTCGGCACGCCGGTGGCGGCGTTGATGTCCACCCGCGCAGTGCTGGCCAGGTGGTCGCTCAGGTTGCCGGTGAAGCCCGCCTCAGCGGTATCAGTCCCCCAGCGGCGCATCGACACGTAGCGCGCCTCCAGCCCCGGCACGGCCTGCTGCGCGGTGGCGTACAGGGCATCGAGCGACTGCATGCGCACGGGCTCTGCGGCATCGCCCGCGGCCTTGCGCGCAGGCTTGGGGGCTTTGGCGGCATCGGTGCCGCTGGTGTTGCTGTTGGCGGTGGTCACGTATTTGTAGCCCTGCTCGAACAGCGGCGCCAGGCCCATCCACGCGCCTGTGGTGGCGATCAGGATGTGAAAGAACAAACCCCAGATGCCCGCGGATTTGTGCAGGTCGGACATCACCACGCGAAAGCTGCGGCCCCAGCGCTGGGTGAAGAGCTCTGCCAGGATCTTGCGGTGGATGACGATGCCCGTGACGATCAGCACCAGCATGGCCGCGCCGAGAAAGCCCACGATCCACCGCGGCCCGAAGAACAGGAACACGTGCAGCATGCGCAGGTACTGGCCGAGCTGGCTGTCCACCGGGCCCACCACCGCGCCCGTGTCCGAGCGCAGTGCCACCTTGGTCCGCGTGCTGGCCGGCGCGCCGCGCTCGCGCACGAAGGCGAAGTAGCTCGGGTTGACCGCATCGGGCAGCGCGATGGTCTCCACCGTGGCGCCGGGGTAGCGGGTGTGCAACTGCGTCAGCACCACGTCGAGCGACGCGGGTTTGTCAGAGCGTGGCAACTGCGCCAGCGACGGGTTGGCCCACAGGTCGATCTCGTTCTTGAACACCACCACCGCGCCCGAGAAGCACACGATGAACAGCAGCAGCCCCGTGACGATGCCCGCCCAGGAGTGCAGCACGAAAAGGCGGTTCAGGGTGCGCTGGCTGGTCATGGTCGGCTGGCGGTGGCGGAGTGATGGCGCTGCGGTCAGAAGAAATACGTCACGCCCAGGTTGAAGCTGCGCGGCAACGCGGGCGAGACCACGTTGGCATTGATCGCGCCGTCGTAGTACGCCTTGTTGAACACGTTCTTCACGCCGGCCGTCACGCGGTAGTTGTCGCCCGCGTAGCTGATGGACGCATCGGCCACCACATACGACGGCAGCGTGAACGGGTAGGAGCCGATCTGCTCGCTGACATAGCGCCCGCCCATGCCCAGCGTGATGCGCTGGACCTTTGGCAGCTTGTAGGTGGCCCAGGCCGTGAGCGTGTGGCGCGGCGTGAGGTTCAGCGGCAGGCCCACGATGGCGGCGTTGTTGTCGCGCGTGACCTTGGTCTGTGTGTAGGTGTAGGCGCTGGTCAGCTTCCAGCCGTTCTTCATGTCTGCGCCCAGTTCCACCTCGAGGCCGCGCGCACGCTGCTGGCCGGTCTGCACGCTGAAGCCGGTGTTTGCCAGGTCGGCCGTGGTCACGTTTTCGCGCACCAGGTCGAAGACGGCGAGGGCGCCGGTGAGCTGGCCATTGGGCGACTCGTACTTCACGCCGGCTTCCCACTGCTTGCCGGTCTCGGGCACGAAAGGCGAGCCCGCAAACGTCAGGCCCGACTGGGGAAGAAAGGACTCGCCGTAGCTGCCGTACGCGGCCCAGCCGGGCTTGAACTCATACACCAGGCCGGCGGACAGCGTGGTGGCGCTGTCCTTCTGGCGCGTCTGCGTGTTGGTCACGCGGTTGTCGGTGTCGTTGGTGGACCAGTCGCGGCGCAGGCCCACCAGGGCCGTCCAGCCTTGGCCGAACTTGATCTGGTCCTGCGCATACAAACCGGCCACGGTGAGCTTGGCGGGCGCGTCGCTGGTCAGCGCCGTGGGGCACACGGCCTGCATGCCGTAGACGGGCGCGAACAAATCCAGCGCGCCGATGCGGCAGGTGCGGCTGGCCAGCAGGCTGTGGCCGCTGCGCACGTCCAGGCCCGTGACGATTTGGTGCTTGGCGCCTAGCGCCTCGAAGCGCGTGAGCAGCGAGGTGTCCGTGGCCAGCAGGTCGTAGTCCATGTACTGGCGCGAGGCCTGGCGGTTCTGCAGCCGCTGGTTGGCCTGCAGCGCCTGGTTGGAGACGAAGTTGCCCGTGCCCTTCTCGGTCTCGTAGCGCACGTTCTGGCGGAAGGTCATCGCGTCGGACACCTTGTGCTCCAGCGCATAGCCCAGCGTGGTGCTCTCCACGTCGTACACGCCAAAGGCAGGCTCGCCGGTGAACATCGTGCGGGACAGCGTGCCGTTGCGGTTGGGCAGCAGCGTGCCATACGGCGTGATGCCCTGCTGGCGCATCCACTCGCTGCGGCTGTAGGTGGCAAACAGCACCAGGTCGGTCTGCGCGCCCAGGTCGATGGAGAGCGAGGGCGCGAACCACCGGTCCTTGCGGTAGACGAACTGCGTCGGGTCGTCGGCGTTGGACACCTGGGCGTTGATGCGCAGCGCCGTCTTGCCCGATTCGGACAGCGGCTTGTTCACGTCGGCCTGCAGCGTGCGCTGGCCGAAGCTGCCCACCTCGACGCCCACTTCGTTCAGCGCGTCCTTCTTGGGCCGCTTGCTCACCGCGTTGACGATGCCGCCGGGCTGCACCTGGCCGTACAGCACCGACGCCGAACCCTTGAGCACCTCGAAGCGCTCGTAGCCGTAGGGCTGCAGCTTGGCCCACATGCCGGGGCTTTGCACCAGGCCGTCGACCAGGATGGATTCGGTAGAGCGAAAGCCGCGGATGTTGATGTCGTCAAACCCCCGGCGCCCGAAGTTGACGGGACTCACGCCCGCCACGGTTTGCAGCGCCTGCTGCACGTTCACGATCTGGCGCGACTCCATCTGCTCGCGCGTGACCACGCTCACCGACTGCGGCGTCTCCAGCCGGCGCATGGGCGCCTTGCCGGCGGTTTGGGCCTCGACCGGGGCAAAGCCCATGTCCTTTTCGGTGCTGGCGTTGATGCGGACTTCTTGCAGCTGGGGGGCGGTAGCGTTGGGGGAGGCGGCCTCTGGAGCTGCAGGGGCCGTCTGCTGCGCGGCGGCGGCCTGGGCCAGGCACAAGGCCAGCGGCGTCAATGCGAGGATAGCGGCCTGCCGCGGGCGCGCGCGCGATGCCCGCGGCGAAGTAGACACAGCCGCAGCGTGCGGAAGCTGAAAAGACATGGGGATCCCGTTGGTGTGAGCGGAAAAACGAAAGGTGCTGGCTCACATCACTGGGTCGGGACGTCGGCTTGCTGTCGGATGCTGATTGTAATGCGAATAGTTCTTGTTTGATAAGGCGGCACAGGGGAGGGATGTGCTGGGATGAGCGCTTGACGGCGTTTTTTAATGCAGAAGCAGTTTGCTGCAAATGTTTCGGATGTGGCACACATTCCAACGAATTGCAGCGCTAAAAGAGCGGTTCCGGCCGATACCATCGCGGGCTTTGCAAACGCACCGAGCGAGGGCGAGCTGGCTGCATTACTGCACGCTCAGTGCAGCCCAGGTGTCTGCTGTGCACCCACTTCCCAAAACCTTTCCGACATGACGCAAACGACAAGGCGCGATATCACCGCCAACGAGGCCCTTCCGTTGATCAAGGAGGCTGCGACCTGGAAAGGAACCGCCTATTCGCTGCGGGGCTCTTCGTCCGTCAAAGGAGTGGCCGGGGACTGCAGCGGGACAACCTTCCTTATCTACCGCGCGGCAGGCTTTCCTTACGACTATCAGCCTTCGGGTACCTTTCCCACCTATGCGCGGCAGTCGGGGCTGTTTCGCCTGCTGGCGTCCGATGAGCCGATGCAGGTGGGCGATGTGCTGTCCTGGCCGAACCACATGGCGATCTATGCAGGCTCCGCACTCCAGAAGGAAGACGCCACCACCGCGCGCGTCAACGCCAGCGGCAGGAGCTGGACGCAGCAAAACGACATCTTCACCGCCACCCGCCCGAACGGACCGGCCTACATGCCTGCATCCTTGCGGTACTGGCGGCCCGACCCTCCGAAGGTCTACCGCTACCAGACCACTGCGCCATGACCGTTGCAATTCATGAGCGTTCGTCGCGGCTGCGCGCCGCTGCCCGCTGTGCCGCAGCGGTCATCGGCAGCCTGTGTCTGGGCCACGCCGCCATGGCCGACGACACCAGCGAGGGAGTCGCCCCCCGCATGCTCTCTGCACCGCAGGATTCATCGCCACGCAGCGTGATCGCCCGCAGCGCGGTGCGCATGGAGGGGGGTGAAGTGACCGTCTCGCTGACGGCTCAACCCACACGGCCAGCGCCAGCGCAGTGGGTGATTCAAGGCCCGCTGTACGGCTGGCTGGGGGATTCGGAAACGTACCCGGACCGCCATTTTCCCGAGCTGCGTGTTCTCAGCGCGGGGCAGCCTGTTCCCCTGACGGAATCCGTCAAGGCAGTGGCAGGCAAAGGCGCCGTGGATGTTTCTACCCTGCTGCAACAGGCCGGCATCAACCCCTGGCTGATCGCCGACACGCCCCCGTTCGTCCCCACCGAAGGCATCTCTGCCGACCTGCTCGCTCAACTGGTCCGCGCAGGTGCGGTGGGCACCTCGGGCACCGACCACCTCGCCCAGTGGCGCGCGCAGCGCACACTGGGCGTGGCGCTGCCCGCGGGCCAGACGCTGGACATCCGCTACCGGCTGCGCCCCGGGTACGCCCTGATGACGCAGCAGGCCCTCGCAAAAGCCAACCTGCGCCAGCGTTACTGCCTGGCGGACGCGCCATTGCGCGCGCTGGGTGCACAGTTCGGTCGCTCTACCCAGTTCATCGCCAAGCGCTACGAGATTGCCGTGGGCGCACAAGACCGCACTCCACCGCCGGTGCGCCTGACCGTGCAGCCGCAGCCAGGGGTCGCGCTGGTGGCAGCCTGCACACGGGGCCATGCGCGTCCCGCTGGCGTGGGCGGTTGGACCGATGTCGAGGTTGTGCCGGATCAGCGTGCGGTGCTGCATGTGTTGACGCTGGAGCCTGCTGGCCGTTGATTCTTTAGCGTCCGAACCCTGCCATGGGCGCTGTGCTATTTGAACGGAGCCTTTCCATGCAGCCCCAAAAGCTGCTGGACCAAGATCGCATTTTTACTTCGGGAGATTTCTATGGAACCCGCTCGTGGGGTTTGCAGCGCGTGCGGACGGCTAGCGCTCGAAGAGACTCTGAAGGCGGCCCAGGGTGTCTGCATGTCTTGCGTCAGGGAGGCAACCGACAAGACCCTCACCGAGTTGCATGACGCTCTCTGCCGGAAGTTTGGGGATCTCTACCTCTCAAATCCTCTGCTCCTTCCGCGCAACAAGAACACAGCTTATCGGGATAGGGCGCTGTGCATCTCCTTGGGCGTTGCGCAGGCCTTGGATGAAATGAGTCTTGCAACTGTGAGCTTGGTCACGAGGTATCGAGAGAAGCCCGAGCACTTTTACCTCTCCGACATGGATCTTAAAGAGTCGGGGCAGATGTTTATGCGGGCGAATTTCCGGCAGTGGTTGGCCAAAACGGACCGCTGGAAGCCAGAGTCACGCACGACAGACCGTTTCAAAAAAAGCCTCTCCGAAGACTTCAAAGCTTTTCAGAAAACGCTATCTGCATAGTCGGTGGAATGGATCCCAGCCAGACCCATCTCAAACCACACCCATTCTCCGTATGCGGCGCGCAGAACTCTGACTGCACCAGTTGCCAAAGCGCAATGCTTGGCGATATGAATTTTCGGCGATCAGGGCTAGTGCTTGTTTTCATCCAATTTTTGAACGCTGGCAGGCTCTTCACCACCATCCCTACTTTCCGCCGCGCCATACCCAGGATACGCGCCACCCGCAGCGTCCAACGCCGCGCTCTCCTGCCGCTCCCTCGCCATCTGCTCCGCAAACTGGTTGCGTCCCTCGCGCGCCACGGCGATGAACTTGGCGCGGTCCTTGTGGTGCGGGTACATGCGGTCGGCCAGCGCGATGTTGTGGGCGCGAAAGCGCTGGGCGATGGCGGTGGCTTCGGCGGGTGTCAGGCCCATCAGTTCCAGCACGGTGTGCGCGCTTTGCAGGCTGGACTCGAACAGCTCGCGCTGCACCAGCGTCACGCCTGCGTCGCGCAGCTTGTTCCAGTGGGTGACGTCGCGGGCGCGGGCCACGATCTGCAGGTGGGGGAAGTGCTCGCGTGCGAGCTTGGCGATCTTGAGGGACTGCTCGGCATCGTCCACCGCCACCACCAGGATGCGGGCGTGCTCGGCGCCCGCGATGCGCAGCAGGTCCAGGCGCGTGGCGTCACCGTAGAACACGCGGTAGCCGAAGGTGCGCGCCACTTCCAGCATCTCCACGCTGTGGTCCAGGACTGTGGTGCGAAAGCCCTGGGCCAGCAGCACGCGCGAGACGATCTGCCCGTAGCGGCCGAAGCCCGCGATGATGATGGGCGCCTCTTGCGGCTCGGAGATTTCCTCGGCCGCGGGGGCCTTGACGTGGGCGTAGCGGCGCAGCAGCGCCCGGTCGAGCACCACCAGCAGCAGCGGGCTGATCAGCATCGACAGCGCCACCGCGCCGATCAGCAGGGATGCGGTCTCGGCCGGGAACACGCTGGCACCGGCGGCGGCCTGGAACACCACGAAAGCGAACTCGCCGCCCTGGGCCAGCAGCAGCGTGAACACCGGGCGCTCCTGGTAGGGGATGTTGACGAGCTTGGCCAGGGTGTAGATGACGATCGCCTTGGCTGCGAGAAAGCCGACCAGGATGGCGGCCATGAGGCCGGGCGAGCGCAGGATCACGCCGAAGTCGATGCTCATGCCCACGGCGATGAAGAACAGCCCGAGCAGCAGGCCCTTGAAGGGCTCGATGTCGGCTTCGAGCTCGCGCCGGTATTCGCTGTCGGCCAGCAGCACGCCGGCCAGAAAGGCGCCCAGCGCCATCGACAGGCCCACCATCACCATCAGGTAGGCGATGCCCACCACCAGCAGCAGCGCAGCGGCGGTGAAGATCTCGGGCGTGTTGCTCTTGGCGATCCAGCGCAGCACGGGGCGCAGCAGCAGGCGCCCGCCCAGGATGATGGCGGCGATCACGCCCACGATCTTGAGCACCTCCAGCGCCATCTCGCCCGGCGTGTGGCCCGCGCCGTCGCCCGCAGCGGCGCCCAGCACCGGCAGCAGCGCCAGGATGGGGATGGCCGCCACGTCCTGGAACAGCAGGATGGAGAAGCCCGCTTGCCCGCTCTGGGTGCGCATGAGGTTGCGCTCGGCCAGCGACTGCAGCGCGATGGCTGTGGATGACAAGGCCAGGCCCAGGGCGCCCACCAGGCTCACGCGCCAGGGCAGTCCGGCAAGGGCACCCAGCGCAAACAGCACGGCCGCACAGCCCAGCACCTGCGCGGAGCCCGTGCCGAAGATGGGGCGGCGCAGCGCCCACAGGCGGCTCGGTTGCAGCTCCAGCCCGACGAGGAACAGCATCAGCACCACGCCGAATTCAGCGAAGTGCAGGATGTCCTGCACGTTGCTCACCAGCCCCAGGCCCCAGGGCCCGATGGCGATGCCCGCCGCCAGGTAACCGATGATGGCCCCAAGGCCCAGCGCCTTGGCAATGGGCACGGCCAGCACCGCGGCGGTGAGGTACAGGAAGCCGTAGGTGAGCCAGGTAGGGGCGTGTTCCATGTCTGAATAAAGGCTGTGGGGCGACGGTCAAAGCCGTGGCCTGTTCAAGGTGTGGGGGAGCGTGTGCGGAACGTACGAGCGGGCCTGTGCGGGGCTTGAGGCCGCACGTCCGCATGCCCGTGCTAAAGGCGTACGGATGGCATGGATTTTGGCACCGCTGAGGCCGCGCGGCAGCGGGTGTGCCTTGTTTCCTGCACCAGCCTGACGTGGTTGCGCGGCAGTCCACCGGCGTGCTTCTGTTTTGATAGCTGCTTGCGCTGGGTGGCTGAGCGCGAGCGGCTGTTTTTGCCTGCGTCAAGCCGCCAGGCAGGCCGCGTTGCTAAGATGCGGGCCCCTCTTGGCTTTCTCTTGGTGTGACCTCATGGACTTGCAGACCTGGCTGGCGTTTTTTGCGGCATCGTGCCTGATAGCGGTGTCGCCGGGCTCCGGCGCCGTGCTGTCGATGAGCCACGGCCTGTCGTACGGCGTGCGCAAGACGGGCGCCACCATCCTGGGCCTGCAGCTGGGGCTGCTGCTGATCTTGCTGGTCGCAGGCGCGGGTGTGGGCTCGCTGCTGCTGGCGTCCGAGGTGGCCTTCAGCATCGTGAAGGTGCTGGGCGCCTGCTACCTGATCTACGTCGGCTTCAACCAATGGCGCGCGGGCGATGCGTCGCCCGTGCAGGGCGACGATGCCGCGTCGGCGGGCACCTGGCAAAAGCGCTGCCTGACGGGCTTTTTGACCAATGCCACCAACCCCAAGGGCATCATCTTCATGGTGGCCGTGCTGCCACAGTTCATGACCGACACCCGCCCGCTGTGGACGCAACTGCTGGTGATGGCCGCCACCACGCTGACGGTGGACGTGGTGGTGATGCACGGCTACGCTTTCGGGGCCAGCGCGCTGCGCCGCCTCATGCGCAGTGCGCGGGCCGTGCGCACGCAGAATCGGGTGTTCGGCGGGCTGCTGATGGCGGTGGGTGCGGGGCTGTTCTTTGTGAAGCGGGGCGGGCAGCACGCCTGAGGGCGGACCGGCCCGGGTGGCTGCAGTGCCGCCGTGCTGGTGGTTTGTGCGGTCCGTGCGGTCTGCACGGTTTTGCTCTGAATTTAATAGCTGCTAGCGCTTATCCATCAAGCGGTAGGGCACGATTCGGCTTGTAGTTTTCATGAACCCAAAGATTCGAAGGAGCTCGCCATGCCAGTGATCGTTGTCGCCAATCCCAAGGGCGGCGTGGGCAAGTCCACGCTGTCCACCAACATCGCGGGCTACTTTGCGAGCCAGGGGCACCCCGTGATCCTGGGCGACACGGACCGGCAGGAGTCCGCCAAACTGTGGCTGGGCCTGCGGCCTCCGGCCGCGCGCACCATCGGAGCCTGGGATGCCAGCTCGGACGTGATCAGCCGCCCGCCCAAGGGCACGACGCACGCGGTGCTGGACACGCCTGCCGGCCTGCATGGCTGGCGGCTGAACGACGTGCTCAAGCTGGCCGACAAGGTCATCGTGCCGCTGCAGCCCAGCGTGTTCGACATCTTTGCCACGCGCAGTTTTCTGGACCAACTGGCCGAGCACCGCCACGCAGCGGGCGTGCCAGTGGGCATCGTGGGCATGCGGGTGGATGGGCGCACCAAGGCGGCCGAGCAGTTGCACCACTTCGTGGCCACGCTGGGGTTTCCGGTCCTGGGCTATCTGCGCGACACGCAGAACTATGTGCACCTGGCGGCGCACGGCCTCACGCTGTTCGACGTGGCGCCGGGCCGTGTGGCGCGGGACCTGGAGCAATGGCAAGGCATCCGCACCTGGCTCGACGCATGACGGACGCGGTTTTGAAGGACGCTGTGAAACAAGAAATCCTGCGGGAAAACACCTGCTGTCCCGCGCCAGACAAGGCGCGCCCGGGTGCGGCGCTACATTGGGGCGATGAAAATCTTCCGCTCCTACTCCGAAGTCAGCGCCAGCGTCGGCCAGGAGGTCGCCGTGACCGACTGGATCACCATCACGCAGGAACAGGTCAACCTGTTCGCCCAGGCCACGGGCGACCACCAGTGGATCCATGTGGACCCCGAGCGTGCGAAGGCCGGGCCGTTCGGCGCGCCGATCGCGCACGGGTTTCTCACGCTGTCGCTGATCCCGCAGTTCTTCGAGACGGGCCTGGCCATCGAGGGCTCGCGCATGGGCGTGAACTACGGGCTCAACAAGGTGCGCTTCACCGCGCCGGTGCCGGTGGGCAGCCGCCTGCGTGCGCGCCTGACGCTGCAGGCCGCCGAGCCCGTGGCGCCCGATGGCATGCAGATGACGTGGCTGGTGACCGTGGAGCGCGAGGGCAGCGACAAGCCGGTGTGCGTGGCGGAATCGCTGGCGCGCAACTTCGGCGCTCCGGCGTAGAAGGA
Source organism: Acidovorax sp. NPDC077693 (assembly GCF_044542805.1). Lineage (NCBI taxonomy): Bacteria > Pseudomonadati > Pseudomonadota > Betaproteobacteria > Burkholderiales > Comamonadaceae > Acidovorax > Acidovorax sp. NPDC077693. The sequence continues at coordinate 308,078 of NZ_JBITVD010000004.1, read as the reverse complement.
CAACCCCCTGAGCGGCTGTGCCGCTTCCCCCTTCTCTCGAATGGCTGCGCCATTCGGGAAGGGGGACACCGCCAGCGCACGCAAGGGAAGCGCCGCTGCTCAGCTTGGGCGGCCCTTGCGCGGCGGTCGCTGGCCTGGATCGCGCGTGTTCCACGGACTGCGCTCTCGTTAGACGCTCGTGTTTTTAGGCAGGAGGCTTGAACCATGGACCGTCTGCAAGCCATGAAGGTCTTCGAGCGCGTGGTGGAGGAGGGCGGCTTTGCCGCCGCCGCCCGCGCCATGGACATGTCGCCGCCGGTGGTCACCCGCATGGTGGCCGAGCTGGAGCAGCACCTGGGCACGCGCCTGCTGCAGCGCACGACGCGCAAGCTGGCGCTCACCGATGCGGGGGAGTCGTACCTGCAGCGCGTGCACACCATCCTGCACGAGATCGATGACGCCGAAGCCGCGGCCGCCGCCAGCACGCGCGACCTGCGCGGCACCATCCGCATCGTGGCAGCGCCCGTGCTGGCCAGCAATTTCCTCGCGCCCATGGTGGCGCTGTGGCATGCCCACTACCCCAAGCTGATGCTGGACATCAGCATCGACGCTTTCGCGATGGCCCGCGTGGACGAGTTCGATGTGACCATCATGGTCGCGGGCGAGGACTTCGACGCCAACATCGTGGCGCGGCCCCTGCTGCAGGGCGAAGCGATCGTGGTCGCATCGCCGGACTACCTGGAGCGCCGCGGCATTCCGCGCGAACCGCAGGACCTGGTGCACCACGACCACCTGCGCGACTCAGGCATGGCCGCGCGCTCGCAAGCGGGGCCCGGGCGCAAGCTGCGCCTGCAGTCGCTCAGCGGCAAGCAGCCCGCGCAGGAAATCGACATGCCCGCGGTGCTGCAGTCCGTGAGCACCGAGCTGCTGCTGCGCGCCGCCGTGGACGGCGCCGGCGTGGCCGTCACTTCGCGCCTGCTGGCGGAAGAGCACCTCGCACGGGGCGAGCTGGTGCACATCCTGCCCGCGTGGATCTTCTCGCGCTACACCGTCTACGCTGCTTTGCCCTCGGGCCGCATGCTGCCGGCACGCACCAAGGTGTTTCTGGATTTCCTCAGCGAGCAGGTGCCGCTGGCGATGGCGGAGCAGCAGCGCCAGAAGAGCTAGGGACCCTCTGCACGAATCATCGCGCCGTGTGCATCTGCGGTCTCGGGCGGCCTGCGGCGTTGCCAATACTCGCAATAGCTATGGCTATGGCTACGGCTATGGCTGCGTTTTGCGCCTTGCACTCCATCCCGATCCGCAGCGCACACGTGGCAGCTCGATGCGTGCAGAGGATCCCTAGGTCCTGACTGGGATGGACTGGACCGGGCGAGGCAAGGCAGGCAAGGCGTTTTGCCTGCCTTGTTCAAACTCCAACGTGCCGGGTAATGCGCGGTGCCACTACCGTGCTGGTGCGGCTTGTCTTGAGCCCAGGCCGTGCAGTCCGGGCAGCTTTGCCGCAAGCGGAGCCGGCCTGGATCAGCTCAGCTGCGCAAAGCCGCTGATGATCGTGCCTTCAGGTTCCACTTCGATGCCGCCATCGGGCATGGCGAAGCTGTTCTGGCGCCACGCCTCGAACACGGTCACCGCCACCGCGTTGGACAGGTTCAGGCTGCGCTGGCCCGCCACCATCGGCAGGCGCAGGCGCTGGGCGGGCGGGAAGCTGTCGCGCAGCTCGGGCGGCAGGCCGCGCGTCTCGGCGCCGAAGACCAGCCAGTCGCCCAGGAAGAACGGGGTGGAGTGCACCGGCTGCGAGCCGTGCGTGGTCATGGCGAACATGCGCGCCGGGTCCGGCTGCGCGTCGCGCAGGAAGGCGGTCCACCCGGCGTGGCATTGCACCTGGGCGTATTCGTGGTAATCCAGCCCGGCACGGCGCATCTGCCGGTCGTCCATCGAGAACCCCAGGGGTTCGATCAGATGGAGCGTGCAGCCCGTGTTGGCCGCCAGGCGAATCACATTCCCTGTGTTGGGCGGGATCTCTGGCTCGACGAGGACGATATGGAACATAGGCCCCTATTGTCATCGTCGCAAGTGTGAGTTGAGCAACCGCTGGTAATCAAAAGTATCCCGTCAGTCGGCCCCGGTGCGGGCCAGCACGATGGCCGTGACGTGCGCCGCGCCGGCTTCGCGCAGGGCTTGTGTGGCGGCATGCAGGGTCGCTCCGGTGGTCATCACGTCGTCCAGCAGCACGACGCGCTGGCCCTGCAGGCGGGCGGCGCGTGCCGGTTCCACCGCAAAGGCGCCGTGGAGGTTGCGCAGGCGCTGCGCGCGCGGCAGGCTGCTCTGGGCTTCGGTGGCATGGATGCGCAGCAGGGTGAGCGCGTCGGCCTTGGCGCCAGCCAGCTGCCGCGCCAGCAGCGCCGACTGGTTGAAGCCCCGCTCGCGCAGGCGGTCGGTGGACAACGGCACGGGCAGCACGCGGTCGGCGGCCTCCAGCGCAGGTTCGATCCAGGGCGTGCTGCGCATCAGCGTCGCCAGCGTGGCCGCCCACCCTGCATCGCCGCGGAACTTGAAGTCGCCCAGGATGTCCGCCCAGGGGTAGGCGTAGTCCACAGCTGCGATGCAGGCATCGAACAGCGGAGGGTGCAGCGTGCAGGCCCCGCAGACGGCGACTCCGTCCGGCACGCGCAGGGCGCAGCGCTGGCAGCGTGCAGCCGGCTGGGCGAACCGCGCGGCGCAGGCATTGCACATCCTTTGCGACGGCCAGGCATGGCACACCGCGCACTGGCTGGGAATGTGGGCGGCCGAGGCGCGCGTGCGGCGGGAAATCCCTAGAAGGGCCTTGAAGAGCATGAATCAATATACTCGCGCGTCCCCGTGCACACCCCTCCATGTCTTCCGAGCGTCCCCCCACCATCGACCCCACCGCCGCAGCCCGCTGGCATGCGGCTGCGCCCGCCACATCGCCCTGGCTGCACGAAGAAGTGGCGCGCCGCATGGAAGACCGCCTGCAGTGGATACGCAAGCCCCCCGAATCCTGGTGCCACTGGGACGCCCTGCGCGGCGGCCTGCAGGGCCATGCGCTGGTGAGTGCCCGCTATCCCAAGGCACGTTGCCAGGTCTACGAAAGCGCGCCCCGGCATGACGGCGCAGCGCAGCATTCCCTGGCCAAGCCCTGGTGGAGCCCCGCGCGCTGGGGTGCGGGCAGCCCGCAGTTCGGCATGCCGCCGGATGCAAGCGTTCAGATGCTGTGGGCCAACATGGCGCTGCACACCGCCGCCGACCCGCAGGCGCTGATCGGCCAGTGGCACCGTGCCCTGGCGGTGGACGGCTACCTGATGTTCTCGTGCCTGGGCCCGGACACCCTGCGCGAGCTGCATGCCGTCTACGCCGCACTGGTCTGGCCGCCGGCAGGCCATGCCTTCACGGACATGCACGACTGGGGCGACATGCTGGTGCACGCCGGCTTCGCCGAGCCCGTGATGGACATGGAGCGCATCCGGCTGACCTTTGCCACGCCCGAGCGGCTGGTGCAGGAGCTGCGCGAACTCGGCTGCAATCTGCATCCCGAGCGCTTCGGCGCGCTGCGCGGCCGGCGCTGGCGGGACCGCCTGTACGAGGCGCTGGCAGAGCGGCTGTCCGACCCGGCGGAAGGCGGGCAACTGGCACTGACCTTCGAGATCATCTACGGCCACGCCTTCAAGCCCGCGCCCCGCCTGCGCGTGAGCGAGAGCAGCGCCGTGTCGCTGCAGGACATGCGCGCCATGCTGCGCCAGGGCAGCAAGGACGGTCACAACGGCGGGCCGCGCAACCCCTGACCGGGCAGGCCCGCACAGGGTTTTCCAGACTTGCTTTTCGAGAGTGTTGCGAAGGCGGCGCACCCATATGGGGGTATGGCCTTCACTTGCAACAGCGTGTCAATGATGTGGAACAAGGCACGGTACAATTCAGGGTTATTGGGATTTCGGGCACATCCTCCCGCGCAACGTGGCGGCTGCGCATGCAGCACCGGTATTTTTGCTGGTGCGGCGGCAGTCGCCGGTCTTGTGAGCACCACCGGTGACAGGCTTGATCTTTCGTTTTGCCACTGTCTCGGGCCAGCGCATCGATTGGCGCCTGGCTCGCAACTGCTCGGTCACCCCCGCGCAGATGGGGTGGATGTACCTGTCGCTGTGTTCGGTATCACTGGGCATTGCGACTTTTTTCTGGATGCTCGGAGCCCGGCTGGTCATGCCGTTCGCATGGCTGGAGATAGTGGTTGTTGGATGGGCATTCGCCATGTACGGACGTCATGCGGCCGACGGCGAGAGGATTTCACTGCAGGGCTCGCGCCTGGTGGTGGAGCAGGAGACAGCAGGCAAGCTGAAACGCGCCGAATTCGACCGGCACTGGGTCCGTGTGGAACCCAAGACCGGCGACCGATCGCTGATCACCTTGTCTGGCCAAGGACGGTCGATAGACGTGGGGCGTTACGTGCGCCCCGAGCTTCGCCCGGCCCTGGCATCGGAGATCCGCATGGCCTTGCGCGCAGCCTGACCCCACGCAGGCGCACACAGGGGATTGGTTAAATTGAGGCTTAGAAGTAAGTGAGAACTATGAAGAGCATTTCCAACAAGCTGGCTTCTCTGCTGCTGATTGCCGGTGCATGGGTAGGTTCCGTAGCCCATGCCGTTCAGGACCTGCCTGGCGGCCCCGCAGTCAACCAGCTGAACCTGGCCCCGCCCGTCACCAAGATCGCAGAAGAGCAGCATTTCCTGCACTGGATGATGCTGATCATCTGCACGGTGATCTTCGTGGCAGTGTTCTCCGTGATGTTCTACTCGATCTGGAAACATCGCCGCTCCAAGGGTGCCAAGGCGGCCAACTTCCATGAGTCCGTCACTGTCGAAGTGGTCTGGACCATCGTCCCCTTCATCATCGTGATCCTGATGGCCCTGCCGGCGACCAAGGTGCTGGTGGCGCAAAAGGACACGACCAACGCCGACCTCACCATCAAGACCACGGGCTACCAGTGGAAGTGGGGCTACGACTACATCACCGGCGAAGGCGAGGGCCTGGCCTTCATCTCCACGCTGGACAGCAGCCACCGCGTGATGTCCGACAGCGGCAACGTCAAGGAAGCGCCCGCCAACTACCTGCTCAAGGTCGACAACCCGATGGTGGTGCCGGTCAACAAGAAGATCCGCATCATCACCACCGCCAACGACGTGATCCACGCGTTCATGGTGCCCGCCTTCGGCATCAAGCAGGATGCGATCCCTGGCTTCGTGCGCGACACCTGGTTCCGCGCCGAGAAGATCGGCGACTACTACGGCCAGTGCGCCGAGCTGTGCGGCAAGGAACACGCCTACATGCCCATCCACGTGAAGGTCGTCTCCGCCGAGGACTACACGGCGTGGGTGGCCGACCAGAAGAAGAAGGCCGCCGCCAAGCTGGACGACCCGACCAAGGTCTGGACGATGGACGACATCATGAAGCGCGGCGAGAAGGTGTACGCCGCCAACTGCGCAGCCTGCCACCAGGCCAACGGCAAGGGCGCCGGCCCCATCAAGCCACTGGACGGCTCGGCCATCGTGCTCGACGCCGACCACGCCAAGCAGATCCAGATCCTGCTCAAGGGCGCGGCCAATGGTGCGATGCCTTCCTGGGCGCAGCTCAGCGATACCGATATCGCCTCTGTGGTGACCTACACGAAGAACTCCTGGTCCAACAAGACCGGACAGCTGGTGCAGCCGGCTGAAATCGTGGCCCAGCGCGGCAAGTAATCATCGCCCTACGTATTGATTGAGGAATCCAACATGAGCGCAGTTCTCGACAACCACGGGCACGCTGGCGACCACGCACACGACGACCATGGCCACCATGGTCCCACCGGCTGGCGCCGCTGGGTGTTCGCCACCAACCACAAGGACATCGGTACGCTGTACCTGCTGTTCTCCTTCACCATGCTGATGGTGGGCGGCATCCTGGCCCTCTTGATCCGCGCCGAGCTGTTCCAGCCCGGCCTGCAACTGGTCAATCCCGAGCTGTTCAACCAGCTCACCACCATGCACGGCCTGATCATGGTGTTCGGCGCCATCATGCCGGCCTTCGTGGGCTTTGCGAACTGGATGATCCCGCTGCAGATCGGCGCCTCCGACATGGCCTTCGCGCGCATGAACAACTTCAGCTTCTGGCTGATGATTCCTGCGGCGCTGATGCTGGTGAGCTCGTTCTTCATGCCCGGTGGCGCACCCGCTGCCGGCTGGACGCTGTACGCACCGCTGACGCTGCAGATGGGCCCCTCCATGGACGCTGGCATCTTCGCGATGCACATCCTGGGTGCCTCGTCCATCATGGGCTCGATCAACATCATCGTGACCATCCTGAACATGCGCGCCCCCGGCATGACGCTGATGAAGATGCCCATGTTCGCCTGGACCTGGCTCATCACCGCCTACCTGCTGATCGCCGTGATGCCCGTGCTGGCTGGCGCCATCACCATGACGCTGACGGACCGCCACTTCGGCACCAGCTTCTTCAACCCCGCCGGCGGCGGCGACCCGGTGATGTACCAGCACATCTTCTGGTTCTTCGGCCACCCCGAGGTGTACATCATGATCTTGCCGGCCTTCGGCATCATCAGCCAGATCGTGCCCGCGTTCGCCCGCAAGAAGCTGTTCGGCTACGCCTCCATGGTGTACGCCACCTCGTCGATCGCCATCCTGTCGTTCATCGTGTGGGCCCACCACATGTTCACGACCGGCATGCCTGTGACGGGCCAGCTGTTCTTCATGTACGCCACCATGCTGATCTCCGTGCCCACGGCCGTGAAGATCTTCAACTGGATCGCCACGATGTGGCGCGGCTCCATGACGTTCGAGACCCCCATGCTGTTCGCAGTGGGTTTCATCTTCGTGTTCACGATGGGTGGCTTCACCGGCCTGATCCTGGCCATGGCGCCCATCGACATCCAGCTGCAGGACACCTACTACGTGGTGGCCCACTTCCACTACGTGCTGGTGGCCGGCTCGCTGTTCTCCATGTTCGCTGGCGTCTACTACTGGCTGCCCAAGTGGACCGGCGTGATGTACTCCGAAAAGCGCGGCCAGATCCACTTCTGGGGCTCGCTGATCACCTTCAACATCACGTTCTTCCCGATGCACTTCCTGGGCCTGGCCGGCATGCCCCGCCGCTATGCCGACTACCCCATGCAGTTCGCAGACTTCAACGCCATCGCTTCGGTGGGCGCGTTCGGTTTCGGCCTGATGCAGGTGTACTTCTTCCTGGCCGTGGTGGTCCCCGCGATGCGCGGCAAGGGCGAAAAGGCCCCCGCCAAGCCCTGGGACGGAGCCGAAGGCCTGGAGTGGGAAGTGCCATCGCCTGCACCGTTCCACACCTTTGAAAACCCACCCAAGCTGGATGCCACGGCAACCCGCGTGATCGGTTGATGCCATGCCCATGACGCCCGAACAAAAGAAGAGCAACCTGCGGATGGCATTGATCCTTGCTTCCGTGGCCGTCGTCTTCTTCGTCGGGTTCATGGTCAAGGTCGTGCTGATGTCCCGCTGAACAACGCACCGACTGCCATGAGCCTGCACCGCGAAAACGCCAAGATGGTCGGCAAGCTGGTCGTGATCGCGGCCGGCATGTTCGCCTTCGGCTATGTGCTGATCCCCATCTACAAGCACATCTGCGAGATGACGGGCATCAACATCCTGTCGCTCTCCGAGCGGCAGGTGCCAGGCAACGGCGTGGCGGGCAAGGACGTGAAGGTGCCTGCCAACACGCAGGTGGACAAGACCCGCACCATCACCGTCGAGTTCGACGCCAATGCGCGCGGCCCCTGGGACTTCAAGCCCGCGCAGCGTTCGGTGCAAGTGCACCCTGGCGAGCTGACGACGGTGATGTACGAGTTCCAGAACGTGCAAAACCGCCGCATGGCGGCCCAGGCCATCCCGAGCTATGCGCCCCGTCAGGCGGCAGCGCATTTCAACAAGCTCGAGTGCTTTTGCTTCAACCAGTACACGCTCGAGCCCGGTGAGAAGAAGGAGTGGCCGGTGGCCTTCGTGATCGACCCGCGCCTGTCCAAGGACGTGACCACGATCACGCTGTCCTACACCTTCTTCGAAGTCGGTGGCAAGACGCCCCCAGCACCTGAATCGACAGCGGCCGTGGGCAGCGTGCTCCCGGCAGCTCTGGTCACAGGGGCAGGGTCATGAGCGCACCGGTGGAGCAGCCCGCAGTGGCTGCTAAGCCGCACGAACGCAAGGGCTCGCTGCTGCGCACGGTGCGCGCCGTGGCCTGGTCGCTGATCGGCCTGCGCAAGGGCAGCGAGTACCAGCAGGATGTGGAGAAGCTCAATCCGCTGCACATCATCGTGGTCGGCCTGGTGGCTGTCTTCCTGCTGGTGATCGGCTTGATCGGGCTGGTGAACTGGATAGTGTGAGTTGCGTGAATAAGTAGATGAATATTGGTCGAATCGGGTGGGGGACGACGTACCCCGAAGACAAGACCGAGACAAACAAAGATTTTGAGAGCCAGGAGCTGAAATGAGTGCATCGACCCACGGCGGAACCCCGTACTACTACGTGCCTGCAGAGTCTCGCCACCCGGTGATGGCGGCAGCTGGGCTGTTTTTCGTCATCCTGGGCGCAGGCCAATGGATCAACGGCCACGACTGGGGCAAGTATTCCCTGGCCCTGGGCATGGTGTGGTGGCTGTTCGTGCTGTACCAGTGGTTCGGCGACGCCGTGCGAGAGAGCCAGGGCGGCTTGTACGGCCACAAGATCGATATCTCCTACCGCTGGAGCATGAGCTGGTTCATCTTCTCCGAGGTGATGTTCTTCGGCGCGTTCTTCACGGCCCTGTGGTGGGCGCGCTCGCACTCGGTGCCCGCGCTGGGCAGCTTGGACAACGCGCTGCTCTGGCCTGACTTCAAGGCCGTCTGGCCCAGCATCGCCGCGGGCGTCACGGCATCGCCCGCCGGTATCGTGGAGCCCTTCCAGACCGTCGGTCCCTTCTGGCTGCCCACGATCAACACCGCGCTGCTGCTGACCTCGGGCGTGACGCTGACCATCGCCCACCACGCACTGCGTGAAAATCACCGCGGCAAGACCATCGCCTTCATGTGGGCGACCGTGGTGCTGGGCTTCGTGTTCCTGTGCGTGCAGGGCTACGAGTACTACCACCTGTACACCGACCTGAACCTCAAGCTCAACTCGGGCGTGTTCGGCTCCACCTTCTTCATGCTGACCGGCTTCCACGGCTTCCACGTGTTCCTGGGCATGCTGATGCTGCTGGTGATCACGCTGCGCCTGCAAAAGGGCCATTTCACGGCCGACAAGCACTTCGGCTTCGAAGGTGCGGCCTGGTACTGGCACTTTGTGGACGTGGTCTGGCTGGGCCTGTACGTGCTGGTCTACTGGATGTAGGCAGAGCGCCAGGCACTGACAAAAAAAGCGCCGCAAGGCGCTTTTTTGTTTGTTGTTGGGCCAGCCAAGGCGCACCGCTCGCGGCTGCAGGCAGCTTGGTGGGCCCTGCCGGGATGCTTGGCTGCGGGCGACCAGGGGCACGCACCCCCAAGGGCGTTCAGCGGCTCGCAGGCAGCCCCGTGGGTTGGATGTAGCCGAGCTTCCAGGCCAGCAGCAGGCACAAAAACAGCACAATGGACAATCCGACCCGCACTGCCAGGGCCTTGGCCATGTGGTTGCCCTTGGCCCGGTCGTCCTTCTCGCTCCGGCCTCTGCGCATCATGAAGAACAGCGCCGACGCGAGGCTCGCCAAAATAGCAATGAACGCCATCACCACAAGATATTTCATGGAGCCCATTATCCCGTGACCACTGTCCAACGTCCTGTGGGCCTGCGTTTTTGGCTGATCGCGCTGGCTGCGCTGGTAGGCATGGCCATCACGGCCTCGCTGGGCCGCTGGCAGCTGTCGCGCGCGGCCGAGAAAGAGGCGCTGCAGGCTGCGCTGGACGAGCGCGGGCGGCTGCCCGCGATCGATGGGGTGAGCCTGTTCGCCAGCGCGGGCCCCGCAGTGCCAGCCGCAGACACGCAGGCGCTGGTGCACCGTGCGGTGCAGCTCGAGGGGCGTTGGCTGCCTGCGCACACGGTGTACCTCGACAACCGCCAGATGCAGGGCCGCCCGGGGTTTTTCGTGCTCACGCCGCTGCAGCTGAGCGCGCCCGGCGGTGGGGTGGTGCTGGTGCAGCGCGGCTGGGCGCCACGCAATTTCCAGGACCGCACCCAGTTGCCGCTCATCCAGACGCCGGCAGATGCCGTGGTCCGGGTGGAGGGCCGCGTGGCAGCGTCGCCATCGCGGCTGTATGAGTTCCAGGGCGCCGATAGTGCTCAGGGGTCTTCCCGCATCCGGCAAAATCTCGACCTGGCAGCGTATCGCACCGAAACCGGTCTTGCGCTCGCCAATCTCACGGTGCTCCAGACCGGCACGGCAAGCGAAGGCTTGCAACGCGACTGGCCTGTGGTCGGCGCCGGTGTCGACAAACACTACGGTTACGCATTTCAATGGTTCGGGCTCTGTGGCCTGATTGGACTTCTCTATGTCTGGTTCCAACTCGTCCGACGGTTCATTCGCCCGCGCAGCCAGCCTGCCGCCTGAGGGCCAGGGGGACGAGCATCCCCTGGGCCTGACCGTGCACACGCTGCCTGCCGCTGGCGATGCGGTAGCGTCGGCACAGCGCACGCACCACGGCCGCTGGAAGATGCTGGGCGTGTTGCTCATCTGCGCGGCCCCGGTCGTCGCCTCCTATTTCACCTACTACGTCATCCGCCCCGAAGGCCGGCGCAACTATGGCGAGCTGATCGATCCCCAGCGCACCATGCCGGCCTTGACCGCCACGGCGCTCGATGGCAGCCCGGTGCCGCTGTCCTCGCTCAAGGGCCAATGGCTCCTGGTCAGCGTGGCCGGGGGGGCTTGCGATGCTGCGTGCCAGAAGCACCTGTACCTGCAGCGGCAGCTGCGCGAGAGCGTTGGCAGGGAGAAGGACCGCGTGGACTGGGTGTGGCTCGTGAACGATGGCGCGCCCGTGCCTGCCGAGCTGCAGCCCGCGCTGCAGAAGGCCACGGCGCTGCGGGTGGACGCTGCGGCGCTGGGTGCCTGGCTGGCCCCGGCCGATGGCCACCAGCTGGCCGACCACCTGTACGTGGTCGATCCCATGGGCAACTGGATGATGCGTTTTCCGGCTGCCATGGACAGCAGCGGTGCGGCCAAGGCCAAGCGTGACCTGGAACGCCTGCTGCGCGCCTCGTCGTCCTGGGACGAGGCCGGCCGGCCAGGAAAGCCCTGACGATGGACGCGTCACAGCCTTTGTACGACCTCGCGCCGCTGGCCCGCATGATGCTGCTGGGCGTGGTGATCGCGCTGGGCCCGCTCGTGTGGGTGGGGCTGCGCAACCGCGGCACGTCGCCATTGCGCCGCCTGCAGGCGCTCACGGTGCTCACGCTGTTCCTCACCTTCGATCTGGTGCTGTTCGGTGCGTTCACGCGCCTGACCGACTCGGGCCTGGGCTGCCCGGACTGGCCCGGCTGCTATGGCAGCGCCAGTCCCGTGGGCGCCCGCAGCGAAATCGCGGCCGCACAGGAGGCCATGCCCACCGGCCCGGTGACGCACGGCAAGGCCTGGGTCGAAATGATCCACCGCTACCTGGCCACCGGCGTGGGCGTGCTCATCATCGTGCTCACGGTCTCTGCCTGGGTGCAGCACCGCCGCGCGGCGCGGGGCGAGGGCGAGCGACCGCCGCTGAGCCCCTGGTGGCCCACGTTCACGCTGTTCTGGGTGTGCCTGCAGGGCGCCTTTGGTGCGCTGACGGTGACCATGAAGCTCTTTCCTGCCATCGTCACGCTCCACCTGATCGGCGGCTTGGTCCTGCTGGCGCTCCTCTGTGTGCAGGCCGTGCGCCACACCCACACCGCACTGGGCAAGGTCCCCGTGGCGGTGTCCCCAGGTCTGCGCCGTGCGCTGGTGTGGACGGGCGTGTTGGTCAGTGCGCAGGTGGTCCTGGGCGGCTGGGTCAGCACCAACTACGCCGTGCTGGCCTGCACGACCTTCCCCACCTGCCAGGGCAGCTGGTGGCCCGACATGGAGTTTGCGCAGGGCTTTCAGATCTGGCGCGCGCTCGGCATGCTGCAAGACGGCAGCCACATCAGTTTTGCGGGCCTGACCGCTATCCACTATGTGCACCGGCTCGCGGCCTATGTGGTGCTGCTGGCGCTGGGCCTGACCGCATGGCGCCTGCACCGCACCGGCGCGCTGCCGGTGCAGGCGCGTTGGCTGGCAGGCCTGGCGCTGCTGCAGCTGGCCACGGGCCTGTCGAACGTGGTGCTGGACTGGCCCCTGGTCGCCGCCGTGCTGCACACCGGCGGCGCTGCTGCGTTGGTGGTGGTGCTGACCTGGGCCCTGGCGTCCAGCCGCGTGGCTGCCGCCACCCACAATTTTCCTGTGCGTTCCACCGCACCGAGAGTCTCTGCATGACCGCTGTCCCCGCCCTTGCTGCCCCGCCATCGCGCTTTGCGCAGTTCTATGCCCTGACCAAGCCGCGCGTGGTGCAACTCATCGTGTTCTGCGCGCTCATCGGCATGGTGCTGGCGGTGCCGGGCATGCCCACCGCGGCGCAGTTCGGCCTGATGCTCATCGCCTGCGTGGGGGTGTGGCTGGTCGCCGGCGCGGCCGCCGCGTTCAACTGCATCGTGGAGCAGGGCATCGACGCCAAGATGAAGCGCACCGCCTGGCGCCCCACTGCCAAGGGCGAACTGTCCAATGCCCAGACGCTGCTGTTTTCGGCGGCGCTGTGCGCAGCCGGGTCGCTGCTGCTCTACTTCTGGGTGAACCCGCTGACCATGTGGCTCACCTTCGCCACGTTCGTCGGCTATGCCGTCGTCTACACGGTGATCCTCAAACCCCTCACGCCGCAGAACATCGTGATCGGCGGCGCGTCCGGCGCGATGCCCCCGGTGCTGGGCTGGGCGGCCATGACGAACGATGTGGGCCCCGAGGCGCTGATCCTGTTCCTCATCATCTTCCTGTGGACGCCGCCGCACTTCTGGGCGCTGGCGCTGTACCGCGTGGAGGACTACCGCAAGTCCGGCCTGCCCATGCTGCCGGTGACCCATGGCAACGAGTTCACGCGGCTGCAGGTGTTCCTCTACACGCTGATCCTGTTCGCGGGCTGCCTCATGCCCTTCGTGTACGGCATGAGCTCGTGGATCTACCTGGCGGCTGCGGTGGTGCTCAGCGCGGGCTTTTGCGGCTACGGCTTTGCACTGTGGCGCAACTACTCGGACGCGCTGGCGCGCAAGACCTTCCGTTTTTCACTCATCCACCTGAGCGTGCTGTTCGCGGCGCTGCTGGTGGACCACTATGTGCTGTAAATACCATGCTCAAGAGAAATGCTCTTAAAACGATAGCTGTTACCGCCCTGTCCATCAGCGGTGGCGGGCTTTTGACGGCATGCACCGAGAAGAAGGCAGAGTTCCGTGGCGTGGACATCACCGGCGCCGACTATGCACGCGACCTGCCCCTGACCGACCACAACGGCCAGCCGCGCCACATCAAGGACTTTGCGGGCAAGGTGGTGGTTGTGTTCTTCGGCTTCACGCAGTGCCCCGATGTCTGCCCTACGTCGATGCAGGAGCTGGCCGAGGTCAAGCAGATGCTGGGCAAGGATGGCGATCGCCTGCAGGGCATCTTCGTCACGGTCGACCCGGAGCGCGACACGCCCGAAGTGCTCAAGGCCTACATGACCAACTTCGACCCCAGCTTCCTGGCCCTGCGCGGCACACCCGAAGAGCTGGCCGCGGTCGCCAAGGACTTCAAAATCTACTACAAGAAGGTCGACGGCAAGACGCCCACGAGCTACACCATGGACCACTCCGCCGGCAGCTACGTGTACGACACGGCAGGACGCCTGCGGGTGTACAACCGCTACGGCAGCGGCGCGCAAGCTCTGGCTTCGGACGTGAAGGCGCTGCTGGGCGAAGCGGGCTGAGCGGCCGAGCGATCCTCGCCGCCACCACCTCAGTCACTTCCACCACGTCTGCATCGGCAACGCGTGGCGAAACAAAAAGGGCCCGCTTGCGGGCCCTTGGTTTTTATCAGGTACAGCCGAGGCCCTTATTCGGCCTTGATGCCCCGCATGGCGATCACGCCGCCCAGCAGGTTGGTGTCTGCCTTGATGCGGTTGGCCAGGCCCTCGGGCGAGGTGCCCACCACCTGCCAGCCCTGCTGGAACAGCTTGCTGCGCACGTCGGGGCTGCGGGCGATCTCGCTGATCAGTGCCGCCACCTTGGCCTGGATGGGCTTGGGCATGGTGGCCGGTGCCGCGAAGGCGTTCCAGATCTCGAGGTTGAAGTTCGTGATGCCGGCCTCCGCGAGGCTCGGTACGTCCGGCACCAGCGGGCTGCGGCCCGCGGACGTGACGCCGATGGCGCGCAGCTTGCCGGCCTTGACCTGGGCCTGGGCCAGGGCGGGGGGCAGCAGCGCCATCTGCAATTGGCCGCCCAACATGGCCGTGGCCACCTGCGGGTAGCCGGGGTAGGGCACGTGCACGGGGTTGATGTTGCTGCGCGACTTGAGCAGTTCGGTGCCGATGTGGCCGACCGTACCCACGCCCGGCGTGCCGTAGCTCCACTTGTCGCCACCATTGCGGGCCGCCACGAAGAATTCGCGGGCATCGGCCGTGGCGGATACGCCGGGCTGGCTCACGGGCGCGGTCAGCACCAGCGGCGAGGTGCCGATCAGGCTCAGTGGGGCCAGGTCTTTGATGGGGTCATAGGGCACGGCGGGGTTGAGCATCTTGGCGATGGTCATGTTGCCGTTGATCATCAGGCCGATGGTGTGGTCGTCACGCGCCTTGGCCACTGCATCGGCGCCGATGTTGCCGCCCGCACCCACCTTGTTCTCCACGATCACCGGTTGGCCCAGCGCCTTGGACAGGGGCTCGGCGATGGTGCGTGCTGTCAGGTCCGGCGAAGAGCCTGCGGGAAAGCCCACGATGATGCGCACCGGCTTGGTGGGCCACGCCACGGGTGCCGCAGCCGCAGCGGGGGCAGCCGCCGCCGCAGGTTTGGTGGCGGGCTTCTGCGGGGACTGCTGTGCAAGGGCCCATGGCGACAGGGCGGCAAGCGCCAATGCCAGGGCGGCGCGGCGGGGAACAGGGCGTGACAAGAGCATCTCCTTGGAATTGTTCGTTCGGTAGGCTGGAATGACAAAGGGCCCCGACGGGGCCCTCTGGTGGTTGTGCCAGCCGCGAAGCAGCGATGTTAACGCGCTACTTCGTGCTGCCTCTGGCAAACGGTGCGGAAGCTTATGCGTATTCCGCCAGTGCCTTCTTCATCTTCTTCATCGCAGCCACTTCGATCTGGCGGATACGCTCCGCGCTCACACCGTAGACCGCCGCCAGCTCGTGCAGCGTCATGCCGCCGGTGCCGTCGTCGTTGACCTTGAGCCAGCGCTCTTCGACGATGCGGCGGCTGCGGTCGTCCAGGCTTTCCAGGGCCGTGGCGATGCCGTCGGTGGCCAGCGCGTCACGCTGGCGCGACTCGATCATGGCGGTGGGCTCGTGCGAAGCGTCGGCCAGGTAGGCGATGGGGCCGAACGCCTGCTCGCCGTCGTCCGACGGAGCTGGGTCCAGCAGCACGTCGCCGCCCGACATCCGGGTTTCCATCTCGATCACTTCCTCGCGCTTGACGTTGAGCTGCGCGGCCACCGCGTTGATCTCGCTGTCCGACAGGGTGTCGCGGTGGGTCGCTGCATCGGCCGCAGCAGCGTCTGCCTTGAAACCCTGCTTCATGGACCGCAGGTTGAAGAACAGCTTGCGCTGGGCCTTGGTGGTCGCCACCTTCACCATGCGCCAGTTCTTCAGGATGTATTCGTGGATTTCGGCCTTGATCCAGTGCATGGCGTAGCTCACCAGGCGCACGCCCTGTTCAGGGTCGAAGCGCTTGACGGCCTTCATCAGGCCCACGTTGCCTTCCTGGATCAGGTCGCCATGGGGCAGGCCATAGCCGAGGTACTGGCGAGCGATCGACACCACAAGGCGCAGGTGCGACATCACAAGGCGTCCGGCAGCGTCCACATCGCTGTGGTCGCGCAGTTGGCGGGCGTAGGTCTGCTCTTCCTCGGGGGTCAGCAGCGGCAGGCGGTTGACGGCCGAAATGTAGGCGTCCAAATTGCCCAGCGGGGGCACGAGCGCCCAAGGGTTGGAAGGCGCCAAAGTCGTCGTCGCGGTTCCATACTGAATGTTCATTCCAGGAATCCTTTCCTCTAAGCCGTGAATATTAGCACTCGTTCTGATCGAGTGCTAAGCCCCAAGTTCCCTATGTTTGTTCAACCATGGTGCCATGGCATGCAGGCCGCCATGGGTAGGGCGGCATGCGTCGCGGATGTCGGCCAATTCGCACGCAGACCATTGATTCATATGGAATTTATGAAAACTACAACGCCCGCCCAATCGCTGCGAGGGTGTTTGAAAGGTGTCCTATTGCTGCATTGCGTGCAGCTAAAAGAACAAAATTTCAATGATTCCTGCGTTTATTGCGTGTATTCGGTGCTGAAAAGCGATTGTTGCCATTTACAGAACAGTCAGTTCGCGACCAAGCGGTTTTTCTTTGAACACCACCGGCGTACAGTTCAACCCATCGATGAGCCGAACCCGCAAGGCGACTCACCGAACCCGGTTCAAGAATGGTTTTTGTACCGGCTTTATTGAGACGCTTTTAACTTCAAGGACTTTCATCATGAACAAGACCGCACGCTTCCTCTCCATTGCCGCTGTGTCCGCTTTCGCTGCCTTCGGCGCCCACGCTGACGAAGCCGATGCTTCGCAATTCGCCACGAAGTTCGACACGAACCGCACCCGCGCTGAAGTGGCTGCCGAAGCCTCCACCGTCGCCCAGACCCGCAGCATCGAACCCGCAGGCTCCCGCGTCGTGACCTACAAATCCACCGCCGACCGCGCTGCCGTGCGTGCCCAGGCTGCTGACGCTGTGCGCACCGGCCAGATCCCTTCGGGTGAGCAGGGTTGATCTGAATCCAATCGATTCAGCGCCCCGTATCACTGAGTACCTAGGTACTTTCGATCCTCATCCTTATTCACCGCATCACAGGAGTTCCATCATGAACAAGACCGCACGCTTCCTCTCCATCGCCGCTGTGTCCGCTTTCGCTGCTTTCGGCGCCCACGCTGACGAAGCCGATGCTTCTCAGTTCGCCGCCAAGTTCGACACCAACCGCACCCGCGCCGAAGTGGCTGCTGAAGCGACCAGCGTCGCCCAGACCCGCAGCATCGAACCCGCAGGCTCCCGCGTGGTGACCTACAAGTCCACCGCTGACCGCGCTGCCGTGCAGGCCCAGGCTGCCCAGGCTCTGCGCGCAGGCCAGATCTCGTCGGGCGAAATCAGCGCGATGTAATGGCTGGGCTCTGGCCCCGCTGACAAGAAAGGCGCCTCGGGCGCTTTTTTTGTGGCCGGGCGCACTGTGCGGCGCCGGGCGCTGGCCGGGGAGCAAGGCTTGCGAGGTGCAAATCAGCCAGGCAACGATGATTCGCGCGCCTGACGCTCGAACACATCGAGCGCCAGCGGCCGCCCGAACAGGTAGCCCTGGAAGGACCGGCAGCCGTGCGCCAGCAGAAACTCGTGGTGCGCCACGGTTTCCACGCCTTCGGCGATCACGTCCAGGCCCAGGCTGCCTGCCAGCGCGATGATGGAGCGTGCGATCGCCGCGTCGTTGGGCTCTTGCAGCACCCCGCGCACAAAGCCCTGGTCGATCTTGATCTGGTCCAGCGGCAGGCGCTTGAGGTAGCTCAGCGACGAGTACCCCGTGCCGAAATCGTCCAGCGAAAAGCCCACGCCGTGGGCCCTCAGGGCGCGCATGGTGGCGATCACGCTGTCCACGTTGTCCAGCAGCAGGCTCTCGGTCAGCTCCAGCTTGATGCGCGTGGGGTCCGCGCCGGTGTCCTGCAGCAGCTGCAGCACCTGGGCCACGAAGTCGTCCTGCAGGAACTGCCGCGCGCTCACGTTGATGGCCAGCGCCAGCCGGGCCAGTGCGGGGTGCGCGCGCCACAGCGCCTGCTGGCGCAGCGCGGTCTGCAAGACCCAGCGGCCCAGCGGCACGATCTGGCCGGACTCCTCGGCCGGCGCAATGAACTCCGCCGGCGGCACCATGCCGCGCACCGGATGCATCCATCGCACCAGGGCTTCGGCGCCGATGACGTGCCCGTGGCTGTCCACCTGCGGCTGGTAGAGCAGCAGGAACTGCGACTGCCGCAGGCCCGCATGCAGCTCGGTTTCCAGCTGGGCGCGGCGGTTCACGGCCTGCTGCATGTCGGGGTCGAAAAACCGCAGGGTGTTGCGCCCGGCATCCTTGGCGCGGTACATCGCCATGTCGGCCTGCTTGAGCACTTCGTCCACCGAGTCCTGGTGACCGCGCAGCAGCGTGATGCCGATGCTGGCCGAAAAATGGTGCTCGTGGCCTGCCAGGACCGAGGGCTGGCGCAACTGGGCCAGGATCTGCTCGCCCAGCGTGCGCGCCTGTGCGGCGGCCTCCGCTGCATCGCTGCTCAGCGCCTGCAGCACCACCACGAACTCGTCGCCGCCCAGGCGGGCCACGGTGTCCTGCTCGCGCACGCAGCGGCGCAGCTGGTCGGCCATGTCCCTGAGCAGCAGGTCGCCCACCTCGTGGCCGCGGGTGTCGTTCAGCGTCTTGAAGTTGTCCAGGTCCACAAAAAGCACCGCCGTGGTCAGGCCCGAGCGCGCGCCGCTGGCCAGCACCTGTTGCAGGCGGTCCACCAGCAGGCGGCGGTTGGGCAGCTGGGTCAGCGCGTCGTAGAACGCCAGGTACCGCGCCTCGTCTTCGGCGGCCTTGCGTCCCGAGATGTCGATGTCGATGCAGAACATCTCGGCCGGCTGGCCGGGCACGTGGATGTAGGCGTGGCTGGAGAAAACGTGCACGGGCGTGCCGTCCTTGCGGCGCAGTTGCAGCTCGCCCGCGGGGATGGCCTCGCCGGTCGCGAACATCTGCTGCACGTTCTGACGCACCGCCTCGCGCATCGGCGGCGGGATGATCAGGTCCAGCAGGTTGCTGCCCAGCGCCTCTTCGGCCGTGTAGCCGTACAGGTGCTCGGAGGCCTGGTTCCAATAGCTCGTGGTGCCGTCGGCCAGGTAGCCCTGCACCGAGATGGACGGTATGTTGCGCAGCAGCGACCGAAAGCGCAGTTCCGACTCGCGCAGCGCGCTCTCGGCCTGCTTGCGGTGGGTGATGTCGCGCGCGAGGAACACCACCGCCGGCTGGCCGCTCACCGTCACGCCCAGTGGCTGCGCACGCCCCTCGAAATGCCGCAGCCCGGACAACGTCTGCATCTCGTACTCCATGCTGTGTGTCTGGCCCGACGCGAGTGTCTGCGTGACCAGGTGCAGGAATCTGTCTGCCTGCCCGGCGGGCAGCACGTCATGCAGCCGCTGCCCGATGAGGTGCGACGGGCGGGCCGCCAGCGCCGCATCGTCGGGCGACAAGACCTCCACATAGCGGCCTTGTGCATCGAGCACCAGCAGCACATCCGGGATCGCATGCGCAATGGCCCGCAGCCGGGCGGCGCTGCCCGCCAGCGCGCGTTCGGTGGCCAGGCGCTGCTCCACGTCGCGCAGCAGCAGGCCCAGCGCCACCGTGGCAGGCGTGAAGGTGAGCAAGAAGGGCAGCGCCAGCGTCTCGTTCACACGCGCCACCACCGCGGCTGGCAGCCACTGGAACACGCCCAGCAGCGCCGCGTGCACCAGCAGCCCGAACAGTGCCAGCGGCAGCGGCTTCACGCTCAGGTGTCCGCGCGTGCGGGCTTCACGGTAGAGCAGCCCGAGCACCGTGCACAGCGCGATGCTGGCCAGGCCCACGGCGGTGCCGCCGCCGCCCAGCCACAGCCGGCCTGCCGCGGCCAAGGCGGCGGCGATGCAGGCCACCAGCGGGCCGCCGAAGAGGCCGGCCATGCTGAGCACCACCGACCGCGCGTCGAAGATCACCCCCGGCATCAGCACCACGGGGGTCAGCATGCCGACCACGCAGATGCCGCCGAACAACACGCCGGAGACGGCCTGCCCGGTCAGTGGGTGCTGGCGCCACAGGCGAATGCTGGTGCTGTGCAGAAAACACAGAGCCAGCAACAGGGCGAGACCTTTGACCAGCTCAATGAACATGGGCCTTCCGCACGCTTCTTCCAGAAGGGGAAAGCCCCATCATGGGGGAATTGCCGGGATCCGTAAACGTGAAAATGGCCCCGGGGCGGGGCCATGGTGTCGGGCGGAGCGTGGTGCCAGGGTCAGTTCAGCAGTGCCTGCGCGAATTCGCGGGCGTTGAAGGTTTCCAGGTCTTCCAGCTTCTCGCCCACGCCGATGAAGTACACCGGGATGGGGCGCTCCTGCGCGATGGCGGCCAGCACGCCGCCCTTGGCCGTGCCGTCGAGCTTGGTCACGATCAGGCCGGTGAGCTGCAGGGCATCGTCAAAGGACCGTACCTGGGCCAGCGCGTTCTGGCCGGTGTTGCCGTCGATGACCAGCAGCACCTCGTGCGGCGCCGTGGCATCGGCCTTGGTCACCACGCGGCGGATCTTTTTCAGCTCTTCCATCAGGTGCAGCTGCGTGGGCAGGCGGCCGGCCGTATCCACCAGCACCACGTCCTTGCCGCGTGCCTTGCCGGCCGTCACGGCATCGAAGCTCACGGCAGCGGGGTCGCCGCCTTCCTGGCTCACGATCTCCACCGTGTTGCGGTCGGCCCAGACACCCAGCTGCTCACGCGCTGCGGCGCGGAAGGTGTCGGCCGCGGCCAGCAGCACGGCGGCGCCTTCGTCGGCCAGGTGCTTGGTGAGCTTGCCGATGGACGTGGTCTTGCCCGCGCCATTGACGCCCGCCACCATGATCACGGTGGGCGTGAACTCGCCGATGACCAGCGGCTTTTCCAGCGGGCGCAGCAGGTCGGCCAAGGCGTCCGCCAGCAAGCCCTTGACCGCGGCGGGATCGGTGGCCTTGGCCTCCTTCACCCGGCGCTTGAGGTCCAGCAGCAGGTGCGTGGTGGCCTTGACGCCGGTGTCGGCCATGAGCAGGGCTTCTTCCAGTTCTTCATACAGCGCATCGTCGATCTGCGTGCCGGTGAAGACCGTGGTGATGCTGGTGCCGGTCTTGCGCAGGCCGGACTTGAGGCGGTCGAGCCAGCCCGTGCGTTCCGCCGGTGGCGGCGCGACGGCGGGGGCCGGTGCCGGTGCGGGCGTCAGGGCAGGCGCGGGCGGCACGGGGGCCAGCACCGGGGCTGGTGCCGGGATGGACGGCGAGGGCGTTGGGACCCGCAGCGCGGGGGGAGGCGCGGGAGGTGACGTGGGCGCAGGCGCCTGTGCGGGCGTCGACGGCGTCACCGGGACGGGCGAAAACACCGGTGTTGCTGCAGATGCCACCGCAGGAGCAGATACCGGTGCGGGTGCGTTTGCAGGTGCGGTTGCAGGTGCAGCCACCGGTGCGGCTGCCGGCGCCGCGGGTGCAGGCTCCGCCGCCTTGTTGCCGAAGGGATTGCGCAGCCAGCCAAAGGCCGACGGGGCCGGTGCAGCGGCCGGGGGCACGGGGGGCACCGGCGCCGGTGCCTGGGTGGCCGGCGCGGCAGGCCACGACGATGGCACGGGCGCGGCTACAGGGGCTGTGGGGGCGATGGGCGGCGTCGGCGCGGCTGTGGCCGGGGGCGCGTCCGCAGGTGCGGCGGCTTCCGGGGCCGGGGTGGACTCGGGGGAGGGCTTTTTCTTGAAAAAACTGAACATTGGCGGGTTCTTAGAATCAGCCATTCTATGAAACGCGCTTTCACCCTCCTGGCCCTGGTGGCCTGCCTCTCGTCCGGGGCTGCCTTTGCGGCGACCACCCCGGCTGTCCCAACCCCCGCCACGCCGTCGAGTACGGCCTCTGGCGCAGAGCTGTTCACGCTCAAAAACGGCATGCAGCTCATCGTGCAGCCGGACCGCCGCGCGCCGACCGCGGTGCACATGGTGTGGGTGCGCGTGGGCTCCATGGACGAGGTCGACGGCGTCACGGGCGTCGCCCACGTGCTCGAGCACATGATGTTCAAGGGCACCAAGACGCTGCCGCCCGGCGACTTCTCGCGCCGCGTCGCGGCCCTGGGCGGGAGGGAGAACGCCTTCACCAGCCGCGACTACACGGGCTACTACCAGCAGATCCCGTCCAACCGGCTCGAAGACGTGATGAAGCTCGAGTCCGACCGGTTTGCCAACAACCAGTGGCCGGACGAGGAGTTCAAGAAAGAGCTGGAGGTGGTGAAGGAAGAGCGCCGCCTGCGCACCGAAGACCAGCCCCGGGCCATGCTGTCCGAGCAGCTTTTTGCCACCACCTTCATCGCATCGCCCTACCGGCGCCCCATCATCGGCTGGATGAGCGACCTGGATGCGCTCACCCCCAACGACGCCCGCGCCTTCTACCGCCAGTGGTACACGCCCACCAATGCGGTGGTCGTGGTGGCCGGCGATGTGGAGCCCGCCAAGGTACGCGCGTGGGCCGAAAAGTACTACGGCAGCATCCCCGCCCATGCGCTGCCCGAGCGCAAGCCGCGCATCGAGCCCGTGCAGCAGGGCATGCGCCGCATCGCCGTCAAGGCCCCTGCGGAGCAGGCCTACGTGGCGCTGGCGTTTCGCACGCCCAGCCTGGAGCGGCTGGACAAGCTCACCGACGCCGACAACGACGCTTTGGCATTGATGGTGTTGTCGGCCGTGTTCAGCGGCTACGACGGCGCCCGCCTGGACCGCGCCCTGACCCAGGGCGAGAACCGTGTGGCCGACAGTGCCAACAGCGGCGCCATGGTCACGGGCCGCGGTCCCAGCCTGTTCATGCTCAGCGGCGTGCCGGCTGCGGGCAAGACGGCGCAGCAGGTCGAAGACGCGCTGCGCGCCGAAGTCACCCGCGTGGCGCGTGACGGCGTGAGCGAGGCCGAACTCGCACGCGTCAAGACGCAGTGGATCGCCTCCACCGTGTACGAGCGCGACTCCGTCATGAACCAGGCCCAGGAGCTGGGCGGCAACTGGATCCAGGGCTTTCCGCTCGACGCCAACGAGCGCCTGCTGGCGCTGCTGCGCACCGTGACGCCCGCGCAGGTGCAGGCCGTGGCCGCCAAGTACTTCGGCGACGACCAACTGACCGTCGGCACGCTGCTGCCGCAGCCGCTGGATGGACCCCGCCCCCGCCCCACACTGCCGCCCGGCGCTGTGATCCGTTGAACCCGCACTGGGGCCATTCCACATGATTACTATCAAAAATATAGCTGCTCGCGCTTGTCTGATAAGCGCTGGAGCAATTTTTTCTTCAAGCCCGGCCTGGGCTCTGCTGCCCATCCAGCACTGGACGGAGGCCAACGGCGCCAAGATCTACCTGGTCGAAAGCCCGGTCATCCCGATGGTGGACGTGCAGATCGACTTCGATGCCGGCAGCCGCCGCGACCCTGCGGGGCAGGAGGGCCTGGCCAGCGCCGTGGCCGCCATGGCGTCCAAGGGCGTCAAGGCCGCGGGCAATGAGCCCGCGCTGGACGAAAACGGCCTGGGCGAGGCCTGGGCCGATCTGGGCGCGAACTTCGAGGCCGGCGCCGAGAACGACGTCCTGCACTATTCCCTGCGTTCGCTCACCGACCCGCCACTGCTCGACAAGGCCGCCCGCCTGGCCGCGCGCCAGATCGGCGAGCCCAGCTGGCCCGCCGATGTCTGGCCCCGCGACCGCGCACGCTGGACCGCCAGCCTGAAGGAAGCCAACACGCGTCCGGCGACCGTGGCGGGCTACGCGTTCGCCTCGGCCGTGTACGGCAGCCACCCGTACGGCCGGCGCACCACCGAAGAGAGCCTCGCCCGCGTCAACATCGCGGACATGCAGACCTTCCACACCCAGCTCATCGCGGCCTGCCGCGCCAAGGTCAGCATCGTGGGCGCCGTGTCGCGCGCACAGGCGCAGACGCTGGTGGCCACGCTGCTCTCGCGCCTGCCCGCCACGTCGGGCTGTGCGCCGCTGCCAGCGGTGGGCGAGATCAACGCGCTGGCCGCGCCGGCCGAGCAGAACATCCCGTTCGCGTCGGCCCAGGCGCATGTGCTGATCGGCCAGCCCGGTTTTCAGCGCCGCGACCCGGACTTCATCGCGCTGCTGGTGGGCAACCACATCCTGGGCGGCGGTGGCTTCGTCTCGCGCCTGACCAACGAGGTGCGGGAAAAGCGCGGCCTCTCGTACAGCGTATACAGCTACTTTGCGGCCGGCATGCATGCCGGTGCCTTCACAGTGGGCCTGCAGACCCGCCCGGACCAGGCGGCCCAGGCCGTCAAGGTCTCGCGCGACGTCATCGCCCGCTTCGTGGCCGAAGGCCCCACCGAGGCCGAGCTGCGCGCGGCCAAGGACAACCTCATCGGCGGCTTTGCGCTGCGCATCGACAGCAACAAGAAGCTGCTGGGCAACGTGGCCAACATCGCCTGGAACGACCTACCGCTCGACTACCTGGACAAGTGGACCCAAAAAGTCGACGCATTGACCGTGGCCGAAGTGCGCGCCGCCATGGCCCGCAAGCTGCAGCCCGAGCGCATGGTGACCGTGGTGGTGGGAGGCAAGCCATGAGCCGCTCCACACTGCGCCCAAGCGCACTGTCGCGCATCCTGCCCGGTGGCGGACCCGCTGGCGGCAAGGCCGGTGCAGTTGCGCCAGCGCCTGCCAAGAAAGCGCCCAAGGACGCCGCCGCATCTGCCGTGGTGCACAAGGGCGCGGGAGAGATCCGCATCATCGGCGGCCAGTGGAAGCGCACCCGCCTGTCCGTGGCCCGCCACCCGGGCCTGCGGCCCACTCCCGACCGCGTGCGCGAAACGCTCTTCAACTGGCTGGGCCAGGACCTGACCGGCTGGCGCTGCCTGGACGCCTTCGCCGGCACCGGTGCCCTGGGCCTGGAAGCCGCGTCGCGCGGCGCCGCAGCCGTGCAACTGGTCGAAAACGATGCCGCCCTGGTCGCGCAGCTGAACACCCAGCAGCAGCGCCTGAAGGCCACCACCGTACGCGTGACCCGCGGCGACGGCCTGTCCGCGCTGCAACAGGCCGGCCCCGGCAGCCTCGACCTGATCCTGCTCGACCCCCCGTTTGGCAGCGATATCTTCGGCAAGGCATTGCAGGCCGCAGCACGCGCCGTGGCGGCCGATGGGCACATCTACCTGGAAGCACCGCGGGTGTGGGTGGACGAGGAACTGGCGGATTGGGGTCTGGTGGTGCACCGGCATCTGAAGGCTGGGGCGGTGCACGCGCACTTGCTGCGCCGGGGAGCGGTCAGCACCTGAATAGGTCCGCTCGTCGTTCGTGGCGATCTGGCGTCTGGTGGGGTTTGACGCGCCCCAGCGTTGGGCTTCCAGACTTTACGGTGTGTGGTGGAGGCGAGCTGGGCCGATGTGTACGACGTCACGGCCTCACGCAAAAGTTTGCTCTGCGCAATCGTTTGTCGTGCTCCGCGCGCCAGGTCCCACTGCTGCGGTTGGGGTGGTGTCTCGTACGGTCCTGGAATGTGGCGTCTCCAGTGCTGCTTGCGCTTGTCTGCAGTGCGCAAATACCTATGCTTTCAGGGGCAATCAGGACTGTGAGGCTGTATCTGGCGGCCGGGTGCCTTCTTCGATCACGGTCAGTGCCAGTCCGCGGTCGGTCAGTGCGTAGGCCAAGGTGTAGCGGTGGTTGGCAGCGAGTGTGGCCCGGCCATCGGGGTAGGCACCATCGTTCACGTGGATGATCTGGCGCCGGGCCAACTGGATGCGCGTCTTGCGGTAGTGCGCGGCAGGCTCTGCCGGCAGGGCGTGCCAGCGGCTTGTCTGGCCCGGGGCCAGGGGGCCCAGTTCCACGGCGGTACCGTGGGTGGGCAGGCCCTGCCACACTTGCTCGAAGGGTTCATGGGAGTCGTTGCGGATGCGCAGCCACACGCGTGCGCCGCCCTGGGCGCGGCCTGGGTGGGCCAGCAGTGCGCACCACGCGGCCAGCAGGGCTCGGCGGGCAGCAGGCCGCTCATTCATTTTTCAGGCTTTGCAGGTCGCGGCTCAGGTCGCACACGCGGGCGCGCCGGCGCTCCAGGGCGGCCCCGCCAATGTTCAGGGCGGCCGAACTGCCTTGGTCGGCATGCATCGCGACGTCCCATTGGCCCTGTGCGGTGTCGAAAGCCAGCCATGCGCGCTGCGCCGCACGCAGCGCATCACGCCGGGCAGGGCCTGCGGCCTTGAGTGTCTGGGCGTAGATGCGATTGAGCTCCTTGTCCCACGCCGCATAGGCGGCGGACTGGGCGTCGTGCAGGTCGACGGTCACGCCACCGCTGCGCGCGGAGGCAGCGCCAAGGGCCTTGTCGATGGGGTGGGCGGTGGTGGGCTGGCCGCAGAAGTGTTCGGCTGCGTGGGCGGCGCCGGAGGCCATGAGTAGGGCGAGGGTGATGGTGTGCAGGGTGCGGAGCATGGTGGGTTGGGAAAGGTTGTCGCTTTTCATATAGCCCAGGCGTTGGTGCCTGCATTGCGGGATGCGGCGGCATTCGTTCATGCACCCACCCACAGCAGCACCATGAACGTAGCCAGCACCGCCATAACGGTATAGACCGCTACGGCGCATGTGCCAGCTGCCGCTACGCTGGCCAGGCCCGACCAGCCGCGCGCGAGCCCCCACTGCGCCATGTGCCGGGCCAGGAACAGGCCCGCGATCCAGATGAGCGCCAGCAGCAGTGCCATCGTGCCCAGCAGGCGGGCGCCCTGTGCGGAGTTGAGGCCGTTGCTGCCCAGCAGGACGGTGAACATGAAGAACAGCGCGGGCAGCAGGTTGGCGGCGCCGGTGAGCGCCATGGCCAGGGTGGTGGTGCGCATGCCGGTCGTCACTCCGTGACCGCGTAGCTCAGCAGGTCCAGCGACTGCGTGTCCTTGGGGTTCCACGACAGGCCGGCCGCGCGCGCGATCACGGTGTAGGTCTTGCCCTGCTCGAGTTTGCCGCCGGGCATCAGCGCCTCGGTGCGTGGGTCGATGTAGAGCATGGTGGTCAGGCCTTCGGCGCTGCGCAAAAGCACGGCTTTTGCGCCGGCCTTCAGCTTTGCCTCATTCACCCAGGCGCTTTTGACGCCCGTGGGCGGTGCCAGGTTTTCCACGGTGCCCGACAGGCGGGTGATCTTGCGCCAGGTCTTGCTTTGCTTGGGGTCCGTCACCTTGCCGTTCTCGGCGGCATCGGTTTTTTGCAGGTCACCCAGCGAGCTGTAGGCGATGGTCCAGTCCGAATGGCTGGTGTCGCGGCGGATGTGGTCGGCCGCGAGCATCAGGTTTTCCGTCCAGTTGCCGCACGCGTTCTTCTTTTTGCACAGGGTCCAGGCAGTCTTGATCCAGCGGTCGAGCTGGGCAGCCTTGTCCTGGCTGCCCATGTCCAGTGCCACGCCCGCGCCCAGCACGGCCGCGGCCTGGCCCTGCTCCGGGGCGACCACCAGCACGGCGCCGTTGCCCACGTCGAGCTTGCCCACGCGCAGCTGGCGCATCATGGCCTGGGCGTATTCCTCGGCGGTCTTGCCGTTCAGGTCCTTCACCAGCAGGGTGACGATCTCCACGCCGGTCTTCTGTGCATGGTCGTGCATCTGCTTTTCGAACTGTGCGCGGATCGTAGGGTCGAGGATGCCGAACTCGTCGTAGATGAACTGGACCCCCTTGGAGGGCAGGGCGTTGGCGTCTGCCTTGGGCAGGACCTGGGCCACGGCTGCCGTGGCGGCGGGTGCCGGTGCGGGCGCTGCCGCAATGGCAGGGGCATTGGCGGGTGCAGGGGCGGGCTTGGCGACTGGCGTCTGCGCTGGGGTGGCTGCGGTCGCTGCAGGCGCAGGAGTGGCCGCTGGCGCAGGCCCCTGGGCCACGGCGACGGACTTGCCGCCTGGGGTGCCGCCCTGGCATGCGGCGCCGCCGCCCTGCAGCTCGCAGGCTTCCGTCCAGCCTGCGGCAATGGCGGCCAGGCGCTTGCGGCGGCCGGGGTGGGTCTCGCCGTCCTTCTCGGGGATCAGCGTGGCGATGGCGTTCTGCGCGTCCTTGAGCGGCGCGCCCATCTTGTACAGCACAAAGCCGCTGAACTTGTCCGATTCCAGCTCGATGGGCGGCTGGCTGCCGCCGGGCACGATCGTGTGCCCCGACAGGTGGTGTCCGATCTCGTGCGCCATGATGCTCACGGGCGCCCAGTTGTTGGCCTTGGTGGCACGGATCACGTCGCCCATGAAGGACGGGTTGTAGGCGATCACGCGGCGCGGCACTTTGTCGGGGCCCTGCATGATGACGGCCGCCGCGTTGGGTACCTGACCTTCCACCACCACGAAGTTGGCGGGCAGGCCGGTGTATTTCATGATCTCGGCCACCACCTGCTTGCCGGTGCCGCCCCCCTTGGACAGGTCGGGCGGCGAGAACGCCACCGGGCTGCCGTCGTACGAGCAGGCCTGCAGCGTGGCGGCCAGCTCGGCGACGAGCTGCGCCTTGGTGGGCTTGGGGCCCGCGGTGGCGGCGGCCTTTTGCGCCAGCGCGACGCCCGCGCAGGCCAGGCCCAGCAAGGCGGCGCAGGCGATGGCGACGGGGCGGATGTTGGCGGTGGGGATGTGCTTCATGCGGTCAGGCTCCTGGGTCTGGGATATGTATGGAGAAGGAGAGGGATGGAAATTCAGGGCTGGACGATGGCCGCCACGCGCAGCACGCGCTGGGCCAGTTCGGTCTGGCCGCGGGTGCCCGTCTTGGCATACAGACTGGCCAGCTGGGTGCGCACCGTGGGCATCTTCACGCCCTGGTTGTCGGCCATCTCGCGCGGGGTCATGCCCTGCAGCAGCAGCGGCAGCAGGGCGCCTTCAGCGGGCGTGAGGCCATAGAGCGCGCTGCACACGGGCATTGCGGCCTGCGTGTCCTGCACGGTCTCCGGCACCAGAACGAACTGCACCAGCGGGTCTTGCAGTGCCGCCCCCGGCTGGCCGCGCAGGGGCGCGGCCAGGGCGACCAGCGCGTGGTGGTGTGAGGTCTGCAGGCGTGCCGACACCGGTGTGCGTGTGCTCAGGCACGCCGTGAGCAGCGGCGGCAAGGCTGCGTGGACCTGGGCGAGCTGCAGCGGCTGGCGCGCATGCCAGCCCGTGGCGTGGCGCAGCAGCACGCGGCAGTCGTCCTGCACGCCCATCCAGTAGCGAGCGTGGTCGTTCAGGTAGCGCACCGTGCCGTGGGGGTTCACGTGCAGCAGGCCCAGCGGCAACTGGTCCAGCGTGCGCTCCAGCGCGGCGGTGTGGCGCTCGGCCAGACGCAGGCGGCGCTGGGCGCGCATGAGGCTGCGCACCCAGGGCGTGACCGCGCGCAGCTGGGCGAACTGGGCGGGGTTGAATTCGGGTTGGCCCAGTTCGTTGTACAGCGCCAGCACGTGCATGCCGCACTCGGGCGACGCCTCGACGATGCTGTTGACCATGGCGTCGATGCCCAGGGGCCGCAGGTAGTCGGCGTAGAACGCGCTTTTCTTCAGCGCGCTGGTGGCCACCAACTGCTGGCTGAGGGAGCCGCCGCGTGCCAGCGCCTGCTCGTGCTGTCGCTCCAGCGCGTCGCTCCAGGCGTCCTTCACCTGGATGAGGTCGGCGTAGCGCTGCAGAAAGTCGTCGGGCATGCCCCACTGGCTGGCCGCGAGCGGGTCGCCTTCGCCGGGCAGCGGGCAAAACAGCACGAGCTTGTGGCTGCCCAGGGCCTCGCCCAGGTGGCGCAGCAGGCGCGGCGCCATGTCGGGCTCGCCCAGGGCTTCCAGGCTCTCGGCCATCAGGGTCTCGAACCCTGCAATCCCGAGCTGTTGCCCATGCCAATCCTTGCTGCTCAATGCGCGCTCCCCGGTTGTGTCGATGAATGCGCCGGATGGTAGGAGCGGCAGGCTCGCAGTCACATCATTCAGGTGAATGATGTGGCGGACTTTTCACACATTTCATGAAGTTTTGAGGAGCGTTGTGGCGGCCGTGCGTGCCGAACCTCAACCGCCGGCGCGACCGCCGCACGCTCTGGGGACCCTCTGCACGAATCATCGCGCCGTGGGCACCTGCGGTCTCGGGCGGCCTGCGGCGTTGCAAATACTCGCAATAGCTACGGCTATGGCTGCGTTTTGCGCCTTGCACTCCATCCCGATCCGCACTGCACACTTGGCAGCTCGATTCGTGCAGAGGATCCCTAGAGCCCCATCTGCCACAGCACGACCTCGACCACGCCGCGGGCATACAGCGCCGTCGCCTGCCACTTGAGCACGGCGAACAGCGCGCCGGCCAGCAGCAGACGCACCGCGTCGCGCCGCACATCGAGCAGGTAGAACTGCCGCAGGGCCAGCATGAACGCCAAAGCCTGCAGTGCGGTCATGTACCAGGGAGACCACTGCTTGTGCCACTTGAGCAGGGCGGGCGAATGCGCCAGCACCAGGGGCAACTGGTTGGCCATCTGCAGCGCGATGAACACCGACTGGCAGTACAGCGCCAGCGTCAGCAGCTCGGTGGCGTTGTAGCCCAGCCGGCGTCGAAACAGCAGCCAGGCGCTGGCGAATGCGGCCACCGCGCCCAGCGAAAACGACCACTTCGAATAGGCGCTCACCAGGGCATACATGCTGGCGGCGGCCTCGCTCGGAAATTCGGGCGTGAGGTAATCGGTATGGCCCAGCACGATCAGCAGCAGGCCGATGGCCAGGCACAGCAGCGTGAGCGGGTGCAGATGGTCCTTGCGCTGCCCGAGCACGTATTCGCGCGCCAGCGTGCCTGGCTGCGGCAGCACGCGCAGGGCGTGGCGGATCACCTCCCATTCAAACCAACGAAACCGGGCCCACGCCTCTTTGCGCACCGTCGCCGCGCCCATGCGGCCGGCCTTCTTTTGCCCGCACTGCGCGCAGTAGGGGCCGGTGAGGAGGGCGGTGCAGTTCAGGCACTGCGGGGTGTCGAAAATCGCGTCGGTGGTGGGGGAGGTCACGGGTGGGGCATCAAGGCAAGGGCTGCGCATCGTAGGGCGGCGAGCCCGTGCTTGGCATCGTTCAGGTGAATGATGTGAAAAGCCCCGATGCTTGCCCGTGTGCCCGTCGCATCGATGTTTTGATGCGCGCCGGCAGAACCATGGGATGCTCCTTTTTTGATAGCTGCTGGCGCCTGCTGGGTACGCGCCGGCAGGTGGGAATGACCTTAGATTCTCTTGTGGCGCAGCGCTCCCAGGCCCAGGGCTGCGGCCACCAGCGCCATGAGGATCAGCGCCCATTCGCTCAGCGTGGGGATGGCCGCCGTGCCAGCGGTGGGCGCTGCGGTGACCCGCAGATCGCAGGTGGCGGTGGGCGGGTTGGCCGGCCGAGGGCCGACCTGGTAGAGCCAGGTATTGGGCTGGAGCGGGTCGTCGGGCAGGCGCAACTGCCCGCCACAGTTGCCGCTGACGGTGCCCCCCGCTGCGGAAGGCGGCGGCGTGACCGCGCAAACTTGCTGGCTGGAGGGGATCGGGTAGTCGGTGCAGGTGATGGTGAACTGGCCTGCAGGCTGGCTGATCGGGTTGATGACGGCCCATTGCGCTTGCGCGGCAAGGGGCGCTGCCAGCGCAAGGCTGGCAAGGGCGAGGCGGAACAATGGGCGATGGAGGTTCATGGGCAGGTGGATGAAAAGTAACGGTCACACACGGCCGCAGCCCGGTTTGACTGCAGCGTGGCGGGACTGTAAAAACGCCTGTGTCCGCCGCCCATCCGCCAGGTGAAGGAGTCGGTGCTGCGCCGCAACATCATTCACATGGACGATGACGCCTGCAGCGGATGTGCCTAGCATCCGCCCCTTTTCACAAGGACTTCCCCTTGCACCCTGCCTTGGGCAATCTGATGGGTTCGGTGGCCGACGGCGAGCGTTTCAGCGACGCGCTGTCGGGCTACGCCGCGAGCTTTCGTGCCGACCTGCTGGGCGGTGCCTTCCTGGCCAGCGGGCTGGACCAACTGGCGCAATGGGGCGCGCAGTTTGCCGCGCATCCCGAGGTGGACTACTGGCTGCAGTCGCCGTCGAGCGACGGCGCTCCCGCGCTGCTGGCCATGGGCGTCACGCCCGAAGCCGCACAGCGCTACGCCACGCACTACCGGCTGAGTGACCCGCTTTGGGACGACGCCATGGCGCGGCGTGCGCGCATGGGGCTGTCGGGTGTCTGGGTGGCCACCGATGCGCCGCTGGAGGCCACGCGGGGCTTTCGCCGCACCGAGATCTACAACGACTTCTTGCGCGAGTACGGCATCGGCACGCGCATGTTCGGGGGCAGCCAGGGCGCGTCGAGTCCGGTGGGCAATCTGTTCATGTCGATGTTCCGCCAGGGCGACGACGAGGGCTTCTCGCGCGAGGAGGTAGCCCGCTTCGAGGCGGAATTCGCCACCGTGCAGCGCGCCGCCTACCTGCACCGAGAGATGGTGGCCCTGCGTGCGCGCACGCGCGGCATGGAGGCGCTGATGGAGCAGATGCCGATGGGCATCCTGTTCTTCGACACCGCAGGCCGGCTGCTGCACGCCAATGCCCGGGTGCGCGCGCTCTGGGCTGGGGCAGGGCAAGGCGGCTTGCTGCAGACGCTGCAGCGCGGCCCGCTGTTGGCAAGCACGGCCGACCCGACCCTGCGCGCACTGTTCGTGCAGTCGCTGCAGGGGCACAGTGGCTGTGTGGAGCTCGACGGCGGGCTGTTGCTGGTGGCGTTGTCGATCAGCGACCTGGCATCGCTCGGCATGCTGCAGCAGGCGCCGGGCGTGGCCTGGGTGGTGATGCAGCGCAGCCTGGGCTGCGAGGCGGCGGTGGCGCTGGCGCGCCAGGCGTATCGCCTGAGCCCGGCAGAGGCGGACCTGCTGCAGGCGCTGATGCGCGGGCAGACGCCGCAGGACTTTGCCGATGCACGCGGGGTGCGCATCACCACTGTGCGCACGCAGCTCAGTGCGCTTTTGTTCAAGACCCGCACGGTGCGCCAACAGGACCTGGTGGCGCTGGTGGCGCGCCTGATGCTGCTGGCGCCGGGTGGGCAGCCGCTGGCCTGAGCTGGCCTGACGTCACTCAGGCGCCGTCCTGTGGCGGTGGACAGGTGGGGGACCTCAGAGCACCCGCCCCGTTTCATGTTGCACTGCACTGCATAATGCGCGCACGCGGCCCGGCAGGCCCCGGGAGCCCTGGCTTCCAGAGGCCGGGGCCAACGTCATTCGCCAGACAGGAGACAACCAGCCATGGCCCAGAACGTGCTCGCCGTATACCCCGGAACCTTCGACCCCATCACGCTGGGGCATGAAGACGTGGTGCGCAGGGCCACCCAGTTGTTCGAGCGCGTGATCGTCGCCGTGGCGGCGGGACACCACAAGAAGACCCTGTTCTCGCTGGAAGAGCGCATCGACATGGTCCAGGAAGCCGTCAAGAACTACCCGCAGGTGCAGGTGGAAGCCTTCTCGGGCCTGCTGCGCGACTTCGTGGTGGCGCGCGGCGGCAAGGCCATGGTGCGCGGCCTGCGGGCGGTGACCGACTTCGACTACGAGTTCCAGCTCGCCGGCATGAACCGCAGCCTGATGCCGCAGGTCGAGACCGTGTTCCTCACGCCCAGCGACAAGTACCAGTTCATCAGCAGCACCTTCGTGCGCGAGATCGCGGTGCTGGGTGGTGAGGTGGTCAAGTTCGTCTCGCCTTCCGTGCAGGAGCGCCTGGCGGTGAAGGTGCGCAGCCTCACGCCGCCCTGATTCAGGGGAAAAACGCCTCTACCGCTTGCCTATAGTGGATTTTGTGCTATTTAAAGAATAGCAATGGGTTTTGGCCTGGTGAGAAAGGCTGGGTGCCTGCGCGGGGCCACGCACGGCTTTGCATCGAGATTACGGGATTGCGGTTTTGCCGCGCTCGGGCCTGGCGCTAGGCAATCCGCGCCCACTGCTTCGCGAGGACTTCGGCCTGCTGCCGGAGGGCGTCGAGCATGGGCTCCAGCTCGGGTTGCGGCGGCCGGTACAGCGGGCGCAGCGCCGTCACGCTGAACGGGATCGAAAACCCGAGCTGCCGCACCACCAGCCGGTCGCTGGCTTCGGCCAGGGCCGTCAGCGGGTTCACGATGGCCACGCCCAGGCCGTGCTGCACCATGGCGCAGACGGCGGCAGCGCTGTGGGTTTCCACGCGCTGGCTGCGGGTGATGCCTGCTTCGGCAAAGCGCGCGTCGATCTGGCGGCGGTAGGGGTCGTCGGGTGAAAGGCTCACGAACGGCTGGCCGGCGAAATCCTGCAGCTGCAGGATCGCCTGGTGCGCCAGCGCATGGCCTGCGGGCAGCACGGCCACCTCATCCAGCGTGAGCAGCACTTCGGCGCTGGTGCCGGGCGGTGCGGCGGTCTGCTCGCACAGGCCCAGGTCGAAGCGCTGGGCGCTCATCCATTCCTCCAGCAGCGGTGATTCCTGCGGCGTGACCGCCAGTCGGGTATCCGGGTGGGTCTGCACCAGCTGCGCGGCCGCAGCCGGCAGCAGCGCATGGGCGAGTGCGGGCAGGCACAGCACCGACAGTTGCACTGCGCCGTCGCGCCCCAGGGCGACTGCGCGGTCCACCACCCGCTCCAGCCCTTGCCAGGACCGCTGGACCTCGTCCCACAGCGCCAGCGCGCGGGCATTGGGGCGCAGGCGGCCCTGGGCACGTTCGAACAGCGCGTAGCCCAGCAAGGATTCCAGCCGCGCCAGCTCGCGGCTCACGGTGGGCTGGGAGCTGTGCAGCAGGTCGGCCGCACCCGTGGCGCCGCCCGCCGTCATCACGGCGCGGAAGACTTCGATGTGTCGGTGGGAGATGCGGCTGGTCAGGGGCGGTGCAGGGGCGCTCTGGGTGGGGGAGGGCATGGTTGAGAGCATATCCATTACGAATGGGGTGTGCACATTTCGGTATTTGCTGAAATGGGCGACGGTCGGCATCATTCCGGCTTTGACACAGCGCCTTCTGGAGACTTCTGCATGTCCAACCCTTTCTCGCCCGCCCAGCTGTGGGCCCTGGCCGACCAGTTCGGCACCCCCACCTGGGTGTATGACGTGGCCACCATCCGCCAGCGCATTGCGCAGGTGTCCAACTTCGAGACCGTGCGGTTTGCGCAGAAGGCGTGTTCCAACATCCACATCTTGAAGCTCATGCGCGAGCAGGGCGTGAAGGTGGATGCCGTCTCGCGCGGCGAGATCCTGCGGGCACTGGCCGCTGGCTATGTGGCGGGCGGCGAGTCGTCCGAGATCGTCTTCACCGCCGACCTGTTCGATGCCGCCACGCTCGACTGCGTGGTCGAGCACGGCGTGCCTGTGAATGCGGGCTCCATCGACATGCTGCACCAACTGGGCCCGCGCTCGCCAGGCCACGGCGTCTGGCTGCGCATCAACCCTGGCTTTGGCCACGGGCACAGCAACAAGACCAACACCGGCGGCGAGCACAGCAAGCACGGCATCTGGCACACCGACCTGCCCGCGGCGCTGGCTGCGATCGCCCAGCACGGCCTGAAGCTCGTGGGCCTGCACATGCACATCGGCTCCGGCGTGGACTACAGCCACCTGGCTGAAGTGTGCGGCGCCATGGTCAACCTGGTGCGCACCACGCACGCGGCGGGGCACGACCTGCACGCCATTTCGGCTGGCGGCGGGCTGTCCATTCCGTACCGCAGCGGTGACCCGGTGGTGGACACCCAGCACTACCACGGCCTGTGGGACGCGGCGCGCCAGCAGGCCGAGGCGGTGGTGGGCCACAAGCTGGGCCTGGAGATCGAGCCGGGCCGTTTTCTGGTCGCTGAATCCGGCGTGCTGATCGGCGAGGTGCGTGCCACCAAGAACGCGGGCAACAACCGCTTCGTGCTGGTCGATACGGGCTTCAACGAACTCATGCGCCCCTCGATGTACGGCAGCTTCCACGCGATGGAGCTGCTGCGCCGCGATGGCACCACCACCGGTGCATCGCAACCCACCGTGGTGGCGGGGCCGCTGTGCGAGTCGGGCGACGTGTTCACCCAGGGTGACGGCGGCGTGGTGCTGCCGCGCGACTTGCCTGCGGCGCAGGTGGGCGACCTGCTGGTGATCCACGACACCGGTGCTTATGGCGCATCGATGTCTTCCAACTACAACACGCGCCCCTTGATCGCCGAAGTGCTGGTGGATGGCGGCCAGGCCCGCTTGATTCGCCGCCGCCAGACGGTGGACGAATTGCTCGCGCTCGAACTGGGGCTTTGAGAGCAGTAGCGCGCGGCGGGCGCAGGGCCGACACCCGGTAGGCAGGGGACTACGCGCATGCGCAGTGGTGGCGCACATTCTGCTGCCGGGGTGGGCGATAAGGTGAACACATCTCAACACCTCACCCCTTCAAGGAGTTCACCATGCCCATCATTGCCTGGCTTCTCGGCGTCCCACTGTCTGTCGTACTGCTGCTCATGCTGTTCGGCGTGTTCTGACCCGTCACCCTCCAAGGTATGACGCCGCCCGGCGCTTGCAAAAGCGCCGGGCGGCGTTTTTTGTTGGCTCGCCGCATCATGCTCCGTGCGCCGCAGATGCCGCTGGCATACCGCAATGCGCCGTTCGTCGCACTATAAAACCCTGTCACGACAGGCGCCCCGCATCCCGCTAAGCTGGCAGTCTCAACACACACCAGGGACTTGGCTGTAGGCCCCGTGCATCGCTGTCGGCCGGTCCTCCAACACAGGGAAGCCGTCCATGCATGCCGAAGGACACACCATCGTCGAGCTCGCCTATCCGGGTGAGTACCTGAGCGTCCTGGGCGGCGTCGAGACCAAGACCTGCAAGATCCGCCTGTCCCGCAAAGGCCAGGGCCTGCTGGCCCGCATGTATGCCAGCCGGGGCTATCACATGCAGGCCACGCTGTCGCACGACAGCGACCTGAGCAGCATCGTGGTGCAGATCGACGGGCAGGCCCAGGGCACGTTGTCAGTCCACATGGACGACGGCCACCTGGGGGCCGAGGAGCAGTACCCCGAATACATCGAGGCCCTGCGCGCGCGCGGCGCGCGGATCTGCGAGATCGGCAAGCTGGCCATGGACCCCGGCGTGCGCTCCAAGCAGGTGCTGGGCGCGATCTTCCACATCGGTTGCATCGTGGCCTTTCGGGCACGGCGGGCGACCGACATCATCGTGGAGGTGAATCCGCGCCACGCGCCGTTCTACAAACGCATGCTGCGCTTCGACGAACTGGGGCCCGAACGCATCTGCCAGCGGGTGGGAGCCCCGGCGGTGCTGTTGCACATGAGTGCGGAGAAGGCGCGCCGGCTCATCGACCAGTTTGGCGGCCGGCCCAGCCTGTCCAAGGACGAGCGCAGCTTCTACCCGTATTTCTTTCATCCCGACGATGAAGAGGGCCTGCTGCTGCGGTTGTCGGTGGGTGGGTAGTCCAGCGTTCAGCAGTGCGGCAGTTTGCGCGGCGGGAACCCGGGCAGGGCCACGGGCACTCCGGGCCCGGAGTCACCGATCAAATTTCGTCGCGGGGCCCGCGCCCCATCAGCTGCGCCACCGCTTCGGCAGGCTGGACCTCACCATCGAGCAGCGCCACGGCAGCCTGCGCGATCGGCATGTCCACCCCCAGAGCCTGCGCCCGCTGCACCACGGTGCGGGCGCTGTAGACCCCCTCCGCCACGTGCCCCAATGACTCCACGGCCTGTGCCAGGCTGTGGCCTTGCGCCATCAGCATGCCCACGCGCCGGTTGCGCGACAGGTCCCCGGTGGCGGTGAGCACGAGGTCGCCCAGCCCCGACAGGCCCATGAAGGTGTCGGGGCGCGCGCCCAGCGCCAGGCCCAGGCGTGTCATCTCTGCCAGGCCACGGGTGATGAGCGCCGCGCGGGCATTGAGCCCCAGCGCCAGGCCGTCGCACAGGCCGGTGGCAATGGCCAGCACGTTCTTCACGGCGCCGCCCACTTCCACGCCGACGATGTCCTCGTTGGCGTACACGCGCACGCTCTTGCTGTGAAACGCCGCCACCAGCGCGTCGCGCACGGCGGCGTGGCTGCTGGCGGCGACCAGCGCCGTGGGCTGGCCCAGCGCCACTTCCTGCGCAAAACTGGGGCCGCTGAAGACGCCTGCTATTAAATCAGGAGCTACCAGCGCCTGTACCTCATGCGCCAGCAGCCCGAAACTCTGTACATCCGCACCCGGTGCCACCGCCTCGAAGCCCTTGCACAGCCAGGCCACCGGTGCGGTGCAGCCGCGCAACGACGCCAGCATGCCGCGCAGGGCGGCCATGGGCGTGGCCACGATGACCAGGTCGGCACCGGGCAGCAGGGCGGCAAAGTCGCCGCCGGCCAAGGTGAGGGAAGGGGGAAAGGCGATGCCGGGCAGGTAACGCGCGTTCTGCCCCTGGCTGCGCATCTGCTGCGCCTGGGCCGTGTCACGGGCCCAGAGGGTGACGGCATGCCCGGCCGGGTGCTGGGCCGCGCTCATGGCGACGGCCGAACCCCAGGCGCCGGCGCCCAATACTATGATTTTCATAGCTGCTTGCGCTTGTCAGGTAAGCGCTGGAGTCCCAAAAGATCGTGAATTCAATCGTCCCTGATGCTGCATCTCGCCCTCAGCCCACCGGACAGCACTGTCCGGGCGAGGCCGCCGCGGAACTGGCTTGGGCAGACCGCCGGCTGCGTCCCCATCCCGTGCGCGCAGCGCGGCGAGACAGGGGGAAGGAAGGTGCGATGCGGCCCAGGGGCCGCGTTGCATCACTGCGTGATGATCGGCGAAGGCTGGCCGGCGGCCTGGGCCTGCTGCTGTTCGTACATGGCCTGGAAGTTGATTTCTGCCAGGTGCACGGGCGGGAAGCCGGCGCGGTTGATCAGGTCGGCCACGTTGCCGCGCAGGTAGGGGTACACGATCTGGGGGCAGGCGATGCCCATGATGGGGCCCATCTGGTCTTCGGGGATGTTGCGGATCTCGAAGATGCCGGCTTGCTTGGCTTCGACCAGGAACACGGTCTTGTCCTTGATCTTGGTCTGCACGGTGGCGGTCACCGCGACTTCAAAGATGCCTTCGGCCACAGGGGTGGCTTCCACGCCGAGCTGGATGTCCACGCTGGGTTGCTCCTGTTCGAGCAGGATGCCGGGGGAGTTGGGTTGCTCCAGCGACAGGTCCTTGAGGTAGACGCGCTGAATCTGGAAGACGGGGTTTTCTTGATCGGCCATGGTGGATAGTCTCTTTGCTCTAACGGAATTTTCAGCAAAACAAAACCCGCCGGGGGACAACTCCCGCAGCGGGCACATGGGGCAGCATTATGCAGCCGCCCGGGGTGGGGTCAGGCCGTGGCGCCCAGCAGGGGCATGAGCTCGCCGCGGCCGTCCAGGGCCACCAGGTCGTCGTGGCCGCCCACGTGCGTTGTGCCGATGAAGATCTGGGGTACGGTGCGGCGCCCGGTGATCTCCATCATGTGGTTGCGCGCCGCGGGGTCGGTGTCGATGCGGATCTCCTCGATCTGCTCGACGCCCTTGGACTTGAGGATCTGCTTGGCCCGGATGCAGTAGGGGCAGACAGCGGTGGTGTACATCTTCACGGGTTGCATGGCGATCCTTCCTTTTCTTTCCTGTGGGGCAACAAAACGGGTTGCCAGCCTATCGCGATGGGAATAGCTGGGGGCGAATCAGGCTTTTTCCACAGGCAGGCTGGCTTCACGCCAGGCCTTGAGGCCGCCGGCCAGGGCCTGGGCGTTCTCGTAGCCCAGCTTCTTGGCGATGCCCACCGCACGGTTGGCGCGGGCGCCGCTCGCGCACACCAGCACCAGGGGCAAAGCCTTGTTCTTCACGACCGTGGGCAGGCGCTCTTCGAGCTGGCCCAGGGGCACGTTCTTGGCGCCGTTCACGTGGCCGGCGGCGAATTCCTCGGTCTCGCACACGTCGATGACGACGGCTTTTTCACGGTTGATGAGCTGCACGGCCCCGGCCGGGGTCAGCGAGCCGCCACTGGCGCTTTTGAGGACCGGCCACAGCAACATGCCGCCCGAAGCCAGTGCAACAAAGATCAGATACCAGTTGTCGATAATGAATTTCACGAAGATTCCTTGGGTTGGCGAACGGCGTAATTTTAGAATGCTCAGTTTTGACCTTAGGGAAGCCATGTACAAACTCGTCCTGATCCGCCACGGCGAATCCACCTGGAACCTTGAAAACCGCTTCACCGGTTGGACTGATGTGGACCTGACGCCGACCGGCGTGTCGCAGGCCATGTCCGCCGGCAAGCTGCTCAAGGCAGAAGGTTACGAGTTCGACCTGGCCTTCACCAGCGTGCTCAAGCGCGCCATCCATACGCTGTGGTACACGCTCGACGAGATGGACTCCACCTGGCTGCCCGTGGTGAAGGACTGGCGCCTGAACGAGCGCCACTACGGCGCCCTGCAGGGCCTGAACAAGGCCGACATGGCCAAGCAATACGGCGATGCGCAGGTGCTGGTCTGGCGCCGTAGCTACGACACGCCCCCGCCAGCCCTGGAAGCGACCGACGCCCGCAGCGAGCGCAGCGACCGCCGCTACGCCGGCCTGGCCGAAGGCAGCGTGCCGCTGACCGAATGCCTCAAGGACACCGTGGAGCGCGTGCTGCCGTTCTGGAACGAAGCCATGGCCCCGGCGATCCGTTCGGGCAAGCGTGTGGTGGTGGCGGCCCACGGCAACTCCATCCGTGCGCTGGTGAAGTACCTCGATGGCATTTCCGAGTCGGACATCGTGGGCCTGAACATTCCCAACGGAATTCCACTGGTATACGAACTGGACGCCGACCTCAAGCCCATCCGTCACTACTATCTGGGTGACGCCGAAGCGGCGGCCAAGGCTGCAGCTGCCGTGGCATCGCAAGGCAAGGCGTAAAAGTCGCGTAAAGACGGGGAAAGCCTGCCAAATACCCCGTCAGAACGAGCGCCCGAGCGGAACTGCGGCGGGTTCTACCCCTCCAAGGTGTATATTGATTTCGAAGCGGTAAAAGGTGCTCTATGGGCCAGAAACTCAAAATTGCGGGATGGGTGTCGGTAGGTGTGGTGGCGGGTGCGCTCACCACCGTGTCGCTGCAGACAGTGGCGCGCGGGGCGATGACGCCGCTGCCGCTGGAGGAAATCCAGCAGTTGTCGGCGGTTTTCGGGCTCGTGAAGACCGATTACGTCGAACCTGTGGATGACAAGAAGCTCATCACCGACGCCATCTCGGGCATGGTGTCGAGCCTGGATCCGCACTCCCAGTATTTCGACAAGAAGTCCTTCAAGGAATTCCGCGAGGGCACCTCCGGCCGTTTCGTGGGCGTGGGCATCGAGATCACCCAGGAAGACGGGCTCATCAAGGTGGTCTCCCCCATCGAAGGCTCTCCCGCTTTCCGCGCAGGCCTCAAGACCAACGACCTGATCACCAAGATCGACGAAACCGCGGTCAAGGGCCTGTCGCTCAACGACGCCGTCAAGCGCATGCGCGGCGAGCCCAACACCAAGGTCACGCTGACCATCTTCCGCAAGGACGAGAACCGCTCCTTCCCCGTGAACATCACGCGGGAGGAGATCAAGACCCAGTCCGTCAAGGGCAAGGTCGTGGAGCCCGGTTACGCCTGGATCCGCCTGTCGCAGTTCCAGGAGCGCACGGTCGATGACTTCGTGCGCAAGGTGGAAGAGGTCTACAAGCAGGAGCCCAACCTCAAGGGCCTGGTGCTCGACCTGCGCAATGACCCCGGTGGCCTGCTCGATGCGGCCGTCGCCATCTCGGCCGCATTCCTGCCCGAGAACGTCACGGTGGTCAGCACCAACGGCCAGCTGGCCGATAGCAAGGCCACGTACAAGGCCTCGCCGGACTTCTATCAGCGCCGTGGCGGCGGCGACCCGCTGCGCCGCCTGCCGGCCGCGCTCAAGTCGGTGCCGCTGGTGGTGCTGGTGAACGAAGGCTCGGCCTCGGCCAGCGAAATCGTGGCCGGTGCGTTGCAAGACCACAAGCGTGCCACCGTGATGGGCAGCCAGACCTTCGGCAAGGGCTCGGTGCAAACCGTGCGTCCGCTGGGGCCCGACACCGGCATCAAGCTGACGACAGCGCGCTACTACACCCCGAGCGGCAAGTCGATCCAGGCCAAGGGCATCGTGCCCGACGTGATGATCGACGAGTCGGAAGAGGGCAACATCTTTGCCGCCCTGCGCATGCGCGAGGCCGACCTGGACAAGCACTTGAACAGCGGCCAGGGCGAAGAGAAGAAGGACGAGGCCCGTGAAAAGGCCCGCGAGGATGCCCGCAAGCGCCTGGAAGAAGAAGCCAAGAAGCCCGCTGCGGACCGCAAGATCCCCGAGTTCGGTTCGGACAAGGACTTCCAGCTCGTGCAGGCGCTCAACCAGCTCAAGGGCCGTGCGGTGCTGGTCAGCAAGACGCAGACCGAACGCAAGGAAGAAAAGAAAGAGAATTGAGCTTTCGCTTCTGAGCCCTGAAAGCCGGATTCCTGCGGAATCCGGCTTTTTGCTTTTGCGCCACCGATTGTGTTTTCCAGCCTGAGATTGCCCCCATGACCGA
Source organism: Acidovorax sp. NPDC077693 (assembly GCF_044542805.1). NCBI lineage: Bacteria > Pseudomonadati > Pseudomonadota > Betaproteobacteria > Burkholderiales > Comamonadaceae > Acidovorax > Acidovorax sp. NPDC077693. The sequence continues at coordinate 265,664 of NZ_JBITVD010000004.1, read as the reverse complement.
CGACCAGCTCCTGCGGTACTCCCGCCACATCCTGCTCGATGACATCGGTATCGAAGGGCAGGAGCGGCTGCTGGCAGCGCATGCGGTCGTCATCGGCGCGGGGGGGCTGGGCTCGCCCGCAGCCCTGTACCTGGCCTCGGCAGGCGTCGGGCACATCACGCTCGTGGACGACGATGTGGTCGACCTGACCAACCTGCAGCGGCAGATCGCGCACACCACGGAGCGGGTGGGGCAGGCCAAGGTGACGTCCGCGGCAGCGGCCATGGCGGCGATCAACCCCGAGGTGAAGGTCACTGCGCTCAAGACGCGGGTCGATGACCAGGCGCTCGACGTGCTGGTGCGCGATGCCACGGTGGTGCTCGACTGCTGCGACAACTACACCACCCGCCACGCGGTCAACCGGGCGTGCGTGCGCCATGGCAAGCCCCTGGTGGCGGGGGCGGCGATCCGCTTTGATGCGCAGATCACCGTGGTCGACCCGCGCGACGCCGCCTGCCCGTGCTACGCCTGCATCTTTGCGCCGCAGGCCCAGTTCGAGGAAGTGCGTTGCTCCACCATGGGCGTGTTTGCGCCGCTGGTGGGCATCGTGGGCGCGATGCAGGCGGCCGAGGCCCTGAAGCTAGTGGCCCGAGTGGGAACGTCTTTAGCGGGCCGGCTCTTGATGCTGGATGGTCGCACCATGGAATGGAGCACGATGCATGTGCCGCGCGCCCCTGATTGCGCAGTATGTGTTGCGCGGTAGGAATGTTCCTACAGGCCTCGCGTCCGGCCGCTGGCAGAATCCCAAGGCATGAGCATCTAAATTTGAGGCTCGACCAACGTCAACCCGGCGTTGCTCGTGAAACTGGATACTCCTGTGAAACTGCGCACCTACATTGTTGAAGACAACGCGACCATTCGTGAGAACCTGATCGGAACCCTCGAAGAGTTGGCGTCGGTAGAGGCCGTGGGGGTTGCAGAAACGGAAGATGAAGGCAAGAACTGGCTGTCCGCCAATGCCGGCATGTGGGACCTGGCCATCGTGGACCTGTTTCTCCGTCAGGGCAGCGGGCTGGGAGTGCTGGCGGCCTGCCGCACGCGCCGGCCGGGCCAGAAGATGGTGGTGCTGAGCAACTATGCCACCCCCGATGTCCGCATGCGTTGTGCGCAACTGGGTGTGGATGCCGTGTTCGACAAATCCAATGAAATCGACGCGCTGGTGGACTACTGTGTCCAGCACAGCACAGCCCCTGCCGTCCTGGAATCTGGCCAGCCCTTGGCGGCGCCTGGTCAGCCCTTGTGATCCCTCGCAGCCTCCCCGTCGCATGCGGGAGGCTCGTTTTTTACCCGTGTGTGTGGTGCGACAGCCATGGCCGGCCCTGTCCGGCCGGTCCGGACTAGAGGCCGTTGGCGCAGCATGTCAGTCGATCAGGCGATTCTTGAGCGCGTAGTACGTCAGGTCGCTGTTGGACGACAGGCTCATCTTTTCCATCAGCCGTGTGCGGTAGGTGCTCACGGTCTTCACGCTGAGCGACAGGGCCTTGGCGATATCGCCCGCCGTCTCGCCCTTGGCCAGCTTCAGGAACACCTGGAACTCACGCTCGGACAGCTGTTCGTGCGGTGGTGCGTCGTCCTTGCGGTTGAGCTGCTGCGCCAGCAGTTCGGCCACGGCGGGCGTGAGGTAGCGGCGGCCCAATGCAATGGTGCGGATCGCTTCCACGATCTCCGCAGGCTCGCATTCCTTGTTGAGGTAGCCGCTGGCGCCCTGGCGGATCAGGTTGATCGCGTAGTGCTCTTCGGGGTAGCCGCTCAGGATGAGGATCCCCATGTCGGGGGCCTTGGCGCGCAGCATGGCGAGGGCGTCCAGGCCGCTTTGGCCGGGCATGGACAGGTCCATCAGCAGGACATCGATTTCCTTGTTGCGCACGAGATCGATGGCTTCGCGGCCATTGGAGGCCTCACCTTCGACCCGCAGGTCTACATGCTCCGACAGAAACTGCCGCAGGCCGGAGCGAACAATCGCGTGGTCATCCACAATACCAATCTTGATCATCGATCTTTCTTTCACAGGGCGGGGTGCCGCACCCGATGCTTGTTGGTTGCACAGGTTCTCCAGCCTCATGCTGCGCAATGGCAACATGACGCCCGGGTCACCGGACATTATCCAGAATAACGCGTATGAGCCTCAAAGAAAACACCCGTCGATGGTTACCCAAGGTCCGGAGGATGGCGATCAGCCTGCCAATGGCCCTGCTGGCAGCCATGGTGCTGGTGGGTATCAACGAGACCGGGCACATGCGGTCGCAGGACGCCGTGGCGCAGATGGCGCATGGCCAGGATACGCGCAAGGCCGTCAATTCGCTGCTGCAGAGCATGCTGGACGCGGAGACCGGCCAGCGCGGCTACCTGCTCACCGGCAATGAAGCTTACCTGGAGCCGTACGACAAGGCTGTCGCCACGGTGCAGACCAATCTGGACGGGCTGCGCCAGCAGTTCATGGATGCCCCCGACGACATGCAGGAATTCGCGCTGCTGTCGCGGCAGATCTCGCGCAAGCTCGCCGAGATGGAGCTCAGCCTGCGGCTGCGCCGCCAGGGCAACGACGACGCCTGGAAGTTCATCCTGCACACCGACCTGGGCAAGGAGCACATGGAGGCGATCCGCAAGCACTCGCAGGAGTTGATCGCCCGCAGTGACCGTTATGTGCAGCAGGGGCAGCAGCAGGTGGAGCAGTCCCTCATGCTCTCGCGCATCGGCATTGCCACCGTGACGGCCATCGGACTGCTGGCGTTCTACATGTACCTGCGCCAGACGCAGGCCGTGCAGCAGGTGAGCCAGCGCGAGCAGGCGCTGCTCGAGCGCGAGCGCGACCGGCTCGAAGGCCTGGTGAAGGAGCGTACGGCCACGCTGTCCGAACTGGCGAACCACCTGCAGCAGGTGCGCGAGGAAGAGCGCGCCCACCTGGCGCGCGAACTGCACGACGAACTGGGTGCGCTGCTGACGGCGGCCAAGCTCGATGTGGCACGGCTCAAGTCCAAGATCGACGCCACCGCACCAGATGTTTCCGAACGGCTCAAGCACCTGACCGAGACGCTCAACAGTGGCATCGCGCTCAAGCGCCGCATCATCGAAGACCTGCGGCCTTCCTCGCTGTCCAACCTGGGGCTGACTGCGGCCATCGAAATCCTCACGCGCGAATATGCCGAGCGCGCCGCCATCGAGGTCGAGACTAGCCTCGAATCCGTGCAACTGCCCGATGCCTCCCAACTCACTGTGTACCGCATGGTGCAGGAGGCCCTGACCAACATCGGCAAGTACGCCAAGGCCGACAAGGTGCTGGTGTCGGTGCACGCCTATCCCACGCATGTCTCGGTGCAGGTGCGCGACAACGGCCAGGGCTTCGACCCCAGCAGCGTGCGGCCCACCTCGCACGGGCTGTCCGGCATGCGCCACCGGGTGGAGGCTGCCGGCGGCCGCCTGTCGATCACCTCGCGGCCGGGTAACGGCACGCTGGTATCTGCGGTCCTGCCCTTGAAGCGCGAAGAGGGCGACGAGTCCTCTCAGCAAGACAACGCGACCCAGACCGCTCAAGCCACGCCAGCGACTGTGGCTGCGGCGCCCGTTTCTTCCTCGACCTTCTGAGCCGGTGCGCCACGGGCGCGCCGATCCACGGCGGGCTTGCAGGAACACGGCACCTGCGCCGGTGCGCGCTGCGTCATCGCAGCGCCGATCTCCCTGGGTGACCTTTGCTGCGCTCTGGGGCCAGAGCGCATGGCGCTGCGCCCGCACTCGCGCAGTCAATTCGCCATCTACACGGCGCCGTCCTACACGGCCCGCGCGGTGCCGCCGACACGGGGGCGCGCCGGGCACCGGCATCGGCCAGCCTGGTTCATCCATACAGTTAACCCCAGGCGCTGAAGTTCTCGTGCCACCCGACCGACCAGCCGGCCAGCCCGGCCCCTCACAAGGAGAAGGAAATGTTGCACTACGCAGTTGTTTTTCTGGTGATCGCGCTGATCGCGGCACTGTTCGGCTTTGGCGGCATCGCTGCTGGCGCCGTGGGCATTGCCAAGATCCTGTTCTTCGTGTTCGTGATCATGGCCGTTGTGACCTTTGTCCTGGGGCTGCTGCGAAAGGGCTGACGCCCGCCGGCAACCCGACCGCACACCAGCATCCCCATTTACCAGGAGTTTGAACAATGAGCATCCAGACCGCCACCGATAAAGTCGCCGACAACGCCCGCCACCTGGCTGACGACGTTCTGCAAAGCGCCCAAGACGCCGTGACATCCACCCGCAAGGCCGCCGACAAGTCGCTTGAAAAAGCCGAAGAAGGGGTGCGTAGCCTGCGCGAGCAGACCGACCCCGTCATCGACGACCTGGCAGCCCGTGCCCAGGAGCTGGCCAGCCGCGGTATCGACTACTGCGCAGAAACCAGTGCCCGTGCCCGCCGCCAGATGCAGCAAGCTGCTGAGGCCACCACGCGCTACGTGGCCGAAGAGCCCGCCAAGTCGCTGGTGATTGCCGCCGCATCGGGCGCCGCTTTGGCCACCCTGCTGCTGTGGGCCTCGCGCCGCCGCCCAGCGTACTAACTCAAAATCAAATCGTGCGAGTTGCTCCACGCCGCCTGACCCGCAGGTCCTCTGGCTCACCAAGACGCTGAAGGACACGCAACCCAGGTGACAGGGCAACCTCCAGACACTTCATCGATCCCCCACAGTCCGCTGGCCGCGGAGGGTGCAACAGGCCGGCAGACTGAGATAACTCCAGCACCCGCGTTCCCAACCATTTTTCAACAAGGACAACATCATGAAATACGCACGTGCCCTCGCTTTCGCCGCAGTAGCTGGCATCACCATCGTCACGGCCACGGGCTGCTCGGTGGCTCGCGACCAGCAAACTATGGGTTCCTACGTTGATGATGCAGGCATCACCACGGCTGTGAAGGCCAAGATGGCTGAAGACAAGAGCGTGTCCGCTACCTCCATCAGCGTGGAAACGCTGAACGGTACGGTGCAGCTGTCGGGCTTTGCCAAGTCGCAAACCGAAAAGAACCAGGCTGAAGCCATTGCCCGCAACACCAAGCATGTGCGCGAAGTGCGCAACAGCATCGTTGTCCGTCCCTGAGCGGAACGCTTGACCCCAGGGTGACGGCCATTCAGGCCGTCGCCCGCCGGGACGAGAACTGAGCAGGCTCCAGGGTCCCCTGGAGCCTGCTCTTTTTCATTGACATACGTTGTTTTCCTCTTTGACACGCACACCGTGTGCCGAAGAGCGCACCAGGGTTTAAGCTCACCACCATGCGCGTATTCAATTGCGACCATTGCGGTCACCTGGTTTTCTTCGATAGCGTGCAGTGCCTGAACTGCGGGAGCACGCTGGCGTTTCTGCCCGACCAGATGACATTGGCTGCGCTGACGCCCGCTCCGCAGGACGGTGATGGGCTGTGGCGGCGCAGAAGCCAGGAGGGCAGCACGCAGCACACCGGGCGCCTGTACCGAATGTGCCGCAACCATACCGAATACCAGGCGTGCAATTTCGCCATCCCGGCCAATGACTTTGCCGACCTGTGCGCGTCGTGCCGGCAAACCCGGTTTCTGCCCGACCTGTCGGCTTACGCCAACATGCGGCGCTGGAAGCAGATCGAAGGCGCCAAGCGCCAGCTGTTCTACACGCTGGCGCGGCTGGGGCTGGAGCCCGTGCCGGGCCGGGCGGGGCCGGTGTTCGAGTTCCTGGCAGACATGCCGGGCGGGCCGCCCATCCTCACCGGGCACCTGGGCGGCATCATCACGCTCAACATCGCAGAGGCCGACGACGATGAGCGGGCGCGCCGGCGCATCGCGCTGGGCGAGCCGTACCGCACGCTGATCGGGCACCTGCGCCACGAATCCGGCCACTTCTACTGGGACCAGCTGGTGCGCGACGGCGGCCTGCTGGAGTCGTTCCGTGACCTTTTCGGCGACGAGCGCCAGGATTACTCCGCCGCGCTCGATGCCCACTACGCCAAGCAGGGCGAGCTGGGCGACTGGGCCACGCGCCACGTCAGCGCCTACGCGGCCTCGCACCCGTGGGAAGACTGGGCCGAAACCTGGGCGCACTACCTGCACATGATCGACCTGCTGGAGACCGCCGCCAGCTACTCGGCCGGCGTCACCGTGCCCGACCCGCGCGGCAGTGTGCGCCACCATGTCACCGACCCGTTTGCGATGCCGCGCCCCGGGTTCCAGGACATGGTGCGCCAGTGGGTGCCGCTCACGCTCATGCTCAACAGCCTGAGCCGCAGCCTGGGCCAGCACGACGCCTATCCGTTTGCGCTGTCGGCGGGCGCCATGCGCAAGCTGCGGTTCGTGCACGACCTGGTGCGGGCGCAGACCCAGGCCGGCGGCCGGCCGGATGCAGGCGTGCCAGACCCCGGCGTGCCCACAGCCCTCTGAGATCGCCCCCGGCCGGCGGACGGCCTCCCGCGCCGCGGCCAGCAGCCCGGCGCGATCCTTGCGACACTGGCGGACATGACGACATCTTCATCCCACGCCACCGCGCTCCCCCGATTGGTCTTCATCCCGGGCCTCGCGGCCGATGCCGCCATGTGGCAGGCTCAACTGGCCGCCATGCCTGCCGACCTGCACCCGGTGGTGACCACCGCCCATGCCCAGCCTTCAGCGCTGCGCATCGAGGACATGGCTGCGCAGGTGCTGGCGCTCCATGGCGGCCCCTTGCTGCTGTGCGGCGCCTCGATGGGCGGCATGGTCGCGATGGAAGCGGCGCGCCAGGAGCCCGCTCGGGTGGCTGGCCTGGCCTTGCTGGGCACTTCGGCCCGGCCTGAAGCCCCCGAGATGCGCGCCCTGCGCGAGGCCGCGATGGAGCTGTTCGCGCAGGGCCGGGTGCGCGAGGTGATCGAGCCCAATGTCGCGTTCGCCTTCCACCCCGCCGGCGCCGCCAAGCCCCACCTGGTGCAGGCCTACCTCGACTTCGTCCTGCGCGCCGGCGCCGAGCAACTGGTGCGGCAAAACCGCGCCGTCATCCACCGGCCCGACGCCCGGCTGCACCTGCCCCGCATCGCCTGCCCCACGCTGGTGGTGTGCGGAGACTCCGACCAGCTCACGCCGCCCGAATGCTCGGCCGAGATCGCAGCGCTGATCCCGGGCGCTGACTACCAGGTGCTGGCCGAGTGTGGCCACATGCTGACCATGGAGCAGCCCGACGCCGTCAACCGCGCGTTGCTGGGGTGGCTGGCGCGGGGCGGGTGGGCTCGGTAGACATTGAATCAAAACAGCCTCTGCCGCTCATCTGGCAAGCGCTAGCTGCTATCAATAGCAGAGCATCAGAACTCCAGGTTGTCGATGAGCCGCGTGGTGCCCAGGCGCGCCGCACCCAGCGCCACCAGTGTGCCCGGCGCGTCCTCGGCCGTGGGTGCCAGCAGATCCACCCGGCGGCGCACCGTCAGGTAGTCGGGCTGCCAGCCGCGTGCGCGCAGGGCGTCCAGGGCCTGCTGCTCCCACGCTGCGGCGTGCTGCGGGTCAGGGGCCGGGGCGCCGCGCCAGCGCTGTGCCAGTTGCTGCAGCGCCTGGGACAGCGCCACGGCTTCCTGGCGCTCCTGCAGTCCCAGGTAGCCATTGCGCGAGCTCAGGGCCAGCCCGTCGGCGGCGCGGAAGGTCTCGCCCGCCACGACCTCGATGGGCAGCGCGAACTGCCGCACCATGTGGCGGATGACCATGAGCTGCTGGTAGTCCTTCTTGCCGAACACGGCCGTGCCGCCCGTGGCGCCCAGCACGCAGGCAAACAGCTTCATCACCACCGTGCTCACGCCCACGAAGAAGCCGGGTCGAAAGTGCCCCTCCAGCATGTCGGCCAGCAGTGGGTCGGGGTGCACCTTGAAGGTCTGGGGCTCGGGGTACAGGTCGGCCTCGCGCGGTGCAAACAGCACATCGCAGCCGGCGGCCTGCAGTTGCGCGCAGTCGGCCTCCCAGGTGCGCGGGTAGCTGTCGAAATCCTCGTGCGGCAAGAATTGCAGGCGGTTCACGAAGATGCTGGCCACCGTCACGTCGCCCAGGGGTTTGGCCTGGTGCACCAGGGCGATGTGTCCGTCGTGCAGATTGCCCATGGTGGGCACGAAGGCGGGGCGACGGTACGGGGCCAGGGCCTGGCGCAGGTCGGCAACGGAGCGGGCGATGAGCATGGTGAAGAGGCCGTGCGGCGATGAAGAAAAAAGGCAGGGATTGGCGAACGCGCTTGCGTGCGTGGGCAACGGGGGCAATCGGCAATCGGCGCTGGGTATGGATCGACGCCTGGCGCTACCACGCGTGCAGTGCGTTGTCCGGAAACCGCCCCTGCTTGACGGCCTGCACGTACGCCTCCATGGCGCCGCGCACGCTGCCGGCGTCCTGCATGAAGTCGTGCACGAACCGGGGCATCTTGCCCAGGTTCATGCCCAGCATGTCGTGCAGCACCAGCACCTGGCCCGCGGTGCCGTTGCCCGCACCGATGCCGATGGTGTGGCAGTGCGGCAGCTCCGCCGTGATGTCGGCCGCCAGCGCGGCGGGTACCATCTCCAGCACCAGCATGGCCGCACCGGCGTCCTCCAGTTCGTGCGCTTCCTGGCGCAGCGTGCGCGCCGCACCGTCCGTCCTGCCCTGCACGCGGTAGCCGCCCAGGGCGTGCACGGTCTGCGGCGTCAGGCCCAGGTGGGCGCACACGGGGATGCCGCGCTGCACCAGAAACTCCACCGTGGGTGCGGTCCAGCCACCGCCTTCCAGCTTGACCATGTGCGCGCCGGCCTGCATCAGCGCGCAGGCGCTGCGCAGGGCTTGCTCGCGGCTTTCGGCGTAGGTGCCGTAGGGCAGGTCCGCTATCAGCCAGGCCGTGGCCTGCACGCGGTGCAGCCCCCGCGCCACGCTGGCCGTGTGGTAGACCATGGTGTCCAGCGCCACGCCCACGGTGCTGGGCAGCCCCTGGCAGACCATGCCCAGCGAGTCGCCCACCAGGATGCACTCCACGCCCGCCGCATCGGCCACGGCGGCGAACGTGGCGTCGTAGGCCGTCAGCATCGTGATCTTCTCGCCAGCGTCCCGCATCTGCGCCAGTCGCGGCAGGCTTACGGGCCTGCGCTGAGGCAGGGGCGACGCAGGCGGCAGGGTGCCGTAGGGCGTGGCAGACGCGGTGCTGGTGGCAGTCATGGGGCTCGCAGTGGCAAAAATTGCCGCGAGTCTATGCGATACCCCTGTCCCTACCGCCCTCGGAGGGCGCCCGCAGGACGTTGTAGCGGACCGCAGTGCACTGAAAGGCAACACCGGACAATTTGTCCAGTGCACCACGCCATCCACTGGCTATCATCCACCGCCATTGGCCGCTGCGTGGGGGTCCTGTGAAGAAAGACATGGAGGGGTCGATGGACTACTGGGATGGATTCGATACCAGCCACTGGAAAACCAGTGACAAGGCCTGGATGGCAGAGCGCAAGCAGCAGTGGCTGGAGGTCGAGAAGCTGCTGTACGTGCTGGACAAGAACAAGAAGGCCCGGAGCATCATCAAGCAATACTTCTTGAAGGGCCAGCTCCCCGAGTGGAAGAAGCTCCATGACTGGAGCCAAAGCTCCACCACGCGCCACCTGGACCTGCTGCTCTTTCTGTACCTGCACCCTAGCCGTGACGATGCGGTGTTGCGACCCCTGCGCGACCAGTTCATGAACAACCCCCATGCCCGTTGGAACGACCGGTTGATCGGGTTCAACGGGTTGTGGCAGATCGGTCTGAGCGAGCCTGCGTCGGGCAGCCTGCGGATGTTTCGCATGGCCGATCTGGAAAAAGAACTGCCCGCAGTGGCCGCCAGCCTGCCGCCTGCGCCCGAGCCCTTTGCGGACTGCCGACGGATCGAAGTGCATACCGAGGGCCAGACCGAACGCCTCTTCAATCTGATGTGGCCCGACGTCAAGCTGCAGACCGTGCGCCTTCCGGTGACGATCAACACCTACTACAGTCGCGCACCCCGGTACACCCTGGACTACGAAGATTTTCCAATGATGCAGCACGGCTTCACGCTGGATACGCTGTGGACCATGAGTCAATGGCTGGTGCGGCCTGAACCCCTGAACCGCGGCAGCAGCGACATGATCTTCCAGTACGAACGGCCGATGGACCTGTGGTACCACCACTGCGCGCAATCGGACGTGCCGCAGAACGCGGCGTGGCGCGAGCTGGTCATGCTGGCGGTGTACCGCATCTTTCACTTCGACGTGGACCAGGAAGGCCCTGACAGCCCGCGCACCCGCTTCGTGCACAGGGCGCGGGCTTTGCTCACGCAGCGCGAGTTTTCCGCTTCGTTCCAAGCCCTGATCGCCGCAGCCCGCAGCGGCGAGGTCGTGGTGAGCGATGCATGGGGCCAAGAAGCCAAGGTTCTGGCACCGGCCCTCTACACCAACACACGCTGCACCGGCTGAGGCCAGGTGCCCATTTCAAACCCAGCCAACCAACCAAGACGAGAGTGTGGACCCATGGAAACCAGCGTATTTGTCAGTGAACCTGGAGCTTTCCGGATCCGTGTGGCCGACCATGCCGCCGCATTGAAGAACCTGCAGCGCGGGTGCCCCAAACACATGGTGATCGCGGACTACCTGCAGAACCCCGAAGAGTTCGCCAGCACGCACTACCTTGCCCGGGCGTTTGAGCTGCTGGGCACGCAATGCGATGTGGATGGTGGCGATCTGGTGCTGGTGCCTTTCGCAAGCAGCGAGAGCGTGGACCTCTCGGCCTACTACTGGGACTTCATTGAAACGTTGGCGCACGAGGAGAACCCGGGTTCCCTGTCCGAGGGGGGCAAGCTGGCGATGATCGAAGCCGGTGAGGATGTGGACGACGAGCAGGACGCCCGCCACCACGCCAGCGAAGCGGCCGATGACTTCATCAGCGCGATGGGAGATCGCAAGATCACCTTGGCTGAACTCGATGCCGTGATCGCCAGCGAAGGCGGCGTGGACTTTTGCAACTACAACGGCGACACGCCGTTGCTCGCGGCGAGTACGAGTTACCGCTGGGCCATTTCGGCGCGTGCAGATGCGCAGATGGACGGCGACACCGACACCGACACCGATAGCGACGACGAAGAAGACCCGGAAGAAACAGCCTGTGCGGCGCGGGAGTGGGAAAGGAACGTGCACAACCTGCACACCGTGCTGCAACGCCGCCCCGACATGGCCGTGCGCAACAGGGATGGCTCGGACGCCCTGGGCCTGGCGGCAGAGTCCGGCAGCGTGGAGTTCGTTGATCTGCTCATGGCACACGGCGCAACGGTCAACGCGGGCGCACTGCAGGGCGCAGTCCGCAGCTTTTCGCTGGACATGGTGCGCAAGCTCGCCCAGCACCACGCGCACCTGGCGGGGCCTGATCTGCTGCTCGTCGCTTGCTCTGCCCATAGCATCATGCCCGGCAAGCTGGAGATGGTGCGTTATCTGGTGGAGGAACTGGGCTGCGACGTGAATGCCCGCGGGACAAAGGTCGCCTGCGCGTTCAAGGGGCCGGTGGGCCGCCTTGGCACGGCCTTGATGGCGGCAGCGCTGGCGGACGATTTGGCGGTGATCCAGTACCTGCTGTCCGCCGGGGCCGACCTGCACGCGGTGGACGCGTATGGCAACACAGCGCTGCATTACTGCAGCGGCCAAACGTGGGTGAACGAGCCGGGCGGGGGGACGCTCTGGTTCGCGCTGGATGACAACCCGAAGGTCATCGACCTGCTGCGCCGGCACGGAGCGGACGACAGGGCCGTCAATGTGGCAGGTAGAACGCCCGCTGATCTGTTGGCCAGCCGCCGGTCGCACGACATGTCTGACGACGGCGCGGATTGACGCCCGTGCCCGCAGCGCGGTCGGTTATCTGGGTCGGCACAGGCTTGCGGCTGCCGGTCCGATGCGTCGCACGCCGGCCGGTCACTGGCTGTCCGCCATGCGCACTGCCGCGCATCCCGTACCACAAAGGCTGCTGCGCGACCCTTTGCGGACGATGAACACCTTGTCCGGCGCCCGTCAAAATTTCGGCGCGTCTGTGCGATGCCGCTATGCTTGCCCACCATGAAAAATCGAGACGATGAAACCGACGCGGCCGTGGCCGCGCTGGCACAGCAGGATGTGGCCCGCGCCCTGGCCGAAGACGTGGGCACCGGCGACCTCACGGCCGGGCTCATCGACCCCAGCCGCCGCGCCCGTGCCCGCATCCTGGCGCGTGAGCCCGCCGTGATCTGCGGGGCCCCCTGGGCCGAGGCCGCGCTGCGCGCGCTGGACCCTGGCGTGCAGCTCACCTGGCGCGTGCAGGAAGGCCAGCGCTGCGTGGCCGACCAGATCGTGCTGGAGATCGAAGGCCAGGCCCGCGCGCTGCTCAGCGCCGAGCGCACCGCGCTCAACTTCCTGCAACTGCTCTCGGCCGTGGCCACCAAGACGCGGCATTACGTGGACGTGGTGGCCGGCACCCGCGCGCAGATCGTCGACACCCGCAAGACCCTGCCGGGCCTGCGCCTGGCGCAGAAGTACGCCGTGCGCGTGGGCGGCGGCACCAACCACCGCATCGGCCTGCACGATGCGGTGCTGATCAAGGAAAACCACATCGCCGCGGCCGGCGGCGTGACGGCCGTGCTGCGGGCTGCGCAGGCGGTGGCGGGCCAGGCCCGATTCATCGAGATCGAGGTGGAAACGCTGGACCAGCTGGCCGAGGCCCTGCAGGCCGGCGCGAAGATGGTTCTGCTGGACAACATGCCCCTGCCCACGCTGCAGGAGGCCGTGCGCATCAACGCCGCGCACCCTGGCGGCGGTGCCATCCTCGAGATCTCGGGCGGCGTCACGCTCGAAGGGCTGCGCACACTGGCCGACACCGGCGTGGACCGCATTTCCATCGGCACGCTGACCAAGGACGTGCAGGCCACCGACTTTTCGATGCGCCTGCAGGACCTGGCCTGAGCCCCTGGCCGCACCCGCCCGGCCGACCCTGCGTTGCGCAGGGTTGCCAGCGCAGGGCGGGCCGGGCCGATATGCTTACCCCTCCACGAAACCAGCCCCAGCCGCTGGTAGCAAGTACCCCATGACCACCATTGCCATCAAGGACGTCGAGTACGAGCAGCCCGCCCCGGGCGCGGACGGCGGCGTCTGTTCCACCAAGCACGCCTGGGCGCGCGTGCCGCCCGAGCCCGCGCCGGCCGAGCGCGCGGCGCTCAAGGACCGCATCCGCCGCCTGCTGAAGGAAAAGAACGCGGTCATGGTGTCGCACTATTACGTGCACCCCGACCTGCAGGACCTGGCCGAAGAAACCGGCGGCCTCGTGAGCGACTCGCTGGAGATGGCGCGCTTTGGCCGCGACCACGCGGCGCAGACGCTGGTGGTGAGCGGCGTGCGCTTCATGGGCGAGACGGCCAAGATCCTGAGCCCCGAAAAAACCATCCTGATGCCTGATCTGGACGCGACCTGCTCGCTGGACCTGGGCTGCCCGATCGACGAGTTCAGCGCCTTCTGCGACGCGCACCCCGACCGCACCGTGGTGGTCTACGCCAACACCAGCGCCGCGGTGAAGGCACGCGCCGACTGGCTCGTCACCTCCAGCTGCGCCCTCGACATCGTGGGCGCCCTGAAGGCCGCGGGGCAAAAGATCCTGTGGGCACCCGACCGGCATCTTGGGGCCTACATCCAGCGCGAGACCGGCGCCGACATGGTGTTCTGGAACGGCGCCTGCATCGTGCACGACGAGTTCAAGGCCTTCGAGCTGGAAGCCCTCAAAAAGGAACACCCCCGCGCCAAGGTGCTGGTGCACCCCGAGAGCCCCGCCGACGTGGTGGCGCTGGCCGACGCCGTGGGCTCCACCAGCGCCATCCTCAAGGCTGCGCGGGAGCTGGATGCTACCGAGTTCATCGTGGCCACCGACAACGGCATGATGCACAAGCTGCGCACCCTCAATCCCGGCAAGACGTTCTACGAAGCCCCTACGGCCGGCAACAGCGCCACCTGCAAGAGCTGCGCGCACTGCCCCTGGATGGCGATGAACGGTCTGGCCGACGTGGCCCGCGTGCTGGAGACCGGCGCCAACGCCATCACGGTGGACCCGGCCCTCATCCCGCGCGCCCGCCAGCCCATCGACCGCATGCTGGCCTTCACTGCGGCGCTCAAGAACGGGCAGCCCACCCCAGCGCTGGTGCCGCACCTGGGCGCTGCCTGAGGGCGTGGTGGCAATGATGCGCTACTTATTTGATAGCTGCTTGCGCTCATTCATCAAGCGGTAGGAGCGGTTTTGACTGGTATTTCGCGCATCGACTTCACCCAGCCGCAGGATGCCGACAGGGCGCGCCTGCGCCACGCGTTCGGTGTGCCGCGCGAGGTGCTGGTGGCGCGCGACCTGGCCGGTGTGCGCGGTGTGCTCGACGCCGTGCATGCGGCGGCCGCGGCAGGGCGTTGGTGCGTGGGGTATGTGCGCTACGAGGCTGCTGCCGCGTTCGATGCTGCGCTGCAGACCCATGCGGCCGATGGCCCGCTGGCGTGGTTTGCGGTGCACGACGCACCCCTGCCGTGGCCCGCCGACGCGGCGGGTGCAGCCCCCCAAGACCCTGCCGAAGTGGCCTGGACCGGCGCCCCGGGCCGCGCCGCCTTCGATGACGCCATGGCGCGCATCCAGCATGCCATCGGCGCGGGCGAGCTGTACCAGGTCAACCACACGGCGCCGCTGACGGGCACGCTGCAGGGCAGCCCCGCCGGGCTGTTTGCAGCGCTGCTGCGGGCGCAGCCCGGCGGCTACGCCGCGCACATCGACGCGGGCGGCGAGCAGGTGCTGTCGGTGTCGCCCGAACTCTTCTTCGACTGGCAGGACGCGCCCGAGGGCGGCAGCATCCTGGCGCGCCCCATGAAGGGCACCGCCCCGCGCGGCGCCACGCCTGAGCAGGATGCGGCCCGTGCCGACCACCTGCGCACGGCGCCCAAGGAGCGTGCCGAGAACGTGATGATCGTGGACCTGCTGCGCAACGACCTGTCGCGCATCGCGCTGCCGCACAGCGTGCAGGTGCCCGCACTGTTCGCCACCCAGGCCTTGCCCACCGTGTGGCAGATGACGTCCGACGTGGTGGCGCGCACGCGGCCCGGCACCACGCTCACCGACGTGTTCGCGGCGCTGTTCCCGTGTGGCTCCGTCACAGGCGCGCCCAAGGTGCGGGCCATGCAGATGATCCATGCGCTCGAAGGCCAGCCCCGGGGCGTGTACTGCGGCGCCGTGGGCGTGGTGCGGCCCGCGGGGCGAATGAGAAAGGCGGGGCCGGGCGGCGCCACCCACGCCGTGTCCGCCACCTTCAACGTGCCGATCCGCACCGTGGTGCTCCACGGGGGGCGCGGACCGGAAGATGGGTGGAGCGCCACCTGCGGCATCGGCAGCGGCATCACCTCGGGCGCCGAAGCTGCCGCAGAATGGCAGGAGTGGCGCCACAAGCGCGCATTCGTGGAGCGCGCGAGCATGCCTTTCGAGATCCTGGAAACACTGGCTCTGAACGACGGCAAGTTCCGCCATGCCGACCTGCACGTGGCGCGCATGGGCCAGGCGGCGGTGCACTTCGGCTATCCGTGGAACGCCCATGCCGTGCGGCAAGAGCTGCAGATCGCGGCGCTGCAGAACTTCAACGGCGCCTGGCGCGTGCGGCTGCTGCTGGCCGCCGACGGCAGTGCGCGCGCCGAAGCCTTTGCCCTGCAGCCCACCGCGGAGCCCGTGCGCCTGCAGTTGGCCGCCACCGCCTTCGAAGCGGCCCACGGCGAGTTCGTGCGGCACAAGACCACCCGCCGCGCGCACTACGCGGCGTATGCGCCCACCACGCCGGGGGTGTTCGACACCGTGCTGTGGAACGAGGCGGGCGAGATCACCGAGAGCACCTTCGGCAACATCGCCGTGCTGCTGGACGGCCAGTGGGTCACCCCGCCCCTGGCCTGCGGCCTGCTGCCTGGCGTGGGGCGGGCCGTGGCGCTGCGCGAAGGGCAGGTGGCCGAAGCCGTGGTGCGCCTGGCCGACTTGCCGCGCGTGCAGGGCTGGGCCTTCATCAACAGCCTGCGCGGCTGGCTGCAGGCGCAGATGGACGCGCCCGGCGCACTGCCGCAGGTGGCCGGACCCGCGGACCGCGAAGCCCGCTGAACGCGGGGCCCGCTGCTGCCGCTGGCACGCGGCGGCTGTCGGAGGGTCAGAGCCGTTCCTTGGCGTAGGAGCCGCGGTCCATGTCCACCACCTCCACGCTCAATTGCACCAGCACGCCGGCAGGCCGGGGCGAGAGCTCGCGCAGCACCGCGGCCACGCGGCCGGAGAGGTCCTTCTTGGCCTCGGGCGAGCGGCCAGCCAGCAGGCGCAGTTGTGCATGCACAAAGGCGCGGTTGGCTGGTGCAGTGCCGATCTCGAAGCTGTCGGCCACCACGAAGCGGGTCTTCAGGTCGGCTTCGTCCTGGATTTCGGGGTGGGCGCACAGCTGGGCGTTCAGGGCCTTGAGCGCCTCGGCTTCGGGGAAGTGCGGCAGGTTGCTGGTGTATTCGACGACGAGATGGGGCATGGTGAAGGGTCCGTTCAGGGGCATGTGCCGCATCGGCAGGCACACAGGGCACAAAGGTTGCGCACCCGGCGCCAGTTTAAGGGGCTGGATGGTGCCGGCGGGGCGGCGTGCCCTCGGGGTGTGTGGCCCAAGCGCAGCCAGCGCGCCACAAACCACAGATTTCTTATCGCTTCCTTAAGCTCGCCCAGTTCGGGCGCTGTCGTGGCACGGTACCGACGGTGGCGGCCATTCGTATCATTTGTGTTGCAACTCAGCAGGCAGGTGCGCAGAATATGGCGCGTTCGGCCGCAGAGCAGGCCCTGGCCGGGCGTCGTGTGTTCGGCAAGGGATTGAACGCGCGCAGATCGATGATTGCCTGTTCACCATCCCCTCCATGCCATGACCCACCCTGCATTCGTCCGACACATCGCCCTGGCCGCCATCGCACTGTGCACCGCTGCCGCTGCCAACGCACAAAGCGCCAACCCGCACTGGGAATACAAAGGCAAACACGGCGCCACCCACTGGGGCGAGCTGGAAGCAGGCTTTGAAGCCTGCGCGCGCGGCGCGGCGCAAAGCCCGGTGAACATCCGCAAGACCGTGAAGGAAGCGCTGCCCGCGCTCGACTTCCAGTACACACCCGCCGCCCCCACGCTGCTCAACAACGGCCACACGGTGCAGGTCAACATGCCCGCCGGCAGCAAGCTGGTGGTGGACGGCAAGCCGATGGAGCTGCTGCAGTTCCACTTCCACACGCCCAGCGAAGAAGCCATTGGCGGCAAACGCGCGGCCATGGTGGCGCACTTCGTGCACAAGGCCGAAGACGGCACGCTGGGCGTGGTGGCCGTGCTGATCCAGCCCGGCAAGGCCAATGCCGCCTGGGCCCCGATCTTTGCCCACCTGCCCCGTGCGGGCGAGCAGGTCACGGTGAACGGACTCTCCCTCGACGCCAGCAGCCTGCTGCCTGCCAGCAAGGGCTACTACAGCTTTGCCGGGTCGCTGACCACGCCGCCATGCTCCGAAGGCGTGCAGTGGATGGTGCTCAAGGAGCCCGTCAAGCTCAGCCCGCAGCAGATCAATGCGTTCCGCCACATGTACAGCGCCAACGCACGGCCGCTGCAGCCCATCAACAGCCGGGTGATCAAGGAAAGCATCTGAGGACTGCCGAAGGACCGGTGACCCACCCCGATCCTTCGAGCGGCTAGCCCAGACGCTCTGCTGCATGCTGGCGCAACGCGGCCAGCAGGTCTTCCACGTCCGCCTCGGTGTGCGCGGCAGACAGTGCGATGCGCAGCCGTGCCGTACCCGCCGGCACCGTGGGTGGCCGAATGGCCGGCACCCACAGGCCCTGCGCGCGCAGGCTGTCCATGGCGGCCAGCGCGGCTTCGTTGCTGCCCACCACCAGTGCCTGCACAGGCGTTTGCGACGGCAGCAGGTGCCAGGCCGTTGGTGCGGGCAGCGCCGCCAGGCCACCGCGCAACTGGGTGATGCGGGCCTGCAGGTGCGCGCGGCGGTCGTCGGCCGCGGCGATCAGCACCAGGCTTTCGCGCAGCGCGCTGGCCAGCAGCGCCGGGGCCGCGGTGGCAAAGATGTAGGTGCGCGTTTTCTGCAGCAGCCATTCAATCAGCGCTGCATCGCCCGCGACGAAGGCGCCTGCCACGCCCGCGGCCTTGCCCAGCGTGGCCATGTAGAGCACGCGGCGCGCGGCATTCGCACCCGTCAAGCCCGCCTGCGCCAGGCTGCCGCGCCCCTGGGGCCCCAGCACGCCGAAGCCGTGCGCATCGTCCAGCAGCAGCAAGGCGTCGTAGCGCTCGCACAGCGCCAGCAGGGCAGGGATGTCGATCAGGTCGCCGTCCATGCTGAACACCGCATCGCTGATCACCAGCTTGCGCCGGGCGGGGCTGGCGGCCAGGGCGGCCTCCAGCGCGGGCAGGTCGGCGTGCGGGTACCGGTGAATGATGGCGCGCGACAGGCGGGCGCCGTCGATCAGGCAGGCGTGGTTGAGCGCATCAGAGAACACCGCATCGCCATCGCCCACCAGCGCCGGGATGATGCCCGCGTTGGTGGCGTAGCCCGCGTAGAAGTACAGCGCACGGGGCAGTTGCACGAAGGCGGCCAGGTCGTGCTCCAGCGCGGCGTTGGCGGCGCTGTGGCCGCTGACCAGGGGCGAGCCGCCCGAGCCCACGCCGAAGGTGTGCGTGGCCTCGCGCGCGGCCTGCGCCAGCGCAGGATGGCTGGCCAGGCCCAGGTAGTCGTTGCTGCAGAACGCCAGCATGGGCTGGCCGTCCACCAGCAGGCGTGCGCCGCCTGCCGGCTCCACCACGCGGCGGCGGCGCAGCAGGTGCGCGCGCTCGATGTCGGCCAGGCGGCCCGGGATCTCATCGAGCCACGATGTTGCGGTCGAGCCCGCAGCGGACGTGCCGGTCACAGCCATGCCGGCGGCAGCTCCAGCTGCATGCTGCGTGCCTCGGGCAGGTCCTGGTAGGGCACCTCGGCCAGCAGCGGGGCGCCCAGGCGGGCGCGCAGGTAGGCGATGTTGTCGCCGGCCGCTTCCATGCCGGGGTCCATGCGGTTGGCCACCCAGCCGATGAGCGTGAGGCCGCGCGCGCGGATGGCCTCGGCCGTCAGCAGCGCGTGGTTCAGGCAGCCCAGGCGCAGGCCCACCACCAGCACCACAGGCAGTGCCAGGGCCTGGGCCAGGTCGGCGCCGGTGAGCGTGTCGGACAGCGGCACCAGAAAGCCGCCTGCGCCTTCCACCACCACGGCGTCCGCCTGCGCCGCCAGCGCCTGGTAGCTGCGCACGATGGCCGCGATGTCGATCTCCACGCCGGCCCGCGCCGCCGCGATGTGGGGCGAGAGCGGGTCGGGCAGCAGCACGGGGTTGTCCAGCTCGGGCGCCACGGCCAGGGTGGAGGCCGAGCGCAGTGCGATGGCATCCTCGCTGGCCCAGTCCTCGCCCCAGGGCACCAGGCCCGCGGCCACGGGCTTCATGCCCACCACGTGGCGGTGGTGCGGCGCCAGCGCGTGCAGCAGGCCGGCGGACACCAGCGTCTTGCCGACGCCGGTGTCGGTGCCGGTCACAAAACATCCAATCATTTAAATTTCCTCTTGCAGGGTGGCGTCGAGCGCGTCGAGCGCGCCGCGGGCCAGGCATTGCACGGCCTCGTCGTCGAGCAGATAGGGCGGCATGGCGTACAGGGTCTTGCCGATGGGGCGCAGCACCAGCCCGCGCGCCATGGCGTGCTGGTGGTAGCGGCGGGCAAAGTCGGGCAGCGAAGTGTCCACGTCCCACGCCCAGATCATCCCCTGGCGCCGCGCATGGTGCACGCGTGGGTGGTGGGTGATGGGTACGCATGCCGCGTCGAGGCGTTGCGCCAGCGCGGCGTTGGCTTTCAGTGCGTCGAGCTGGTCGAACAATTCCAGCGTGGCCAGCGCCGCGCGGCAGGCCAGCGGATTGCCGGTGTACGAGTGCGAATGCAAAAAGCCGCGCGCCACGTCGTCGTCGTAGAAAGCCGCGTACACCGCATCGGTGGTCAGCACGGCCGACAGCGGCAGCGTGCCGCCGGTGAGGCCCTTGGACAGGCAGATGAAGTCCGGCCGGATGCCCGCCTGCTGGTGCGCGAACATCGTGCCCGTGCGGCCAAAGCCCACGGCGATTTCGTCCACCACCAGGTGCACCTCATAGCGGTCGCACAGCTCGCGCGCCCGGCGCAGGTAGTCGGGGCTGTGCATCGCCATGCCGGCGGCGCACTGCACCAGCGGCTCGACGATGAAGGCCGCGGTGGTTGCGTGGTGTTCTGCCAGCCAGCCTTCCAGGCCTGCTGCGGCGCGCTGCGCCACATCGTCAGCGGTCTCGCCAGCGGCGGCGCCGCGCGCATCGGGGCTGGGCACGGTGTCGGCCAGGCGCACCAGCGGCGCGTAGGCCTCGCGGAAGATCGCGATGTCCGTCACGGCCAGCGCGCCCACCGTCTCGCCGTGGTAGCCGCCGGCCAGGCCCACGAAGCGGCTCTTGGCGGGCCGGCCCCGGTTGCGCCAGCAGTGCGCGCTCATCTTCAGTGCGATCTCGGTGGCGGCTGCGCCGTCGCTGCCGTAGAACGCGTGGCCCAGGCCGGTGAGTGCAGCCAGGCGCTCCGACAGCTCCACCACCGGCGCGTGCGTGAAGCCCGCGAGCATCACGTGGTCGAGCCGGCCCAGTTGGTCCACCAGCGCAGCCTGGATGTGCGGGTGGCTGTGGCCGAACAGGTTGACCCACCAGGAGCTGATGCCATCCAGGTAGCGCTTGCCGTCGGTGCCGTACAGCCAGGGGCCCTGCGCGCGGGCGATGGCCACGGGCGGCTGGGCCTCGTGCCGCTTCATCTGCGTGCAGGGGTGCCAGACGCTGGCGAGGCTGCGGGCGGCCAGGGTGTCGGGTGGAGGTTGTGGGGTCGCACTCATGCGGATTTGCGCCGGTTCATTGCATTCACAGCCGTTCGGGCTGAGCTTGTCGAAGCCTCGCGCGGCGCTTGGACAGGCTCAGCGTGAACGGGGTCGGGTAAGTTTGCAGACAAAGTGAAATCACAGCGCCTGGGTGGGCACCGCGTGGCGCAGTTCCGTCTGGCGGTTGTTCTCGTCCACGAACACCAGCTGTGGCTGGTGCGTGGCCACCTGGTCTTCATGCACCTGGGCGAAGGCCGCGATGATGATCAGGTCGCCCACCGACGCGCGGCGTGCGGCCGAGCCGTTGACCGAGATCATCCCGCTGCCGCGCTGGCCCTTGATGGCATAGGTGATGAAGCGCTCGCCGTTGTTGATGTTCCAGAGGTGCACCTGCTCGTTCTCGGCGATGTCGGCCGCATCGAGCAGGTCTTCGTCGATGGCGCAGGAGCCCTCGTAGTGCAGCTCGCACTGGGTCACGGCCACGCGGTGGATCTTGGATTTGAGCAGGGTGCGGAACATCGGGCGTCCTGGGTTGGCGTCTGAAAATTGTGGCGGTGCGGGCAGTCTGCGTCAGGCCACGGGCAGGTCCAGCGTGCAGCTGTCGCCCAGCGCGTCGCGCCAGACGCGCACCCGGCTCACGCGTGGCTGCAGGTCGGCGGGCAGGGCCGCTGCGATGAACACGCACAGGTTCTCCAGCGTGGGGGTGCCCAGGCCGGGCACGTCGTCCAGCAGGTGGTGGTCCAGCTGCTCGCGCACCACGGCCAGGCCCTGGCGCAGCAGGCCCAGGTCCAGCACCATGCCGGTGGCGGGATCGCGCGGGCCGCTCAGCGAAACCTCGGCATGGTAGGTGTGGCCGTGCACGCGGCGGCTGCCTTCGGCCTCGATCTCGCGGCGCAGGGTGTGGGCGGCGTCGAAGAAGAAGCGCTGGGAAATGGTGAACAACATAGGACTGACGGAGAAATTCGGTTCACCGGATGCCGGTGAGCTTGTGGGTCTGCAGGCTCAGGCGCCATGCGGGGTGGGCCATGCAGGCGTCGATGCAGGCGGCAGTGTTCTGGCGCTGCAGCAGGCCATCCATGGGCTGCAAGAAGCGATGGCTGAACTGGGTGTCACGCTCCAGCGCCTGCAGGTCGAACCCGGGCTGGGGCCACACGAGTTTCAGCTCCTGCCCGCTGCGCTGCACGAAGGGCGCGCCCGCCTTGGGGCTGATGCACAGCCAGTCGATGCCGTCCGGCGCCTTCACCGTGCCGTTGCTCTCCACGGCGATGCGGAACTGCTGCGCATGCAGCGCGTCGATGAGGGCGGCGTCCACCTGCAGCAGGGGCTCGCCGCCGGTCAGCACCACCAGGCGGTGGCCCGCGCCCGCAGGCCACTGCGCGGCGATGGTCTCGGCCAGCCGCTCGGCGGTGTCGAACTTGCCGCCCAGCGTGCCGTCGGTGCCCACGAAGTCGGTGTCGCAGAACTGGCAGACGGCCTGCGCGCGGTCCTGCTCGCGGCCCGTCCAGAGGTTGCAGCCCGCAAAGCGGCAGAACACGGCGGGCGTGCCCGCCTGGCCGCCTTCGCCCTGCAGGGTGTAGAAGATTTCCTTGACGCTGTAGGTCATGGCCGCAGGCTCGGTTTTTCTGCGGTGCGTTTGACCACGGGGGGAACGAGAATGGTGGGCGCAGCGGGAGCGGCCAGCTCGGGGTAGTCGCGGCTGAAGTGCAGGCCCCGGCTTTCGCGGCGCATCTGCGCGCTCTGCACGATGAGGTCGGCCACCTGCACCAGGTTGCGCAGCTCCAGCAGGTCGCGCGTGACGTGGAAGTTCGCGTAGAACTCGTTGATCTCGCCCTGCAGCGTGGCGATGCGGTGCGCGGCGCGCTCCAGGCGCTTGTTGGTGCGCACGATGCCCACGTAGTCCCACATGAAGCGGCGCAGCTCGTCCCAGTTGTGCGAGATGACCACGCACTCGTCGGCGTCGGTCACGCGGCTGTCGTCCCAGGCGGGCAGGGCGGGCAGGTCTGCCGCGGGCGCTGCGGCAATGGCCTGGGCAGCGGCGCGCGCGAACACCATGCATTCGAGCAGCGAGTTGCTGGCCAGCCGGTTGGCGCCGTGCAGGCCGGTGCAGGCCACCTCGCCCACCGCAAAGAGGCCCGGCAGGTCGGTGCGGCCCGCCAGGTCGGTCAGCACGCCGCCGCAGGTGAAGTGCGCGGTGGGCACCACGGGGATGGGCTCTTTGGTGATGTCGATGCCCAGCGCCGCGCAGTGCGCGAGGATGTTCGGAAAGTGCTCCTGCAAAAACGCCGGGCTCTGGTGCGAGATATCGAGGTGCACGCAGTCCAGGCCGTGTTTCTTCATCTCGAAGTCGATGGCGCGGGCCACCACGTCGCGCGGGGCCAGCTCGGCGCGCGGGTCGTGGTCGGGCATGAAGCGGGTGCCATCGGGGAGTTTGAGCTGGCCGCCCTCGCCGCGCACGGCCTCGCTGATGAGGAAGGATTTTTCGTGCGGGTGGTACAGCCCCGTGGGGTGGAACTGGATGAACTCCATGTTGGCCACGCGGCAGCCCGCGCGCCACGCGGCGGCAATGCCGTCGCCGGTGGCGGTGTCGGGGTTGGTGGTGTACAGGTACACCTTGCCCGCGCCGCCCGTGGCCAGGATGGTCTGCGGCGCGCGGAAGGTCACGACGGAGTCGGTGGCGTCGTCCAGCGCATACAGGCCCAGGCACCGGTGGCCGGGCAATCCCAGCTTGTGCGTGGTGATCAGGTCCACCAGCGTGTGGTGCTCGAACACGGTGATACCGGGCGTGGCGCGCACCACGTCCATCAGCGTGCGCTGCACGGCCGCGCCGGTGGCGTCGGTCACGTGGGCGATGCGCCGGGCGCTGTGGCCGCCTTCGCGGGTCAGGTGCAGCTGGTCGCCTTCGAGTGTGAAGGGCACGCCCAGCTCGCGCAGCCAGGCGATCGATGCGGGCGCGTTCTCCACCACGAAGCGCGTGGTGGCCAGGTCGCACAGGCCCGCGCCTGCGACCAGCGTGTCCTCGATGTGCGCCGCAAAGCTGTCGTCATCGGCCAGCACGGCGGCAATGCCGCCCTGCGCCCAGCCGCTGGAGCCATCCTGCAGCGCGCGCTTGGTGATCACCGCCACGCGGTGCGTGGGGGCGAGGTGCAGCGCGGCCGAAAGGCCGGCCAGGCCGCTGCCTACGATGAGAACGTCGAAGTCGTGGGATGCCATATGGGGTCCGTAGTTGCCGTTGGAACCGGCGCTGCTTCAGGCCAGTGCCACCGTGGAACTGGCTTCGCCAGGCCGCCGGTGGCGTCCCCCTCCCGCGCAGCGAGAAAGGGGGAAGCGGCGCAGCCGCTCAGGGGGTGTCATGCCGGTACATAAGCCAGGCGCACGTAAATGGGCGCGAAGGCTTCGGCCTGCGTGATCTCGATCAGCGTCTCCTTGGCCAGCTCCAGCAGCGCGATGAAGGTCACGACCAGCACGGTGCTGCCGTTCTCGGGCTCGAAGAGTTCTTCGAACTCGACGAACCGGCGGCCCTGCAGGGTCTTGAGCACCATGCTCATGTACTCGCGCACCGACAGCTCCTCGCGCGTGATCTTGTGGTGCTGCACGAGCTTGGCGCGCTTCAAGATGTCGCGCCACGCGTCCTGCAGCTCCACCACGTGCACGTCCGGAAAGCGCGGCTGCAGGCTTTGTTCGATGTAGACCTGCGCCTTCAGGAAGTCGCGGCCGTACTGCGGCAGCTGCCCCAGGCGGGCGGCGGCCATTTTCATCTGCTCGTACTCGAGCAGGCGGCGCACCAGCTCGGCGCGCGGGTCCTCAGGCTCCTCGCTGCCTTCCTGCTTCTTGGGCGGCAGCAGCATGCGCGACTTGATCTCGATCAGCATCGCCGCCATCAGCAGGTATTCGGCCGCCAGCTCCAGGTTGCGGCTGCGGATCTCGTCCACATACGCCAGGTACTGCTTGGTGACCCCCACCATGGGGATGTCGAGGATGTTGAAGTTCTGCTTTCTGATCAGGTACAGCAACAGGTCCAGCGGGCCTTCGAAGGCCTCGAGGAAGACCTCCAGCGCGTCGGGCGGGATGTACAGGTCGGTGGGCAGCGCGAACAGCGGCTCGCCGTACAGGCGCGCGAGCGCTACCTGGTCGACCACGTCGGGCATGCTGCCCACGCCGCCTGCGGCATCGGCTTCGCGCGATGGGGTCATGGATTGCTATTGAAAATATAGCTGCCAGCGCTTGTGCACAAAGCGGTGGAGGCTATCTGGAGGCCCGATGGGAGCGCCAATGCGGGTCAGTCCGCGTTGGTCTGGTACACGTAGGGCTTCTGGGCGACCTGGCCGTCACGGTATTCCACCCAGATCTTGCGGTCTACCTGCTTGTCCCACAGGAGGGCGCGGCCCGCCTGTTGCTGCTGGTCCAGCGCCGGATGGCTGGTCTTGAGCTGGTTGATGAACTGGGTAGCGTCGGACTGGTAGTCGGGGCGGCGGAAAATGGACATGGACTGTTAACCTCTTTCAGTGGGCGTGTTCTGCACTGCCGTGAGCACGCAGGAGTGCATCGCAAGCCTGCTGATTTTACCGGGACCGACTTATGCCTTTGATATATCGCGCGGCCACGCTGGCCATCGCCGCTTTTTCGCTGCTGGCGCTCACCGCCTGCGACCCCCAGCGCATCAGTGAACTGAAGGAGGGCGTGTCGACCGAAGCCGACGTGCGCGACCGCTTCGGCGCCCCCGACAACGTGTGGGACGAGCCCGGCGGCGCCCGCACCTTCGAGTACAACCGCCAGCCCGCGGGCCAGGTCAACTACATGATCACCCTGGGCCCCGATGGCCGCATGACGGCCCTGCGCCAGGTGCTCACGCCCGAGAACTTCGCCCGCGTGCAACCCGGCCAGCGCATGGACGAAGTCCGCCGCCTGCTGGGCAAGCCCGCCAAGGTCACGCCCTACGCGCTGAAAAACGAAACCCACGTCGATTGGCGCTACCTGGAGGGCTCCAACCAGGCCAAGGTGTTCACGGTGGTGCACGGGCCCGACCACGTCGTGCTGCGCACGCAGACGGGCCCCGACCTGGACGCCCCCGAGTTCAAGGGCGGCAAGTAAGTGAGCGGCGCGGCTGTCATGGCGGGGCCACGGCTGGCATGGATGATGCTGGCTGGGTGCTGTCGCTGCCAATGCTGCCGCTGCGACCACAGCCCACCCCTTTGAAGCCCCCATGAACGACGCTCCCCCGCCACCCCACACCGCGCCCGAGGCCGCAGCGCGCGCCGTGCCGCAGCCGCTGCCCTCCCTGCGCCACGGCGCCTTCGAAGACGCCCAGGCCCTGTTCGCCGGCACGCTGTTCGTGGCCATGGCGCTCATGCTGTTCAACCAGGCGGGGCTGCTGGTGGGCGGCACGGCGGGGGCGGCGTTCTTGCTGCACTACGTCACCGGCATCTCGTTCGGCAAGCTGTTCTTCGCGGTCAACCTGCCGTTCTACTGGTTTGCCTGGACCCGCATGGGGCGCGAGTTCACCCTCAAGACCTTTGTCTGCGTGGCCCTGCTGTCGCTGCTGACCGAACTGTTCCCGCATGTGATGCGCGTGGACTACCTGAACCCCCTGTTCGCATCGCTGCTGGGCGGGCTGCTGCTGGGCACGGGCTGCCTGTTCCTCGCACGCCACCGCTCCAGCCTGGGCGGCGCCACCGTGGTGTCGCTGTACCTGCAAAGCCGCTACGGCATGCGCGCCGGCAAGGTGCAGATGATGATCGACGGGACGGTGGTGCTGCTGGCGCTGTTTGTGGTGCCCGCAGACCGGGTGGCGTACTCGGTGCTGGCAGTGCTCGTGATGAGCGGGTTCTTGTGGATCAGCCACCGGCCGGGGCGGTACGCGGGGAGTTGATCGCGGCCGTGTTCGGCGACGCCACGGCGCTTGCCGCAGGCCTTGGCGCTAGTGGGTCTTGGTCATCGGGCACGACAGTACTTGCCTGTCGGGCAGCGGGGAGTTGCTCCAGTCCGGCAGCTCTTTTTTCTGGAACCCTTCCAAGGACTGGTAGCCCGTCACATTCCAGCCGTAGTCGCTGGTACGCGCCGCTTCTATCACCGGGTAGCGGCATTGGCTGCTGCGTTTCTTCAGCCGAAAAACGATTCGTTCCATGGAGCCATGGGCGCTTCTTTCCAGAACTTCGTAATGCGCGGGCAAGCAGGTGCTGAAACTTGAACGCCATTCGAGGGTTTTCGTCCGCACACGCAGCTCCCCTGAGCATGCTCGGCCCGTGCCTTCGAAGTCTCCGGTAAAGGCCTTCTCAGACGCTCCTGTTGAGTCAGAAAAAATTCCGAGGACTGCGGAGAAACCGAAAACAACGAGGGTGCGCATGGAGCGGCTTCGGCTCTGCATCTTGGTGCTGCGGTCAGCCGCCGAGCGCAAGCGCGGGGCGGCGTCGCATCAGATCCGATCGGAGGTCATCGAGCGAATACGGCTCACCGCACCCGCATGCCCGGCGCAGCACCCGGCCAGGGGTTGAGCACGTAGATACCCGGATTCGCCTTCTCATCCCCATGGCTGGCAGCCAGCACCATGCCTTCGGAGATGCCGAACTTCATCTTGCGCGGTGCCAGGTTGGCCACCATCACCGTGTGCTTGCCTACCAGGTCTTCAGGCTTGTAGGCGCTGGCGATGCCGCTGAAGACGTTGCGGGTCTTGCCTTCGCCCACGTCCAGCGTCAGGCGCAGCAGCTTGGTGGAGCCCTCCACCGGCTCGCAGTTCACGATCAGCGCGATGCGCAGGTCGATCTTGGTGAAGTCGTCGATGCCGATGGTGGGGGCCAGTTCCTCGCCGCCGGGGGCTGCTATGGTTTCGCTAGCGGCTGGCGCTGGTGTGGCGGGCGCTGGGGGCTCGAACAGGGCTTCCAGCTGCTCGGGCACCACGCGTTGCATCAGGTGCTGGTACTGGCCGATGGTGTGGCCGGCGCCCAGCAGCTGCCCGGCGTCGGCAAACTGCAGCGGCTGCACGTTCAGGAAGGCCTCCACCTGGGCGGCCACGGCGGGCAGCATGGGTTTGAGGTAAATGGTGAGCAGGCGGAAGGCTTCGATGCAGGTGGTGCACACGTCCTGCAGGCGTGCGTCCATGCCGTCCTGCTTGGCCAGCTCCCAGGGCTTGTTGGCGTCCACGTAGCTGTTCACCCGGTCGCACAGCAGCATGATGTCGCGTGCGGCACGGGCGCTGTCGCGGTTTTCGTACGCGGCCACGATGCCGGCCCGGGCGTCGCGCAGCTGCGCCAGCAGGGCTTGTCCGTCGTCGCTCACGGGGCCCAGCTGGCCGCCAAAGCGCTTGAAGATGAAGCCGGCCGCGCGGCTGGCGATGTTCACGTACTTGCCGATCAGGTCGGAGTTGACGCGGGCCATGAAGTCTTCGGGGTTGAAGTCGATGTCTTCGTTCTTGCCGTTGAGCTTGGCGCCCAGGTAGTAGCGCAGCCACTCGGGGTTCATCTTGAGTGCCAGGTACTTGAGCGGGTCCAGGCCCGTGCCGCGGCTCTTGCTCATCTTCTCGCCGTCGTTCACGGTCATGAAGCCGTGCACGCAGATTCTGGTGGGCGTCTTGCGGCCGCTGAACTTCAGCATGGCCGGCCAGAACAGCGTGTGGAAGGTGATGATGTCCTTGCCGATGAAGTGGTACTGCTCGACGGCCGGGTCGGCCATGTAGGCGTCGAAGTCCTCGCCGCGCCGCTCCAGCAGCTCCTTCAGGGAGGCCAGGTAGCCCACGGGCGCGTCCAGCCACACGTAGAAGTACTTGCCCGGCGCATCCGGGATCTCGATGCCGAAGTACGGCGCATCGCGCGAGATGTCCCAGTCGTCCAGGCCCTCGCTGGTGCTGCCGTCGGGGTTGGTGCGCACGCCGAACCATTCCTTGATCTTGGCGGCCACCTCGGGCTGCACATGCACGCCGTCCTGCGTCCAGGTGGTCAGGAACTCCACCGCGCGCGGGTCGGACAGCTTGAAGAAGAAATGCTCCGACGTCTTGAGCACCGGCTTGGCGCCCGACAGGGCCGAGAAGGGGTTGATCAGGTCGGTGGGCGCATAAACGGAACTGCACACCTCGCAGTTGTCGCCGTACTGGTCCTTGGCGTGGCAGCGCGGGCATTCGCCCTTGATGAAGCGGTCCGGCAGGAACATGTTCTTCTCGGGGTCGAAGAACTGCTCGATGGTGCGGGTCTCGATGAACCCGGCCTTCTTGAGGTCCAGGTAGATCTGCTTCGATAGCGTATGGTTGGCGGGGCTGTCGGTGTTGCTCCAGTTGTCGAAGGCGATGTGAAAGCCGTCGAGGTACTGCTTGCGGCCGGCGGCGATGTCGGCCACGAACTGCTGGGGCGTCTTGCCGGCCTTTTCGGCCGCGATCATGATGGGCGCGCCGTGGGCGTCGTCCGCGCCCACGAAGTTGACCGCGTTGCCCTGCATCCGCTGCGCACGCACCCAGGTGTCGGCCTGGATGTATTCCATGATGTGGCCGATGTGGAAGTTGCCGTTGGCATACGGCAGGGCGGTGGTAACGAAGAGTTTGCGTGCGGATGACGTCATGAAAAGCGGCTTTCTCAGGCGGAACCGGTGATTTTAGGCGCTCGCAGCCCCTTCGCTCCGCGGCGGGGCCGGCCCGGCGCTGGATCACAATGCGCGGCATCGACAACCACAGGACAAATCGATGGCGAAGAGGACCTTGGCAAAGACTCTGGGGTGGGGTGTGGGCGGCATCTTGCTGGCGGGTGCGGCCTACCTGGCGTGGTGGCCCGTGCCCATCCGGCCGGTGGCGTGGACGGCCCCGGCCGCGCCGGGCTACCAGGGCGTGCACGCGCCCAACCAGCGCCTGGCAGGGCTGCGGATGATCGACCTGAAAGGCGAAGTCGGCCCCGAGCACATCGCGCTGGGCAAGGACGGCAAGCTCTACACCACGGTATTGAGCGGCAACATCCTGCGCATGAACCCCGACGGATCGGGCCAGGAGGTGTTTGCCAACACCGGCGGGCGGGTGCTGGGTTTTGACTTCGACGCAGCGGGAAACCTGATTGCGGCCGACGCGGTCAAGGGGCTGTTGTCGATCGCGCCCGACGGCAAGGTCACCGTGCTGGCCGACAAGGTCGGCAACGACCCCATCCGCTACGCCGACGGCGTGGTGGTGGCCCGAAGCGGCAAGATGTACCTGAGCGACGCCTCTACCCGCTTTGCGCCCAAGGACTGGGGCGGCACCTTCGAGGCCAGCGTGCTCGACATTCTGGAGCAGGCCAGCACCGGCCGCGTGCTCGAATACGACCCCGCCACCCGCGCCACGCGCGTGGTGGCGCGCGGCATCAGCTTTGCCAACGGCGTGGCGCTCAGCCAGGACGGGCAAAGCCTGTTCGTCAACGAGACCGGCAAGTACCGGGTGTGGAAGATCGCGGTGGACGCGAACGACCTGGACATCAGCGAGGCCGATGCCAAGGTGAAGGCCCCCGCCGGCAGCCAGCCGGCGCCCCAGGCCCGCGTGCTGCTGGACAACCTGCCCGGCTACCCCGACAACCTCATGCGCGGCATGGACGGCCGCATCTGGCTGGGCTTTGCCAAGCCGCGCGGCGCCGCCATCGACAACATGGCCGGCAAGCCCTGGCTGCGCAGCCTGACGCTGCGACTGCCGCGCGCGCTGTGGCCCATCCCCAAGCCCTACGGCCACGTGATCGCGTTCACCGACGACGGCAAGGTGGTGGCAGACCTGCAGGACCCGACGGGCGCCTACCCCGAGACCACGGCCATCACCGAGACGGCCGACCGGCTGTATGTGCAGAGCCTGCATGCGCATGGCCTGGGCTGGTTGCCCAAGGATGTGCTGCAGCAGAAGTAGACGGTAGGCGCAACCCATGCGGGCTCGCGTTCGATCATTCAATGCCCCCTACCGTTCGAGCTGCCGAAGCCCTGCGCGGCGCTTCGACAGGCTCAGCGTGAACGGTTGGATATTTCTTGAAGGCGACTCGGTGTCAGGCGTGGTGCTTGGTCTGCACTTCGGCGCCGGTGTCCGTCCAGCCGAAGAACCGGCACACCTCGGCGCGCATGGCCAGCGTGTCGGCGCGGCCCAGGGCCATCAGCTCCTGCGTGTAGCCGGACTCGAACAGCAGGTAACTGGCCAGCGCCGCGCCGCGCACATCCGCCATGTTGGACGTGACACCCAGCGCCGCCAGCATGGTGCGCACCGGGCCGGGCAGCTCGCCCACATGGCGCGCGGCCACGGCGTCCAGCCGCTGCGACGGCGCGATGACCAAGAGCTCGATGGGGCGCAGCGCGCTTTTGTTGCGCACGTCTTCGGGGATGAGCGACAGCGTCTGGTTCACGCGCTGCACGCGCTCCACGTCCACCGCCAGGGCATCGAGAAAGATGTTGGACAGCGCATGCCCCGCGATCTGCGCAAGCGACGGGTAGTTGGCCGTGGGGTTGGCGGCGGTGTCGCCCTTGGGCTCGTGCATGCGGCCCGCGCCGATCACGAGGATGCGCTCGGCCCCCAGGTGGATGGCCGGTGCGATGGGGGCCGACTGTCGCATGGAGCCGTCGCCGAAGAACTCGGTGTGGTCGCCGATGGTGATGCCCTTGGCCGGAAAGATGAACGGAATGGCCGAGGACGCGAGCAGGTGCTCGTGCGTGATGCGGTCGCGGGCCGCCTTGCGCTGCGAGCGCACCCAGGGCTGCACCGGCGCATTGGATTCGAAGAAGGTCACGTGCTCGCCCGAGCTGTAGCTCGATGCCGTCACCGCCAGCGCCGTGAGGTGGCCCTTGCGGATGAGCCGCGGCAGGCGCACCAGCGGCACCATCTTGACCAGCAGTTTTTCCAGCGGCGAGTTGTCCAGCAGCGACCGGGGCCGCATGCGCCGCCAGCGCGCCAGGGCCCAGCCCATGGACAGCAGTGTGAGCCAGCGCGCCCCGCTGCGCATCACCGACAGCGAGTCGGCCCCGTACACCTGGCTGGCGTGGAACTGCCTCCACACCCGCGCAATGCGGCGCACCGCTCGGTCGAAGTGGTCCGCGCCGCAGGCCAGCGCGGCGGCATTGATGGCACCGGCCGAGGTGCCGGTGATGATCGGAAACGGGTTGGGCTCCTCGCCTGCGCCGCAGGCGTTGCGGATGTCGGCAATGGCTTCGAGCACGCCCACCTGGTAGGCCGCGCGGGCGCCGCCGCCGGTCAGCAGCAGGCCCGTGGGGCGGGTGGGGGGCGTGGACGCGGTGGAGGCGGGCGCAGTGTGGGGGCGGGTCGATGGCATCGGCTGTAGGGCGGGGTGTGCCCCGAGTGTGGGGTGCGCCACGGCCGGCCTCATCTGGGAAAACCCGCATGGCGGGCGGCGGGCGGCGTGCCTGGCGGTGGCGGCATCACCGAGATGCCGCGGGCCGGGCCGCAGCGGCAGGCCGGGTCAGCGCTGGCTCAGCAGCAGCACCGCCACGGCATCGCCCTGCAGCACGGCAATGCCGTGGTCGCGCGCAAACAGGCGTGCGTTGTCGCTCAACTGCCCGTGCGTGGCCACGTAGATGCCGCCCGACGACCCCCGGGCCTGAATCGCGGCGTGCAGCTCGCGCAGCGGCTCCACGCCGTGGGTGGCGGCCTTCCAGCGGCGGGCGCTGACCAGCGTCGTGCGCCCGTCCTGGGTCAGGCACAGGTCGGCCGCGCTGGTGGCGGGCAGGCGCTCGACCGCGTAGCCCGCGCGCGTCCAGGCGGCGGCCAGCGTGTCGGCAAAGCTGCGCCAGGGCATGCTGGCCACGGCGTCCAGCATCTCGGCCACCCGGGCGGGGTTGGGGGCGCGCAACTGCTTCCAGGCCGCGATGCAGCCCACCACCAGGATGGGAAAGCCAGCCAGCGCACCGACCACGAAGTATTCCTTGGGCAGCAGCGCGCCCGCCGCCATCACGATCAGGCCGACCACCAGGAAGCTGACCCACCAGGGTGAGCGCAGCAGCATGGCAAACAGGGACTTTTCGGCCATCTTGAATTTCACGGGGAAACCTTCTCTTCTTCTCGGTGGGTTCGGATGCGCCAGGGACGCGATAGGCGCGCATTGTCCTTCAGTCGAAGGGGCACCGTCCTTCGGAATAGACTAGCGGACCCACAGGAGTTAATTGAATGGCAGTCACCGAACAGGGCCTCTTGGCCGCTCTTTCCAGCGTTCTGGACCCCCACACGGGCAAGGATTTCGTCAGCTCCCGCGCCGTGCGCAACGTGCAGATCACCGGTGGCGACATCGCGTTCGACGTGGAACTGGGCTACCCCGCCAAGAGCCTGGTGCCCGAGCTGCGCCGCAGCCTGGTGGCCGCTGCCAAGGGCGTGGCGGGCGTCGAGAACGTCTCGGTCAACATCACCACCAAGGTCATCGCCCATGCGGTGCAGCGCGGCGTGCAACTGCTGCCCCAGGTCAAGAACATCATCGCCGTGGCGTCGGGCAAGGGCGGCGTGGGCAAGAGCACCACGGCCGCCAACCTGGCCCTGGCCCTGGCCGCCGAGGGCGCCAGCGTGGGCGTGCTGGACGCCGACATCTACGGCCCCAGCCAGCCCATGATGCTGGGCATCAACCGCCGCCCCGAAAGCGACGACGGCAAGACCATGGAGCCGCTGGAGAACTACGGCGTGCAGGTCATGTCCATCGGCTTCCTGGTGGACCAGGACGAAGCCATGATCTGGCGCGGCCCCATGGCCACGCAGGCGCTGGAGCAGCTCTTGCGCCAGACCAACTGGAAGGATCTGGACTACCTCATCATCGACATGCCGCCGGGCACCGGCGACATCCAGCTCACGCTGTCCCAGCGCGTGCCCATGACCGGCGCGGTGATCGTCACCACCCCGCAGGACATCGCCCTGCTGGACGCCAAGAAGGGCATCAAGATGTTCGAGAAGGTGGGCGTGCCCATCCTGGGCATCGTCGAGAACATGGCCGCCCACGTGTGCAGCAACTGCGGCCATGTGGAGCACATCTTCGGCGCCGACGGCGGCAAGAAGATGGCGGCCGACTACCACATGGACTACCTGGGTGCGCTGCCCCTGGACATGAGCATCCGCCTGCAGGCCGACAGCGGCAAGCCCACGGTGGTGGCCGACCCCGATGGCGAGATCGCCCAGATCTACAAGAAGGTGGCGCGCGACGTGGCGGTGAAGATCGCGCAGCAGGCCAAGGACTTCTCGAACAAGTTTCCGACGATTTCGATCAGCAAGAACACCTGAGGTCGGGTTTGCTATTGAATGGATAGCTGTTGGCGCTTGATGGACAAGCGGTAGCGCACCAAAAAGCTGCGCAGAGGACTAACCCCATGAGCGAAGAGCCCGTCGGCCTGATCGACCCGCCCGCAGGCTACGCCGATTGGCTGGCCGAGTTGAAGGGGCGCATCCACGGCTCCCAGCAGCGCGCCACGCTCGCTGTGAACCGTGAGTTGGTCCTGCTGTACTGGCAGATCGGCCGGGACATCCTGCAGCGCCAGGCGGCGCAGGGTTGGGGCTCGAAGGTGATCGATCGGCTGGCACAGGACTTGCGCGCAGCCTTTCCTGAGATGAAGGGCTTTTCTCGGGCTAACCTCATGTACATGCGCGCGTTTGCGCAGGCGTGGCCTGATGCGGCAATTGTCCAACAGGCTGTTGGACAATTGCCTTGGGGCCACAACCTGGTGCTTCTGTCGCAGTTGAAAGATCCCGCGCAACGGCTGGCCTATGCACAAAGTGCCATTGCGCATGGATGGTCGCGCAATATGCTGAACATCCATATCGAAACACGTCGCCTGGAACGCAGCGGCCAGGCGGTGACGAATTTTGAGGGCTGCTTGCCCAAGCCGCAGTCGGACTTGGCCCGAGAATCTCTGAAAGACCCCTACCGTTTTGACTTCCTGGGCTTGTCCGACGAGGCTCAAGAGCGCGAAATCGAAGGTGCCCTGGTCAAGCATGTGACTGAATTCCTGCTGGAACTCGGCGCAGGGTTTGCCTTCGTGGGCAGGCAGGTGCTGCTGGATGTGGGTGGCGACGAGTTTTTCATCGACCTGTTGTTCTATCACCTCAAACTGCGCTGCTATGTGGTGATCGAATTGAAGGCGGGCAAATTCAAACCCGAGCATCTCGGCCAATTGGGCTTCTACCTCACGGCAGTGGACCGCCAGGTCAAGGGCGAGTACGACAACCCCACGATTGGACTGCTGCTGTGCAAAACCAAGAACAAGGTGGTGGCTGAGTACGCTCTCGGAGACAAGTCGCAACCGATGGGCATTGCCGAGTACAAGTTGCTGGAATCCCTGCCCGCAGAATTGCAGACCAGCCTTCCCAGCATCGAGCAGATCGAGCGTGAACTGGCGGACAGCCCTATGCCCGATGCCGGAGATACTTGATTGTTCCTGAAATGTGAGCTTCTAGCGCTTTCTACATAAGCGCTACAGCCAAAAAAATGCCTGCAAACCACCGCCCATGAACCTGCTCGCCTCCCTGCGCTACCTGGTTGCCCTGCACGAGCACCGGCACTTCGGCCGGGCGGCGCAGGCCTGCCACATCACGCAACCGGCGCTGTCGAACGCGCTGCGCTCGCTGGAGGAGGAGTTCGGGGTCGTCATCGTGCAGCGCGCGCGCACCTATGTGGGCCTGACCCACGAGGGCGAGGCCGTGCTGGCCACGGCGCAGCGCATGCTGCGCGACAACGAGGTGCTGCGCCAGGAACTGCGCAGCACGGAGGCCGAGCCTCAGGGCCGCCTGCGCATGGCGTCCACGCCCACGGCGGTGCCCATCCTCTCGCGCTTTGCGGCCATGCTGCAGGCGCGGCACCCGGGCATACTGCCCGTGGTGCTGTCGATGAGTTCGCAGGAGCTCGAACAGCGGCTCGAAGACCTGTCGCTGGACCTGGCCGTGGGCTACAGCGAGCGCATGCAGGCCAAGCGCGTGAACCTGCGCTCGTGGCCGCAGTGCAACGAACACTACTACCTGCTGCGCCGTGCCCGCACGCCCGGCCCGGACCGCCTGTGCATCGGCGCGCCCATGCGCTGGAAGGACGCGGCGCGGCTTCCGCTGTGCCTGCTCACCCCCGACATGCACAACCGCTTCATCATCGACGAGGCGTTCCGCGAGGCGGGCGAGCCCGTGCCGCCGGCCATCGAGACCAACTCGGTGCTGACCCTGGTGCTGTCCGTGCTGTCGGGCGAGGTCTGCAGCGTGCTGCCGGGCGCCATGGTGGCCGCCGCGCGCAGCGAACGCGGCCTGGAGGCCCTGCCCCTGGTCGCGCCCGATGTGCGCACGCCCATCGGCTTCATGACCCAGCGCGGGCCCCGCGTTTCCCGGGCCCTCGAAGCCGCGCTCGAGCTGCTGGACCAGCCTGCCTGGCGGGACCATGTGGCGCTGCACTGCGGAGAGCTGAGGGACTCCCCCTGAGTCGCCTTCGGCGCCTTCGCCCAAGGGGGGACGCACCCCGTGGCCTGGCAAAGCCAGTTCCACGGGTGCACTGGCTTGGCACCGCGCCAGTTTCGTCGGCTTTAGCGTGACTGACTTTGGCTGATTGCAAGCCATCTGCAATCAATTTCCATTCGCGTCATTCAATTGTTGAATCGCAGCATGTGCCGATTCAATTTGACGCCATGGCGCTCCTGTCCGGACACTCCGCCCCGCGCAATTGACTTGCGTCAAGAAAAACTGGTGCACGCCCTGCAGCGCCTGCACGACATCACAGGAGAGAGAACCTATGAACGCATCCACAGCGGGCTCGGCCGCCTTGCCCGGGGCCCACGCGTCTCCCGGCTTCCTGGACAAGGAGCGCATCATCGCCGCGCCCGGCTTCAACCGGTGGCTGGTGCCGCCGGCAGCGCTTGCAATCCACCTGTGCATCGGCATGGCCTATGGCTTCTCGGTGTTCTGGCTGCCGCTGTCCAAGGCCCTCTCCACGGCCGGCACGGGCGCGGCCTGCGCCAAGGACATGAGCTTCTTCGCCGAGCTGTTCGCATCGGGCTGCGACTGGCGCGTGGCCACGCTGGGGTGGATGTACACCCTGTTCTTCGTCTTCCTGGGCTGCTCTGCCGCCATCTGGGGCGGATGGCTGGAACGTGCCGGCCCGCGCAAGGCCGGCGTGGTCTCGGCCGTGTGCTGGTGCGGCGGCATGCTGCTGTCGGCGCTGGGCATTCACCTGCACCAGTTCTGGCTCATGATCCTGGGCTCGGGCGTGATCGGGGGTATCGGGCTGGGGCTTGGCTACATCTCCCCCGTGTCCACCCTGATCAAGTGGTTCCCTGACCGGCGCGGCATGGCCACCGGCATGGCCATCATGGGCTTTGGCGGCGGCGCGATGATCGGCTCGCCCCTGGCCGTGGACCTGATGAAGCACTTCTCGAGCCCCACCGACGTGGGCGTGATGCAGACCTTTGTGGTCATGGCGCTGGTGTACTTCGTGTTCATGATGGCCGGTGCCGTGGGCTACCGCGTGCCGCCCACGGGCTGGAAGCCCGCCGGCTGGACCCCGCCACCCCCCTCGGCCAACGCCATGATCACCCAGCGCCACGTGCACGTGAAGCGCGTCTGGGGCATCCCGCAGTTCTGGCTCATCTGGGTCGTGCTGTGCATGAACGTGAGCGCCGGCATCGGCGTGATCGGCATGGCCTCGCCCATGCTGCAGGAAGTCTTCGGCGGCGGCCTGATCGGTGTGCAGCAGAAGTTCGGCGAACTCGACAAGGCCCAGCTGGCCGCCATTGCGGCCGTGGCCGGCGGCTTCACCGCCTTGCTGTCGCTGTTCAACATTGGCGGCCGCTTCTTCTGGGCCAGCCTGTCCGACAAGTTCGGCCGCAAGATGACCTACGTGATCTTCTTCGTGCTCGGCGGCCTGATGTACGCGAGCATCCCCAGCTCTGCAGGCGCGGGCAGCAAGCTCCTGTTCGTGGGTG
This sequence comes from Acidovorax sp. NPDC077693, assembly GCF_044542805.1. NCBI lineage: Bacteria > Pseudomonadati > Pseudomonadota > Betaproteobacteria > Burkholderiales > Comamonadaceae > Acidovorax > Acidovorax sp. NPDC077693. Next base: position 227,916 of record NZ_JBITVD010000004.1, on the reverse strand, counting down.
CCTTCTGCGTGATCCTGTCGATGTACGGCGGCGGCTTCGCCACGGTGCCGGCCTACCTGGCCGACCTGTTCGGCACGCAGTTCGTGGGCGCCATCCACGGCCGCCTGCTGACGGCCTGGGCCACGGCCGGCATCCTCGGCCCCGTGGTGGTCAACTACATGCGCGAATACCAACTGGGCCTGGGCCTGCCGCGCGAACAGGTGTACAACCAGACCATGTACATCCTGGTGGGCATGCTGGTGATCGGCCTCATCGCCAACCTGATGGTGCGTCCGCTGGCCGACAAGTGGTTCATGAGCGACGAGGAACTGGCGCACGAGAAGAAGCTGGCCCACGAAAAGAGCGTGGCGGCCGAAGTGGGCGGCGGCCCCGGCAGCGGCGGTGCGACCAGCCCCGCGCTGGTGGCCTTCGCGTGGCTGGCAGTGGGTGTGCCGCTCGTCTGGGGCATCTACAAGACGCTGGTGAGCGCCGCCAAGTTCTTCCAGTGACGAAGGCGCAGGCCGCCGGCATGGCGCCTTCGCCGATGCACGGGGCCGCAGCCGCCCTGTGCGCGCCCCTTGCGGGGCAGGGGCCGGGAACGCCGCGGGCGTGGCACAGTCCAAGCCGTGGCGCACCGTCCAGGAGACCATGATGAAGCAAGAAAAAATCGAGTTCTACAAAGGCCCCGCCGGCGGCTGGGGCGCGCTCAACAGCGTCAAGAACGCGCTGCTGCGCCAGGACATTCCGTTGAAGGGCGCCAAGACGCTGCTCTCGGCCAACCAGCCCGACGGCTTCGACTGCCCGGGCTGCGCCTGGCCCGACCGCAACCATGCGTCCACCTTCGAGTTCTGCGAGAACGGCGTCAAGGCCGTCGCGGCCGAGGCCACCGCCCGCCGCGCCGGACCCGGCCTGTTCGCCCAGTACACCGTGGCCGAGCTGGCCGAGCAGAGCGATTTCTGGCTCGAAGACCAGGGCCGGCTCACGCAGCCCATGGCCTACCACGCGCCCAGCGACCAGTACCGTCCGATCTCCTGGGACGATGCCTTCGCGCTGATCGCGCGCCACCTGAACGCGCTGCCCGACCCCAACCAGGCCATCTTCTATACCTCGGGCCGGGCCAGCAACGAAGCGGCCTTCCTGTACCAGCTGTTCGTGCGCCAGTTCGGCACCAACAACTTTCCCGACTGCTCGAACATGTGCCACGAGCCCAGCGGCAGCGGCATGCGCCCGCAGATCGGCGTGGGCAAGGGCACGGTGACCCTGCACGACTTCGAGTGCGCCGACGCGATCTTCATCTTCGGCCAGAACCCCGGCACCAACCACCCGCGCATGCTCGGCGAGCTGCGCGAGGCGCACAAGCGCGGCGCGCGCATCGTGAGCTTCAACCCTTTGCGCGAGCGCGGGCTGGAGCGCTTTGCCGACCCGCAGGACAAGCTGGAGATGGCCACGATGGGCTCCACGCCCATCAGCACCCACTACTTCCAGCTGCGCGTGGGCGGCGACCTGCCGGCGGTCAAGGGCATGATGAAGCATGTGCTGGAGCAGGAGGACGCGCGCGGCGGCGTGCTCGACCACGCCTTCATCGCCGAGCACACCACCGGCTTTGCGGCCATGGCGGACGACCTGCGCACCGAATCCTGGGCGCTGCTGGAGCAGGAGTCGGGCCTGACCGAGGCGCAGATGCGCTCCGCGGCCGACATCTACATCGGCGCCAAGAGCGTGATCGCCTGCTGGGGCATGGGCATCACCCAGCACAAGTACGCGGTGGCCACCATCCAGGCCATCGTCAGCCTGCTCATGATGCGCGGCAACATCGGCCGCGAGGGCGCGGGCCCGTGCCCGGTGCGCGGCCACAGCAACGTGCAGGGCGACCGCACCATGGGCATCTGGGAAAAGCCCCCGGCCGCCTTGCTCGACAAGCTGCGCGACGTGTTCGGCTTTGAGCCGCCACGCGAAAACGGCGTGGACACGGTGGAGGCCATCCGCCACATGCTGGACGGCAAGGGCAAGGTGTTCTTCGCCCTGGGCGGCAACTTCGCATCCGCCACGCCGGACACCTACGAGACCTGGAAGGCCCTGCAGCGCTGCGACCTCACGGTGCACGTGACCACCAAGCTCAACCGCAGCCACATCGTGCATGGCAAGGAGGCGCTGATCCTGCCATGCCTGGGCCGCACCGAGATCGACATGCAGGCCACCGGCCCGCAGGGCGTGACGGTGGAAGACTCGATGAGCATGGTGCACATCTCGGTGGGCATCAACCCGCCCGCGTCCGAGCACCTGCTGTCAGAGCCCGCCATCGTCGCGCGGCTTGCCGCCGCCACGCTGGGCGCGCGCAGCAACGTGCCCTGGCTGTGGCTGGTGGAAGACTACGCACGCATCCGCGACCAGATCGAGAAGGTGTTCCCCGACTTCAAGGACTTCAACCAGCGCGTGGCCGTGCCCGGCGGGTTCCGCCTGCGCAACACGGCCAGCGAGCGCGTGTGGGCCACGGCATCGGGCAAGGCCAGCTTCCATGCCCATGCCGTGCCGCGCGATACGCCCACGCACATCGCGCGCGAACGCTACAAGGATGCGGTGGTCTTCACGCTGCTGACCACGCGCTCGCACGACCAGTACAACACCACCATCTACGGCATGGACGACCGCTACCGCGGCGTCTACGGCCAGCGCCGCGTGGTGTTCATCAACGACAAGGACATCCGCGCGCTGGGCATGCAGGACGGCGACTGGGTCGACATCCAGACCGTGTGGAGCGACGGCCAGGAGCGCCGGGCCGACCGCTTCAAGTTGGTGGCCTACGACATCCCGCGCGGCAACCTCGCGGCCTACTACCCCGAGACCAACCCCCTGGTCCCGCTGTCCGCAGTGGCGGACGCGGCGGGCACGCCCACCTCCAAGTCCATCCCCGTGCTGCTGGTGCCGCACAAGCCCGCCGGTGGTGCCGTGGCGGTGGACGATGCCGGTGCGCAGGCCGTTGCCCCATGAGCGCGCCGGCCCTGCCATGACGGCCGCACACGATACCCTGGCAGCCTCCATCCTGCGGGCGCTGCAGGAGGATTCGCACGGCGGTGCCGACGCACCCTCGGGCATGTCGCTGCCCCGCCTGGGCAAGCGCCTGGGCCAGGGCGCGAGCGTGCTGCTGCGCGAGCTGAGCCTCATGAGCGATGCGCCCGTGGGCGGGCAGCGCGGCCCCGGGTGGGTGCGTGTGGACCGGGTCGGCGAGCGCTGGGTGGCCTTCCTGACCGACGAGGGCCGGGCCGTGGCCCGTGAGCTGGTGGCGGCTGGAGATGCGCCATGAACGGACAGGCGATGCAGGGGCTTGCGGTGCACGGCGACAACAACGAAGAGGACGCCGACGAGGAGGCCCTGGCCCGGGGCCTGCATGCCCTGGCCTCGCGCCCGGTGCGGGTGTATGGCGAGGCGGGTGCGCCAGGCGAAGGCACGCTGCGCCTGGACACGCTGGCCGAGGAGATTCCGGTGGCGCTGGTGTTCAACGGCGTATCGCACGCGGTCATGATGGCCACGCCCGAGCAGCTCGACGACTTCGCACTGGGCTTTGCGCTCAGCGAAGGCATCCTCGACCACGCGCACGACGGCCGCAGCACCGCGCTGCGCCTGGCCGACCAGAGCGCCGCGCACCTGCCGGCGGGCGTGCCAGGGGTCGAGGTGCACATGGAGATATCTGCGCGCAGTTTCGAGCGCCTCAAGCAGCGGCGCCGCAGCATGGCAGGGCGCACGGGCTGCGGCGTCTGCGGCGTGGAAAGCTTTGCCGCCCTGGACCTGGAGCCCGCGCGGCTGCCCGCCCGCGACTGGGTGGAGCGCGTGGATCTGCACACGGTGCTCACGGCCTTTGCCGGGTTGAAGGCGCAGCAGCCGCACAACGCGCATTCGGGCTCGCTGCATGCCGCCGGCTGGGCCACGCTGGACGGGCAGCTGGCCCGTGTCTGCGAAGACGTGGGCCGGCACAACGCGCTGGACAAGCTCATCGGCTGGATGGCGCGCAGCGGGCGGCTTGCGGAGCCGGGCTTCGTGGTGCTCAGCAGCCGGGGCAGCCACGAACTGGTGCGCAAGTGCGCGCGCGTGGGACTGGCGGCGCTGGCCACCATCTCGGCCCCCACCGCGACCGGCGTGCAGGTGGCCGAGCTGGCCGGGCTGCGCCTGTGGGGGCTGTGCCGCGCGCCGCGCGCGGTGCTGTATGCACCGGGAGCGCAGGCCGCGCACGCCTCCCCCGGGGGCTGAAACGCAGGGGCATTGCTCGCCGTGTCTGCGGGCTGGCAGTACAGTCGGGCCATGTCTTTGCGCCCCACCCTCGAAGTCGCCGTCGTCATGCGCCGTGAGCGCCTGGACAACCGCTGGCAGCCCTGGCGCTGGACGCTGGACGACGTGGTGCCCGGCGAAGCGGCCTTTGGCGATGTGCCGCGCCTGCTGCGCGAGGATGCCGACGAGACCCGCTGGCTGTTCCCGGGCTTTGCCGTCGAACTTTTCAAGGACGACGGCGAGGGCTACCACCTGAACCTTACCAGCCCGGCACCGTGCTGGTTCGTGCTGTGGCGCATGGACGAAAGCGGCGCCGAGGAAGGCCGGTTGGCACGCCCGGTGGCGGTGAGCCTGAGCTACCACGACGCCGGCCGCTGGCTCGATGCGCAGGAGGCGGTCGAGCAGGTGCCCGCACCGCCCGCCGTGCTGCAGGCGCTGCAGGCCTTCGTGGACGAGCACTACGTGCCCGAGCCCAAGCGCCGACGCAGGCCCGACAGCTTCCAGCCGCTGACCGACCGCTTCGGCAACCCTGCCTCCGTGTCCACCGACAAGCGCCGGGGCGGTGGGGGTCACGGTGGCTGACGGCTTCCTCACGCGCTGGTCGCGCCGCAAGCAGGATGTGGCGGCGGGCAAGCCCGTGGAGGAGCCCGCACCGCAAGCGCCGCCGCCGGCTGCGGCGCAGGCCGAGCCTGGCGCGAAGGCACCGGCTGGCGTACCCCAGGCACCGACCGAACCTGCGACCCCGCAGCAGCCCCCCGCGCCCACGCTGGCCGATGCGCAGGCGCTCACGCCCGAGTCCGACTTCAAGCCCTTCGTGCAGCGCGCGGTCTCGCCCGAGGTGCGCAACCTGGCGATGAAGAAGCTGTTTGCCGACCCGCACTTCAACGTGATGGACGGCCTCGACATCTACGTCGGCGACTACACCCAGCCCGACCCTTTGCCCGAGGGCATGTTGCGCCAGATGGCCAGCGCCCATGCCATGGGCTTCTTCGACCATGAAACACAGGCCGCGGACGGGGAGGGCGCGGCGGCAAAGCCCCCGGCGCACACTCAGCCTCGGGATGATGCGGAGCAGGAAATGCCGTCAGACGTGGCACAGTCGGGGGTATGCACCGCTGTTCCTAGCGAGTCCACCAGCGAGCCCGGCGCGCCCGCGCTGTCCCCCACCGGGGCAGCCGACGCGCCAGCCAGCCAACCCGACCATGACCACGACGCTCATCTGCGACTGCAACCAGACGATGCCCCTCGACGCGAAAGCGTTGGGCGCGGCACTGCATGACGACCAGGGCCTGACCCTCCACTCCACGCTGTGCCGGCGCGAAGCCGGGGCATTCCAGCAGGCCGTCAAGACCGGCCAGGACGTGGTGGTGGCCTGCACGCAAGAGCAGCGCCTGTTCGCCGAGCTGGGCCAGCAGACCGAGGGCGCCATCTCCCCCATCCGCTTCGTCAACATCCGCGAGACCGGCGGCTGGAGCCGCGATGCGGACCGCGCCACCCCCAAGATCGCGGCGCTGCTGGCCGCCGCGCAGTTGCCTGAGCCCGCACCGGTGCCCACGGTCACCTTCAAGAGCACCGGTCGGCTGTTGATCATCGGCGCGCTCGATGTGGCCGAACGCGCTGCGGCCATGGTGTCCGACGTGATGGATGTCACGGTGTTCACCCAGGGCCCGGGCACCGCAGGTGGCGCGCAGGCACGTCGCTTTCCGGTGCTGGGCGGGCGCATCACGGGTCTCACGGGCTGGCTGGGCGCGTTCGATCTGCAATGGGCGGCCGACAACCCCATCGACCTGGACCTGTGCACCCGCTGCAATGCCTGCGTGGCCGCGTGCCCCGAAGATGCCATCGGCCTCGACTACCAAGTCGACCTGACCGCCTGCCAGTCGCACCGCGCCTGCGTGAAGGTCTGCCAGGTGGCGGGCGCCATCGACTTCAGCCGCGAGGCGGCCCCGCACACCGAGCGCTTCGACATGGTGCTCGACCTGCGCGCCGCTACGGCCGCGCCCACCTTTGTGCAGCACGCGCCGCCGCAGGGGTACTTTCGCTGGGACGGCCGCGACATCGCCACGCTGCTGCGCCTGCGCGAGCTCGTGGGCGAGTTTGAAAAGCCCAAGTTCTTTGCCTACAAACAAAAGCTGTGCGCCCACAGCCGCAATGAAACCGTGGGCTGCAATGCCTGCGTGGACATCTGCTCGGCCGAGGCCATTGCCAGCGACAAGAGCCGCCAGCAAATCAAGGTGAACCCGCATCTGTGCGTGGGCTGCGGTGCCTGCACCACGGTGTGCCCCACGGGGGCGCTGACCTATGCCTACCCCAGCGCCACGGACCAGGGCCTGAAGCTCAAGACGCTGCTGTCCACCTATGCCGCAGCCGGTGGCAAGGACGCCGTGCTGCTGCTGCACAGCCAGGAGCGCGGGCAGGCGCTGGTGGAGGAATTGGGCCGCGCGGCGCAACTCAAGGTGGCGCACGGCGTGCCGGCGCGGGTGATTCCCGTGGCGGTGTGGCACACGGCCAGCCTGGGCTTGGAACTGTGGCTGAGCGCCGTGGCTTACGGCGCATCGCAGGTGGCGGTGCTGGTGACCGATGAAGAGGCCCCGCAGTACCTGGAAGGCCTGCAGGCGCAGATGGACGTGGCGCAGGCCATCCTGCGCGGGCTGGGCTACACGGGCAGCCACCTGCAGTTGGTGCGTGCCACGCACCCCACGGCGCTCGATGCCGCGCTGCAGGCGCTGGGGCAGACCCGCCAGGCCACGCCCGCCGTGCCCGCACGGTTTGCGGTAGCGCAGGAAAAGCGCAGCACGCTGGAGATGGCGCTGGACCATCTCATCGAATACGCGCCAGCCCCGGCCGCGGTGCGGCCCGACGCCATTGCGCTGCCGGCCGCGGGCTCGCCGCTGGGCAGCATCAACGTGAACAAAGACCGCTGCACGCTGTGCCTGAGCTGCGTGAGCGCGTGCCCCGCCAGCGCCCTGCAGGACAACCCGCAGATGCCGCAACTGCGCTTCATCGAGAAGAACTGCGTGCAGTGCGGCCTGTGCGCCACCACCTGCCCCGAAGATGCGATCACGCTGCAGCCGCGCCTGCTGCTCACGCCCGAGCGTGCGCAACTGCGCGTGCTCAACGAAGCCAAGCCCTGGGCCTGTGTGCGCTGCAGCAAACCGTTTGGCACGGTCAAGGCCATCGAGGCCATGCTGGGCAAGCTCTCGGGCCACCCCATGTTCCAGGGCGAGGCGCTGGAGCGCCTGAAGATGTGCAGCGACTGCCGCGTGATCGACCTGTATTCCTCCCAAAGCGAAGCGAAAGTGACGGACCTGTGAGTGCCCAACCTTCAATGACCCCTGCCGGCAGTTCGGCGCTGGACGAGGAAACCGCGCGCGCCGAGCTGTATGGCCTGCTGTCGCAGCTGTACTACGCGGCGCCCGGCCCGGAGCTGCTGTCCGCCCTGCGCGTGGCGGTGACCGAGGCACCGGCCGCGGGTGGTTTTTTGCAAGAGCCCTGGCAGCAGCTGGTGGGCGCAGCGCGTGCGCTGGACGATGCGGCCGTGGCGCTGGAGTTCGACCGCCTGTTCGGCGGCGTGGGCAAGCCCGAGGTCTACCTGTACGCATCGCACTACGTGAGCGGCTTCTTGAACGAGAAGCCCCTGGCCCGCCTGCGCACCGACCTGACCCGCCTGGGCCTGGCGCGTGACGAGGCGGCCATGCCCGAGACCGAAGACCACATCGCCTACCTGTGCGAGGTCATGCGCTACCTGATTGCCGGCGACGACGTCGCGGTGTGCAACCTGGCGTCGCAGCGCGACTTTTTTGCCACGCACCTGCAGCCCTGGGTGGGTGCGCTGTGCGATGCGCTGGCGGCGCATCCGCAAGCACGGTTCTATGCTGCAACAGCACATTTCACCCGCGCCTTCGTCAGCGTGGAGGCGCAGGGCTTCGACATGCTCGATTGAACTGGCGCCGCCGCTGACACCATCTGCGAGGGGCGATATAAAAGATGAGTAAGTTGGTGGGTGGTATTCGCCTCAATTGCAGTGTTGCACTCAGTGACATAGACTGTATGAACAGCATTTCATAGCTGCAGCCATTCTGGAGACAAGCATGCAGAACAGCCAAACCCCACCTTCGCGCCGCAGCTTCTTTGCCGGCGCCGCCACCGTCGGCGCCGCAGCGGCTGCCGTGGTGGCCCTTCCGCAGCTGGCGACGTCTCCCGAAGCGGCCGTGTCCGAGCCCCCCCGCGTGGCGCCGGAGAAGGGCGGCGGTTACCGCCTGTCCGCCCATGTGAAGCAGTACTACAAGACCACCCAACTCTGACCGGGGCGCCCCATGTTGCTCACCAAGAAGTCGCCGCACGCCGCGCCGGGCGCCGCGCCTGCCTCTCCTTTTGTTCACAGCCTGCGCCGCGGTTTGTCGCAGGCCCTGCCCACCATGGACCGGCGCGCGTTCTTGCGCCGCTCGGGCCTGGGCGTCGGGGTCGGCATTGCCGCGTCGCAGCTCACGCTGATCAAGAAGTCCCACGCCGCCGAAGGCGCCAAGGTGGGCCTGGGCGACAGCAAGATCGAAGTGCGCCGCACCGTGTGCACCCACTGCTCGGTGGGCTGCGCGGTGGATGCCGTGGTCGAGAACGGCGTGTGGGTGCGCCAGGAGCCGGTGTTCGACTCGCCCATCAACCTGGGCGCGCACTGTGCCAAGGGCGCTGCGCTGCGCGAGCACGGCCACGGCGAGTACCGCCTGCGCTACCCCATGAAGCTCGTGAACGGCAAGTACGAGCGCATCAGCTGGGACACGGCGCTCAACGAGATCACCGCCAAGATGCAGGAGCTGCGCAAGGCCAGCGGCCCTGACAGCGTGTACTTCGTCGGCTCGTCCAAGCACAACAACGAGCAGGCGTACCTGCTGCGCAAGTTCGTGAGCTTCTGGGGCACCAACAACTGCGACCACCAGGCGCGCATCTGCCACTCCACCACGGTGGCCGGCGTGGCCAACACCTGGGGTTATGGGGCCATGACCAATTCGTACAACGACATGCAAAACAGCAAGGTCGCGATGTACATCGGCTCCAACGCGGCAGAGGCCCACCCGGTGAGCATGCTGCACATGCTGCACGCCAAGGAAACCGGCTGCAAGATGATCGTGGTGGACCCGCGCTTCACCCGCACGGCGGCCAAGGCCGACGAATACGTGCGCATCCGCTCCGGCACCGACATTCCCTTCCTCTTCGGCCTGCTGTACCACATCTTCAAGAACGGCTGGGAAGACAAGCAGTACATCAACGACCGCGTCTACGGCATGGACAAGGTGCGCGAGGAGATCCTCGCCAAGTGGACGCCCGACAAGGTGGAAGAGGCCTGCGGCGTGAAGGAGGCGCAGGTCTTCAAGGTGGCGAGCATGCTCAACGCCCACCGCCCCGGCACCGTGGTGTGGTGCATGGGCCAGACGCAGCACACCATCGGCAACGCCATCGTTCGCGCATCGTGCATCCTGCAGCTGGCGCTGGGCAACGTGGGCAAGACGGGCGGCGGCACCAACATCTTCCGCGGCCACGACAACGTGCAAGGCGCCACCGACGTGGGCCCCAACCCCGATTCGCTGCCCGGCTACTACGGCCTGGCCGAAGGCTCCTGGAAGCACTTCGCGGCCGTGTGGGGCGTGGACTACGAGTGGATCAAGGCCAAGTACGCATCGCCCGCGATGATGACCAAGAGCGGCATCACCGTGTCGCGCTGGATCGACGGCGTGCTGGAGAAGAACGAGCTCATCGACCAGGACTCCAACCTGCGCGGCGTGTTCTTCTGGGGCCATGCGCCCAACTCGCAGACGCGCGGTCTGGAAATGAAACGCGCGATGGACAAGCTGGATTTGCTGGTGGTGGTGGACCCGTACCCCTCGGCCACCGCCGCCATGGCCGCCATGCCCGGCAAGGCCGAAGATTTGAACGCCAACCGCGCGGTGTACCTGCTGCCCGCGGCCACGCAGTTCGAGACCAGCGGCTCGTGCACCGCGTCCAACCGGTCGCTGCAGTGGCGCGAGAAGGTCATCGAGCCCCTGTGGGAGAGCCGCTCGGACCACATGATCATGCACCAGTTCGCCGAGAAGCTGGGCTTTGCCGCCGAGCTGTCCAAGAACTACAAGATGCAGAAGGTCAAGGGCATGGACGAGCCCGTGCCCGAGGACATCCTGCGCGAGATCAACAAGAGCGTGTGGACCATCGGCTACACCGGCCAGAGCCCCGAGCGGCTGAAGGCCCACATGAAGAACATGCACCTGTTCGACGTGAAGACCCTCAAGGCCAAGGGCGGCAAGGACAAGGACACGGGCTACGACTTCACGGGCGACTACTTCGGCCTGCCCTGGCCCTGCTACGGCACGCCCGAGCTCAAGCACCCGGGCTCGTCCAACCTGTACGACACCTCCAAGCATGTGATGGACGGCGGCGGCAACTTCCGCGCCAACTTCGGCGTGGAAAAGGACGGCGTGAACCTGCTGGCCGAGGACGGATCGTTCTCGCTGGGCAGCGAGATCACCACCGGCTACCCCGAGTTCGACCACGTGCTGCTCAAGAAGCTCGGCTGGTGGGACGACCTGTCGGACGCCGAAAAGGCCAAGGCCGAAGGCAAGAACTGGAAGACCGATCCCACCGGCGCGATCATCCGCGTGGCCATGAAGCACGGCTGCCACCCGTTCGGCAACGCCAAGGCGCGTGCCGTGGTGTGGAACTTCCCGGATGCGATACCGCAGCACCGCGAGCCGCTGTACGGCACCAAGCCGGAGCTGATGGCCAAGTACCCCACGCACGACGACAAGAAGGCCTTCTGGCGCATGCCCACGCTGTACAAGAGCGTGCAGGACAAGAACATCGCCGACAAGGTGCACGAGAAGTTCCCGCTCATCCTGAGCTCGGGCCGCCTGGTCGAGTACGAAGGCGGCGGCGAGGAAACCCGCTCCAACCCCTGGCTGGCCGAGCTGCAGCAGGAGTCGTTCGTCGAGATCAACCCGAAGACGGCGGCCGACCGCGGCATCCGCAACGGCGAGCGCGTGTGGCTGAGCTCGCCCACCGGCGCACGCCTGAACGTGCAGGCGCTGGTCACCGAGCGCGTGGCACCCGACACGGTGTGGATGCCGTTCCACTTCTCGGGGCGCTGGCAAGGCGCGGACATGCTGGCGTACTACCCCAAGGGCGCAGCGCCCATCGTGCGCGGCGAAGCGGTGAACACCGCCACCACCTATGGCTACGACAGCGTGACCATGATGCAAGAAACCAAGACCACGATCTGCAACGTGGAACGCGCCTGATCGCGCCGCGCAAGGAGACCTACCCATGGCACGAATGAAATTCATCTGCGACTCAGAGCGCTGCATCGAATGCAACGGCTGCGTCACGGCCTGCAAGAACGAGCACGAGGTGCCGTGGGGCGTGAACCGCCGCCGCGTGGTCACGCTCAACGACGGCGTGCCCGGCGAGAAATCGATCTCGGTGGCCTGCATGCACTGCAGCGATGCGCCCTGCATGGCCGTGTGCCCCGTCAACTGCTTTTATCGCACGGACGAAGGCGTGGTGCTGCATGACAAGGACGTGTGCATCGGCTGCGGCTACTGCAGCTATGCCTGCCCCTTTGGCGCACCGCAGTTCCCGTCCACCGGCACCTTTGGCGTGCGCGGCAAGATGGACAAGTGCACCTTCTGCGCCGGCGGCCCTGAAGAGCATGGCAGCCAGGCCGAGTTCGACAAGTACGGCCGCAACCGCCTGGCCGAGGGCAAGCTGCCCGCCTGCGCCGAAATGTGCTCCACCAAGGCCCTGCTGGCTGGCGATGGCGACGTGGTGGCGGACATCTTCCGCAACCGCGTGGTGCAGCGCGGCAAGGGCGCCGAAGTGTGGGGCTGGGGCACGGCCTACGGCTCGCAGCAGGCCGGCCAGCCGGCAGGGGGCAAGTCATGACCACGATGCACCGCACCTTGCTGGTCGCCTCCGCAGCCCTGGCCCTGGCGGCCCTGAGCGCCTGCGGCGAAAAGCCGCAGACCGGCGCCGGCATCCGCAGCGATGCGGCCCCCTACGCCGGCACCGGCAGCGCCTTCACGCAGCCGGGCTGGACGGCCGGTGACAAGGCGAGCTGGGAGGCGCAACTGAAGACGCGCCAGCAGTACGGCCAGAACGAGTACACGCGCATCACCGCGAAGTGAGGCCCGTCATGCAACACATCCTGTGGTCATTGGCGTTGGTGGTCGGTGTGGCCTGCGGCCCCGCGCTGGCGCAGGCCCCGGCCGCTGGCGATGCAGCCTCTGCGCCTGCGGCAGCAGTAGCGCCTGCGCCTGCCACCGCGGCCCCGGCCGCGGGCGGCATCCAGAGCCAGAACATCTTCGAGGTCAAGCCGGACGCGAGCGCCGACCCCAAATACCTGGAGCAGACCAACGGCGAACGCGCCAAGGTGCAGCCCGGCAACAACGCGCCCATGTGGCGCCAGGTGGGGCAGGGCGTGACGGGCACCAGCAGCCTGCCCAAGAGCCAGGCGCCCGAGGCCGGCAACCTGATCCAGCCCTTCGTGCAGTACCCCGGCTCGCGCGTGACCAACGCCGGCGAGGCCTGGCGGCAGGTGCGCAACCAGTGGATCATCCCGTACGGCGGCTCGCTGCTGCTCATCGTGGCCGGTGCGATTGCGCTGTTCTACTGGGGCAAGGGCGCGATCAAGCTGCACGGCGCCGAGACCGGCCGCAAGATCGAGCGCTTCACCCCTTTCGAGCGCTCGGCCCACTGGGCCAACGCCATTGCCTTCGTCGCCCTGGCGGTGTCGGGCATCGTGATGGCGTTCGGCAAGTTCTTCCTGCTGCCCATCATGGGCGCTACGCTGTTCGGCTGGCTGGCGTATGCATTGAAGAACATCCACAACTTCGCCGGCCCGCTGTTCGCGGTGTCGCTGGTCATCGTGTTCTTCACGTTCCTCAAGGACAACCTGCCGCGCCGCGAGGACATCACCTGGATCGCCAAGGGCGGCGGCATGCTCTCGGGGCAAGAGGTGCCTTCGCACCGCTTCAACGCGGGCGAGAAGATCGTGTTCTGGGCCGGCGTGCTGGGCCTGGGCGTGATCGTGGTGGCCTCGGGCCTGGTGCTGGACAAGCTGATCCCCGGGCTCATCTACGAGCGTGGCACCATGCAGATCGCGCACATGGTGCATGCCGTGGCCACGGTGGTGATGATGATGATGTTCATGGGCCACATCTACATGGGCACCATCGGCATGCAGGGCGCCTACAAGGCCATGAAGACCGGCTATGTGGACGACACCTGGGCCAGGGAGCACCACGAGCTCTGGTACGACGACATCGAGGCCGGCAAGATTCCGCGCCAGCGCAGCGCCGTGGACGGACCTGTCGAGGCGGCCGCCGCCGCAGGCAAGCCCGTCCAGGCATGACATGTGAGGCACACCCCACCATGAAGACTCCACACCCCCTCCGTACCCTGGCGCTGGCTTTGTGTGCCGCTGGTGCGTGCAGCCTGGCCGTGGCCAAGCTGCCCCCGCCGTCGCCCGAGGCCGCCGCCAAGGCTGCAGAAGCCGCTGCCAAGGCCGCCTGGGCCGGCAAGGTCGACAACTACAAGCTGTGCCTGTCGCAGGACAAGGTGGCGGCCCACTACCGCAAGACCACGCCGGATGCCAAGCCTGCGGTGGCCACCGGCGCCTCGTGCGCTGACCCCGGCCCGTTCGCCTACACACCGCCAGAGGCCAAGCCCCTGGAGGCCGCAGGCGCCCACTCGCCACCGGGCACGGCCAGCAGCCCGCCCAACACGGCCACCCCCGCCGCCGCGGCATCGGCACCCAAGCCCTGATCGCCGTCGGCCGGGTGCGCGGGGTGCGTACCACTTCTGCGATGGGCCGCACAGAGACCGGCACCCCTCCAAATCTCTCGGAGCACCTCCTCTTCGCCCTTGGCCCCGCCCGGCGCAGGGCCAGGCTGGGCAGCGTCTGCATTCAGCACGCCTGCGTATAGTCCCTCCATGACATCCCGCACCGCAACGGATTCCACCGCCCAGCCCTTGCCCCCCTTGCCGCGCCTGACGCAGGCCACGGCCCCGCTCACCCACAGTGTCGATGTGGTCAACGAACTGGGCGAGCGCGAGCAGGTCTCCATCCCCGCGGAGCGCCCGCTCACCGTGTATGTGGACAAGCGCGAGCTGGTCACGCTGATGACCCTGGGCGCGCACCCCGAGCTGCTGGTGCTCGGTTACCTGCGCAACCAGCGCCTGGTCGAGTCGGTGTTCGACATCGCGTCCATCACCGTCGACTGGGACGTGCACGCCGCCGCCGTGCGCACCCGCCACGGCATCGAGCGCATCGAAGAGCGGACGGCCAGCAAGGTGGTGACCACCGGCTGCGGGCAGGGCAGCGTGTTCGGTGGCTTGATGGACGAGGTGGACCGCATCGTGCTGCCCGAGGCGCGCCTCACCCAAGCCCAGCTGTACGGCATCGTCAACGCGATCCGCCTGAAGGAGTCCACGTACAAGTCTGCCGGCTCGGTGCACGGCTGTGCGCTGTTCCAGGGGGAGGAACTGCTCACTTTTGTGGAAGACGTGGGGCGCCACAACGCCATCGACACGATTGCGGGCTGGATGTGGATGAATGCGCAGCCGCCAAGACTCGCGGCTGAGGGGGCTGCAGGCGAGCCCGGGCCCGAGCCCATGTCGGGCGCCGACAAGGTCTTCTACACCACCGGGCGCCTCACCAGCGAGATGGTCATCAAGTCAGCCCAGATGGGCGTGCCCATCGTGGTGTCGCGCAGCGGCATGACGCAGATGGGCCATGCGGTGGCGCAGCAGCTGGGCCTGTGCGCCATCGGACGGGCGACCAACCGGCGTTTTGTCTGCTACAGCGGGGCCGACCGGCTTGTGCTGCAGCCAGAGCTGGCGCAGCCGCCTGCAGTGCTGCCTGCGACAGGGGCTGCGCCGCAGACATAGCGATAGCGTTTGGATGCCGGGCCACAGCTACGGCTACGGCGGCCACCGGTAGCCCTCAAGAGCACGCAGCGGCCACCGTCGAGCGCCCGGCCGCCGTGGATGCCCGTCATGCGCAGATGGCATGATGCGCGCATGAAAGACCGTCACGTGCATGGCACCTGGGACAACACCCTGCCCAGCCAATCGGGCCCTGTGCCCGGCGAGATTGAAGTGCCGCTGGCCGGCGCGCCCACCGCGCCCGGGGCGCTGGCTGACACCCCGGGTGGCGGGCCTGCGGGCTCTGCCCGCCTGTCGCTCTGGGACTGGGTCCGCGAAGGCTTGCGCGCCGGATTTTTCCTGGCGCCCCGTACCGGCGCGGCGGCGCCCACGCCCTGGCAACTGGTGGTGCTGGCGCTCGCCAGTGGCGCGCTGCTGGCGGCCGTCGCGCGCCTGGAGATCGTGGGCCCCGCGCAGTTCAACCTGCGCGGCTGGCTGATTCCGTACTGGACGACGTTGGCGCTGCTGTGGTTCGCGTGGTGGGGCATGGCCCCGGCGCTGCGGGAACAGGCCGCGGCACCAGGGGCCGCCAGCCCCGAACCTTCGGGCGGTCTGGCGGCGTGGTTCGCACTCTCCACCTGGGCGCCCATGGTTCCCACACTGCTCACCTACGGGCTGTTGGGCTGGGCGGCGCAAAGGCCGCAGACCTGGCAGGGGCAGATCGCCGGCTGGGTGATGTGGGCACTGTACATCCCGCTGTTCGCGTGGCTGCTGGCGGCGGTGGTCGTGGTCAGTGCACGTTTCATCCGCTCGCGCGTGCGCACGGCGGTCTTTGCCGCCGGGTTGGTGGGCCTGGCGGCCCTGGCCACGTGGCAGTTTCCCGACCGGCCCTGGGAGATGGATGCCGAAGCCGTCGCCGCGGCCCAGGAGCCTGCTCCAGAGCCGGCACGCCTGCACCTGTCGCAGACGGTCTTCGAAGCCCAGCAGGCACTGTGGCCGCAGCAGGTACAGGCGCTGGCGCCCGAGCGCCCGGGCGTGGTGGATGTCTACGGGCTGGTGTTCGCCCCCTATGCCAGCGAGGAAGTCTTCCGCCGAGAAAGCACCATGGTCAGCACGCTGCTGAAGGAGCGCTTCGACGCCGACGGCCGCGTGCTGCACCTGCTCAACCATGCGGAAACCGCAGGCACCCACCTGTGGGCCACGCCGCAGAACCTGCAGCGCGCCATCGAGGCGCTGGCGGACCGCATGGACCGCGACAACGACGTGCTCATGGTCTACATGACATCCCACGGCGCGCGCAACCACGAGCTGGCCGCGTCGCACTGGCCTCTGGAGGTGCCGCCCGTCACGCCCGAGATGCTGCGCGCCGCGCTGGACGACGCCGGCATCCGCCACCGCGTGATCGCCGTGTCGGCCTGCTTTTCGGGCGGCTGGATCGACCCGCTGGTCACCGACGGCACGCTCATCATGACGGCGGCCGATGCCACGCACACCTCGTACGGCTGCGGCCGGCTGTCCGAGCTCACGTTCTTCGGCCGTGCGGTGTTCAACGAGCAACTGCGCCAGACCCATTCGTTCACCGACGCCTTCGCCAAGGCCGTGCCGCTGATCCAGCAGCGCGAGGTCGAGGCCGGCAAGGCCGACGGCTTCTCCAACCCGCAGATCCGGGTGGGCGCGCAGATCGAACCTGTGCTCAAGGCGCTGGAGCAGCGGCTGGGCGCGGGCGAAGGCAGCGAGGCCACCGCCACGGTGCGGCCCTGACCGCGAGGGGCGGGCCCGCTGCCCGCGCAGCGCCCGGCACCGCCCCAAAACACCCCACGGGCTGACGGCCCGTTCGCTTTGCGCTAAGGTCCGCGCCATGAACCTGTCTTTTCTGCGCCTGGGCTGGCGCACCCTGGCCCGCGACCTGCGCGCGGGCGAGCTGCGCCTGTTGATCGTTGCCGTCACCCTGGCGGTGGCCGCGCTCACTTCGGTGGGCTTCTTTGCCGACCGATTGCAGGGCGGCCTGCAGCGCGATGCCCTGCAGCTGCTGGGCGGCGACGCGGTGGTGGCCAGCGACAACCCCACCCCCCAGGCCTTTGTGGACCAGGCCAAGGCGCTGGGCCTCCAATCCGTCACCACGCTCGGCTTTCCCACCATGGGCCGCGCCAGCGACGCCCAGGGAGGCGCCAGCAAGCTCGTGGCCTTGAAGAGCGTGCAGCCGGCCTATCCGCTGCGCGGCAGCCTGCGGGTGTCCGACGCCCCCGGCGCCATCGACCAGCCCACGCGGGACATCCCGGCCAAGGGCGAGGTATGGGTCGATGCTCCTTTGCTCGAATCGCTGAACCTGGCCATGGGCGACTTTCTGCTGCTGGGCGATACGCAACTGCGCATCGCCCGCATCATCGTCATCGAGCCGGACCGGGGCGCGGGCTTCATGAGCTTTGCGCCGCGCGTGATGGTCAACGAAGCCGACCTGGCCGCTACCGGCCTAGTGCAGCCCGCCAGCCGCCTGACCTACCGGTTTGCCGTCACCGGCCCGGCGCCTGCGGTCAAGGCCTTCAACGAATGGTCTGCCGCAGAGCTTAAAAAGCCCGAGGTGCACGGCGTGCGTGTGGAGTCGCTGGAGAGCGGCCGCCCCGAAATGCGCCAGACGCTGGACCGCGCCCAGAAATTTCTGAGCCTGGTGGCCCTGCTGGCCGCGCTGCTGTCGGCCGTGGCCGTGGCCCTGGCGGCACGCGGCTTTGCCGCGGAGCATCTGGACGCATCGGCCATGCTGCGCGTGCTGGGGCAAAGCCAGCGCACCATCGCGGGCGCGTACACCACCGAGTTCGCGCTGGTCGGCCTGTTCGCCAGCGCCCTGGGCGTGCTGCTGGGGTATGCCGTGCACCACGCCTTCGTGCTGCTGCTGGCGGGGCTGGTGGAATCCGCCTTGCCCGCACCCAGCCTGTGGCCCGTGGCCTTCGGCCTGGGCATGGGGCTCACGCTGCTGTTCGCGTTCGGCCTGCCGCCGGTGCTGCAGCTGGCCCAGGTGCCACCGCTGCGGGTCATCCGGCGCGACGTGGGCGGGCTCAAGCCGGCATCCATGGCGGTGCTGGGCATCGGCATCGCGGGCTTTGCGGCGCTGCTGCTGACGGTGAGCAGCGACATCAAGCTGGGCCTGATCGCCGTGGGCGGCTTTGCGGGCGCGGTGCTCCTGTTCGCAGGCCTGGCCTGGGTGGCGGTCAAGCTGCTGCGCAGGAGCGTGAACGAGGCCACCGCCCCGCGCTGGCTGGTGCTGGCCACGCGGCAGATATCGGCACGCCCGGCCTACGCCGTGGTGCAGGTCAGCAGCCTGGCCGTGGGCCTGCTGGCCCTGGTGTTGCTGGTGCTGCTGCGCACCGACCTGGTGGACAGCTGGCGCAAGGCCACGCCGCCGGATGCGCCCAACCGCTTCGTGATCAACGTCATGCCCGACCAGGCCGATGCTTTTCAGCAGGCGCTCAAGGACAACAATGTCGCCAAGTACGACTGGTACCCCATGATCCGCGGGCGGCTGGTGGCGGTGAATGGCAAGGCCGTGGGCCCGGCCGACTACACCGACGACCGCGCCAAGCGCCTGGTGGACCGCGAGTTCAACCTCTCCAACGCCACCGAGGCACCGGCCCACAACCAGATCGTGGCCGGCCGGTGGACGGCGGGCGAGGAGGGCGCGATCAGCGTCGAAGAAGGCATTGCCGAGACCCTGGGCCTGAAGATGGGCGACCGCCTGCAGTTCGACATGGGCGGCGTGCTGAACGAAGCCCGCATCACCAGCCTGCGCAAGGTGGACTGGGGCTCGATGCGCGCCAACTTCTTCGTGATGTACCCGGTGGCGAGCGTGAAGGACGTGCCCGTCACGTACCTTGCCGCCTACCGCGCGCCCGAGGTGCACGGTTTTGACAACGCGCTGGTGCGCCAATTCCCCAACATCACCAACGTGGACATGGCCGCCACCATCAACCAGGTGCAGCGCGTGCTGGACCAGGTGATCCGCGCGGTGGAGTTCTTGTTCGCTTTCACGCTGGCCGCTGGCCTGGTGGTGCTGTTCGCGGCCGTCACCGCCACACGTGAAGAGCGTGCGCGCGAATACGCCATCATGCGCGCCGTGGGGGCGCGCGCCAGCCTGCTGCGGCAGGTGCAGCGCGCCGAGCTGGTGGGCGTGGGCCTGCTCGCGGGCTTTTTGGCCAGCACCGTGGCCGTGGGCGTGGGCTGGGCGCTGGCGCGCTTCGTGTTCGACTTCGCCTGGACCGCGTCGCCCTGGGTGCCGCTGGCGGGCGCCGTGGCGGGCGCCGTGCTGGCCTTGGCCGCTGGCTGGTGGGGCCTGCGCGAGGTGCTGCTGCGGCCGGTGGTGGACACGCTGCGCCGCGCGGCGGAGTGAGCGGCTGGCGTGTGCCCTCTATGGGGTACCGCCAGTGCTGCATCAGCCGGTTGCTATATATTCGATAGCTGCTGCCGCTTGATGGTCAAGCGGTAGCGCCATTTTTGACATGAATTCAGACGTTTCCAAAGACCCCCACGCAGACACCGAGCCCGGCCAGGAGGCTGCGGCGGCGGCTGTCACACCCTTCGAATGGATCGGCGGCGAAGCGCGCGTGCTGGCGCTCACCGAGCGTTTCTACGACCTGATGGACCTGGAGCCCGCGTATGCCGAGTTGCGTACGGCCCACGGCAGCGACCTGGTGCAGGCGCGGCAAAAACTCTTCTGGTTCTTGTGCGGTTGGCTGGGCGGGCCCGACCACTACCAAAGCCGCTTCGGCCACCCGCGCCTGCGCATGCGGCACATGCCTTTTTCCATCGGCATCAAGGAGCGCGACCAGTGGGTCGCCTGCATGGACCAGGCCATGGGCGAGACGGGCGTGCCCGGCGCTTTGCGCGCCCGCTTGAAGGAAAGCTTCATGGGCACGGCGGACTGGATGCGGAATAAGGGCACCCCCTGAGCGGCTGCGCCGCTTCCCCCTGAAGGGGGACGCACCCGGTGGCCCGGCAAAGCCGGTTCCACGGGTGCACTGGCGGGGCTGCGGTCGGTGGCGGGTGCGGGGTGTCAACCCAGAGCGGCTGGGCCGCTGCCCTCGCAGCCTGTGGATGGGCCCGGTGTGTGCTCATAGTATCGATTGCTCTGCTTTTGATAGCTGCTAGCGCTTATTGGTGAGGCGCTGCAGGCTGTTTTGGTGCTTAAATCCCTACCCGCTGAAATGTATGGCCCCTTTGGGAAAGGAGCGCCACTAAGATGCGCCCAGCATCCATTCATTCAATTCACAACAAGGAGGGTGGGACATGTCAGCTACTGCTTGGATCGTTCTGGGCCTGGTCGCCGTGCTGGCGGTGTGGGCCGTTAGTGTCTACAACCGGCTGGTGCAGCTGCGCAACCGCATTGCCAACGCGTTCGGCCAGATCGACGTGCAGCTCAAGCGCCGCCACGACCTGGTGCCCAACCTGGTCGAAGTCGCCAAGGGCTACCTCAGCCACGAGGCCGCCACGCTCGAAGCCGTCATCCAGGCGCGCGGTCAGGCGCAGGGCGCTGCTGCCGCTGTACGGGCAGAGCCTGGCAGCGCCAACGCCATGGGCGCGCTCGCAGCCGCCGAGGGCGTGCTGGGCAGCAGCCTGGGCCGCCTGATGGTGGTGGCCGAGGCGTATCCCGAACTCAAGGCCGACGCCACCATGCAGTCGCTGTCCGAAGAGCTGACCAGCACCGAAAACCGCCTGGGCTTTGCGCGCCAGGCGTACAACGACCAGGCGCTGGAATTCAACGACGCGGCAGCGCAGTTTCCTGACCTGGTCGTGGCGCGCCTGCTGGGCTTTCCCACCGTGCCGATGCTCGAATCCACACGCAGCGAAGAAGAGCGCACCGCGCCGCAGGTGCGGTTCTCGTAAGCCATATCGATGGGCCTCTGGGCCTCTGGGCCTCTGGGCCGCTGGCGGCGCTGTTCCCTCCGCGGGACGCACGTGGCGGCACGGCCCGTACGCATCCACGCATGCGCCGGCAAGGCTGCGGCCAGTTCTGCCCGCAGTGGATATCTCACCGACTGGAGAGGGTGCCATGAAGTTCTGGGACCATCAGGACAGCGCGCGCAGCGAGACGCGGCGCCTGCTGCTGGGCTTTGCACTCGCTGTGGCCGTGCTGGTCGTCGCGGTGCACGCGGCCCTGGCGCTGGCCTGGGTATTGATGGCCGCGGTGCTGCCGGGGCGGTTGCCGTTTCCGCAGGGCTTTCTGGCGGCCAACGTGGGCGTGTCGCTGATGCTGGTGCTGGGCGGCTGGTGGGTGGAAACCTCGAACCTGCGCGCGGGCGGCGTCAAGCTGGCCCGGCGGGTGGGTGCGCGCGAGCTGAGGCCGTCGCTCTCGCATGCCGAGCAGCGGCTTTCCAACATCGTGGACGAGCTGTGCATCGCGGCCCACATGCCCCGGCCCGAGATCATGGTGATGCCGCGCACCGACGCGATCAATGCCTTTGCCGCCGGCTGGGACCAGAGCGATGCCGTGATCGCCGTGACGCAGGGCGCGCTCGACTACCTGAACCGCGAGGAGATGCAGGGCATGGTCGCCCACGAGCTCTCGCACCTGCACGAAGGCGACACCCGTCTGAAGATGCAGCTGGCGGGCATGGTGTTCGGGCTGGAGCTGGTCTACAACTTCGGCAACACGCTGCGCGAGCGCCGGGGCCTGTCGTGGTGGTTCGGCTCGGCCATCATGCTGGCCGGCCTTGCAGGCTGGTTGACCGGACGCATGCTCAAGGCCGCAGTGTCGCGCCAGCGCGAGTACCTGGCCGACGCCCGCGCCGTGCAATGGACGCGCAGCCGCGACGGCCTGGGCGGCGTGCTGCGCAAGGTCATGGCCCAGCGCCGCGACCTGCCGCGCGGCTATGAAGAGCACAGCCACAAGGGACTGAACCACCCCTCGGTACAGCACATGCTCCTGGTGGACCTGGGCGGCGGTGGCCGCATGGAGCGCTGGCTCGACTCGCACCCCACGCTGGATGAGCGCGTGCAGCGCCTCTATGGCCGCAAAATGCAGCCGATCAAGGTCATGCCGGTGGCCGCAGGGCCGGAGCCAGCCTGGCGCCCCGAGAATGCCGGGCAGCCCGCCGGCGTGACGCTGGCGTCGCTGGTGGACCCGTTCGCGCGGTATCTTTGAACCCCTCCCCCCTTGTTTCGTCTTCGCCGCCTTCCCGCCCCAGGGGGACGCATCCGGTGGTCTGGCCGAGCCAGTTCCGCGGGTGCACTGGCGTGGGCCGAACCAATGGCTGCCTGCGCGCTCCATGCCGCGCTCAATGGCATAGTGGTGGCCCTCTTAAATGCCGAGATTTCTTATGTCCCGTGACACGCGTTTCCAGGAACAGGCCCAGGCCCTGGGCTACAGCTTCGATGGCGAGATCAAGATCGGTGGCAACTACGTGCCGCTGGTGCGCGACGGTCACCACATCTACCTGAGCGGCCAGATCCCGCGCGTGGGCGACACCGTGGTGGTCACGGGCGCAGCCGGTGCCGGTGCGTCGCTGGCCGATGCGCAGAAGGCCGCCAAGGTGTGCGTGATGCGATCGCTGGCTCTGCTGCAGCGTGCACTCGGCTCACTCGATGCAGTGCAGGCCATCCTGCGGATCACCGTGTACGTGCAGTCGGCGCCTACGTTCACGCAGCAAAGCGAGGTGGCCGATGGGGCGTCGGACCTTTTGTTCGCCGTGCTGGGAGACGCGGGCGCCCACACGCGCACGTCGGTGGGCGTGCTGCAGTTGCCCAAGAACGCGACGGTCGAGGTGGATCTGATCGCCACGACCGCAGATCCGCACGCATCCGCCTGAAGGAGAGCTTCGTATGGCAGCGCCGACGCACCCCCGTTTCAACGTCTTCGGCCGCATCGTCGAGGTGCGGCGCGAGGGCGCGCTGTGGCAGGCCTACCGCGTGGGGTCCGATGGCAAGCGGACTCCCTCGGGTTTCGTGATTCCCGACTTCGTGCAAGAGCACGAGCTGGCGCAGTTCCTGGAGGACCTGTTCCACGAAAGCGCTTCGCCGCACAACGGCGACGTGCACCGCATCGCCTGATGGGGGGCGGACAGGCGTGTGCTTTTGCACCACGTCACACCGCTGTCAAACCCCGGCCAGACACTCGGACCCTTGTTCCAACAAGGGCCTTGTTCATGTCTGAACGCACTCGCAGCCGACTTCTTTCGCTTTCGTCGTTTCATGGCTCACGCCGCACCGCCACGCTGAGCGTGCTGGCGCTGGCCGCGTCGCTGTCCGCATGCGGCGGCGGTGATGGCGGCAGCGTCAACAACAACGCTGGTGCCACCGCCACGCTGGCCGTGCTGGAGACCACCGACCTGCACTTCAATGTGCGCAGCTACGACTACTTCAAGCTGGCCGAAGACAAGAGCTACGGCTTCGAGCGCACCGCCACGCTGGTGCGTGCGGCGCGCAAGGAGTTTGCCAACACCCTGCTGGTGGACAACGGCGACACCATCCAGGGCACGGCGCTGGCCGACTACGAAGCCACCATCAACCCCATCCCTTGCACGCAGCAGCTGTCCATGTACAGGGCCATGGGCGCGTTAGGCTTTGACGCCGGCACGCTGGGCAACCACGAGTTCAACTACGGCCTGCCGTTCCTGAACCAGGTGCTGGGCGGCGGGCTGGAGGTGGATGGCGTGGACGCCGCCAAGAAATGCGCGGGCGCGGGCTTTCCGATGGTGCTGGCCAACGTCACCAGCAACAAGACCCAGAAGCCGCTGGTGCAGCCCTACACCGTGCTCGAGCGCACGCTGGTGGCCAAGGGCGCGGACGGCAAGGAGTTGAAGCTGCCCATCAAGGTGGGCGTGATCGGCTTCACCACGCCGGGCATCATGAACTGGGACAAGCGCTACCTCGAAGGCAAGGTCAGCACGCAAGGCGCGGTCGAGGCTGCGACGAAGTACGTGCCCGAGCTGCGCGCCAAGGGCGCCGACATCGTGATCGCGCTGCTGCACGGCGGCATGGACAGCGCGGCGTATTCGCCCACCATGGAGAACCCGGGCCTGTACCTCTCCAAGGTGGCCGGCATCGACGCGATGGTGATGGGCCACCAGCACGGCGTGTTCCCCGACACCGCGGCCACGCCCGGCTTCACCATGGCCGGTGTCGACCACAAGGCCGGCACCGTGAACGGCGTGCCCGCCGTGATGGCCAGCTCGTGGGGCAAGGCCCTGGGCGTGGTGCAGCTGGCGCTGCAGTGGGACGGCGCCAAGTGGGTGGTCAACAAGACGGCCAGCAAGTCCGAGTTGCGCAACATCCAGAACAAGAACGCCGCGGGCGCCACAGTGACCGTGGATGCGGACGCCAGCGTGGCCCCGCTCGTCGAGACGCAGCACCAGGCCGCCATCCAGTACGTGAAGACACCCATCGGCCAGACCGACTTCCGCATGAGCACGCTGTTCGCCGACGTGGGCGACCCCGGCGCGATCCAGATCGTGAACCAGGCGCAGCAGGCCTATGTGGCCGCCTACATCAAGGCCAGCCTGCCGCAGTATGCGCAGCTGCCGGTGCTGTCGGTGAGCGCGCCGTTCAAGAGCGGCTTCCAGGGTGGAGCCGACTACACCGACGTCGCCGTGGGCCCGCTGGCCATCAACAACGCGGCCGACCTGTACCTATACCCCAACACGGTGTATGCGGTGAAGGTCAACGGCGGGGACATCAAGAACTGGCTGGAGGCCGCGGCCAAGCGCTTCAACCAGATCGACCCTGCCAAGACCGGCGAGCAGCAGCTCATCAGCACCTTCCCGGGCTACAACTTCGACATGTTCACCACCGCCGACGTGCAGTACCAGATCGACGTGACCCAGCCCGTGGGCAGCCGCATCAAGAGCCTGACCTACCTGGGCAAGCCCATCGACGTGGCGCAGGAGTTCGTGATCGCCACCAACAACTACCGCGCCACCAGTGGCAAGAGCTTCATCGACAAGCTCGACGGCTCGGGCACCATCTGGGCGTCGCCCGATGCCAATCGCGACGTGGTCATCGACTACATCCGCAAGAACCCGGCGGTGACGCGCAGTACCAACGGTGCGGCCAAGAGCTGGCGCTTTGCCAAGGCCACCGTGGCGGGGCCGGTGGTTTTCAGCTCGGGCGCCAATGCGCTGGCCGTGGCGCAGGCCGCGGGCCTGGCCAACGTGTCGCTGCTGGCGGCGGACGACGGCTCGGGCAAGGGCACGTCGAAGTACGCGGTCGATCTGTCCAAGTAGGTATGTAGGGCATGTAGGCATGCAGGCGTGTAGCGCGGGCGACGGGCACGTTCGGCGTGCCTGCCCCGACCCGCTACAACAGTCACTCCAACACCTGGCCCGGCTGCGTTGGCATGCCGGGCCAGGTGCTACTTTTTTCGTGCGCTGGTTGCCGCACCTGCCTCCACCGCAGGCGCGGGCCGCTCAATCGTCCAGCTGTTCGCGCAGCACGGCCCCGGTCACGGCGTCCACCCGCAGCTCCACCGCCAGGTTGGCCGTGTTGGTGGCCTCGGCTTCCCAGTAGCCGTCTTCATACTCGACACCGCGCACGCGGGTGTAGCCCGCCTGCTGCAGGGCCGCCACGATCTGGTCGGCGCTGAGCACGGGCTGGCCGTTCACGGTGCCGCCGCTGCGGCCCACCTGGCTCAACACCTCCAGCGTCACCGGGTGCAGCACGAATTCGACCTTCTCGCGGTTGGTCACGGACTGGCGGGCCTTGGCCTGCCAGAAGCCGTCGTCCAACTCCACGTCGTACACGAAGCTGTAGCCGGCGGCGCGCACCTGCTGCGCCACCCGCTCCACGCTGGGCAGGGCGGTGCCGACATCGCCCTTGCGCACGGCGGTGAAGCTGCCGTTGGCATCGTTGACCAGCACGGTGGCACGCACCCCGTCGTTGGAGACGGCCTCGGCGGTCCAGTAGCCGTATTGCTTTTGCAGGTCGTGCGGCGCCACGTAGTGGTTCTTGGCCATCACGTTGACGGCCTCCTGGGCGCCCATGGCCCAGGCCATGGAGGGCAGGGCGGAGGCCGCGGCGGCGGCTGCGAAGGCCAGGGTCAGAACGGTCTTTTTCATGGTGCTTCCTTTCGGTGTGGCAGTGGTTGTGAAGAACTGGGAGGCAGTGTGCGCAACCGTTCCTAAACCCACCGTGAAGCGTCCGTTCATGGACCGTTTAATGGCCTCCGCAATAATCGCGCGATGACAAATATCAGCTTGCGAACCATCGTGCAGGCCGCCGCTTTTGCCGCGGTAGCGCTGGCCTGTGCGCAGGCCCCTGCCGCCGAGCAGGATGTGGCGCGGCGCGGCGTGCAGAGCGGGCAGCTTAGGCCGCTCAACAGCATCATTGCGGACATGAGCCGCCAGTACGGCGGGCGCGTCATCGACGTGGAGACCAAGCACGGCCGCAAGGGCGAGCTGCGCTACGAGATCAAGATCATCGACGCCCGCGGCACCAAGCACGAGGTGCTGGTGGATGCGGCCACGGGCACCGTCGTCGCGCAGGAGAGCGACTGGCCCACGCAGCCTGTGGGCCTCGCGCAAATGGCGCGCTACATCAAGCAGCTGGAGCAGCGCTACGGCTCGCGCGTGGTGAACGCCGAGTTCGAGCGCGACGCGCAGGGCAAGGCGGTGTACGAGGTCAAGCTCTCGGACCGGCCCGCCGGGGAGATGAAGCTGCTGGTGGACGTGAACACGGGCGAGGTGCTGACCCCGCCGCAAACGGCGGGCACGCCCGCGGCGCCCAAGTCCATGGCCGTGATGCTCGAATCCTTGCGGCCGCGCTTTTCGGGCCTGGTGCTGGAGGTGGAGCTGGAGACGGACCACCGCCGCCGCCCCTACTACAGCGTGGAGCTGCAGCAACCCAACGGCTTCAAGCTGGAGCTCGAAGTGGACGCCGTGAGCCTGCAAGTCACGCGGCAGAAGGTGGACGACTGATGCGCATCCTGGTGGTGGAAGACGATGTGGCGCTGGCCCAGCAACTGCGCGTGGCGCTGGAGGCCGCGGGTTTTGCGGTGGATGTGGAACACGACGGCGAGGCCGCGTCCTTTGCCGGCAGTGCCGAAGCCTACAGCGCCGCCGTGCTGGACCTGGGCCTGCCGCTCAAGGACGGGCTGAGCGTGCTGCGCGACTGGCGCGACGCGGGCCGCAGCTGGCCGGTGCTGGTGCTCACGGCCCGCAACCGCTGGAGCGACAAGGTCGCGGGCTTCAATGCCGGGGCCGACGACTATCTGACCAAGCCCTTCCTCATGGACGAGGTGGTGCTGCGCCTGCGGGCCATGCTGCGCCGCACGGCCGGGTCGGCCGCCGCCGTGCTGACGGCCGGCCCGCTGGAGTACGACGTGGTGCAGGGCCGCTTTTCGCTGCAGGGCCAGAGCCTGCAGCTCACCGCGCAGGAGCACAAGATCCTGGCGTACTTCATGCACCACCCGGGCAAGCTGCTCACGCGCACTGACATCAGCGAGCATGTGTATGCGCGCGACCTCGACCCGGACTCCAACACGCTGGACGTGCTGATCGGCCGCATCCGCCGCAAGTTGAACGGTGCGCCGCAGCTTGTGACCGAGCGCGGCCAGGGCTTTCGCCTGGTGGCGTGCGACGTGGCGGGCTGATGCGCATCGAACCCTCCGCGCCATCTTCAAGGCCCGCGCAGCCCGCACCGCCTGCGCCGGCCAGGGTCCATGGCGCCGCCGCGTGGGCCCTGGCGCTGGCCCAGTGGCCCATGGCCACGCGCATCGCGCTGCTGGCGCTGGTGCCCATGCTGCTGCTGGTGGGCGCCGGGGGGCTGTGGCTGCGCGTGCAGATGCACCAGAGCCTGCTGGCCAGCTTCGAACAGGTGCTGCGCGACAAGGCGCAGCGCGTGGGCGCACGGCTGCACCTGGGTCCCCAGGGCGGCTTGCGGGAGTCCACCGGCGGCGCCGATGAGTTCAGCGCCATCTACGCCGGCTGGTACTGGCGCGCCCAGGCGGGCAGCGATGTGCTGCGGTCGCGTTCGCTGTGGGACATGGACAGCCTGCCGGCCGAGCCTGCGCCCACCACCGGCTCTGCCACGCTGCACCGGGCCACGGGGCCGCTGCAGGAACCCCTGCTATCGCTGGCCCAGCCGGTCAGCCTGGGCCAGCCCCCGGTGCAGGTCACGCTGACGGTCTACGGCCCGGCCGCACAGTTGCACAGCAGCATGCGGCAGATCGACCGCACGCTGGTGGTGGCCGGGCTGGTGCTGATGCTGCTCACCGGCGGTTTGGCGTGGCTGCAGGTGCGGGTGGGGCTGGCCCCGCTGCGCCGGCTGGAGGCCATGCTGGCCGCCCTGCGCGCGCCGCAGGGCGCGGGGCCCGATGTGGCGCGGCACCTGGCCGCCCCCACGGGGCGCGACCTGCAGCCCCTGCAAAACGAGCTGGCAGGCCTGCTGGCGCACAACGCGCACGTGGTGGCCCGCGCGCGGGCCCATGCGGTGGACCTGAACCATGCGCTCAAGAAGCCCCTGGCCTTGCTGAGCGCGCAGGCCAGTGCGCAGCCGCAGGTGCCCAGCAGCGAGGTGCGGCATCAGGTCGAGGCCATGGCCCAGCTGGTGGACCGCTACCAGGCCCGCACCCTGAGCGACGCACTGCACGCCCACCCCGGAAGCACCGGCCAGGCCGTGGACGTGCGCGACTGCGTGGCCCAGCTGCTGCGCATGATGGAGCGCCTGCACGCCGCGCAGGAGCTGGACTGGGTGTTGGCAGACGCCACGCACGGCCCGCTGCACTGGCGCGGAGAACGCGCCGACCTGGAAGAGGTGCTGGGCAACGTGCTGGACAACGCGGGCAAGTGGGCTGCGTCGCAGGTGCGGCTGACCGTGTCGGTATCGGCATCGATGGCGGCCTCTGCGCCCTTGTCGGCGCAGGGCGGTGCCTCGCACACCTGCCTGTGCCTGGACATCGAGGACGATGGCCCGGGCATGACACCGGAGCAACTGCAGGCCGCGGGCGAGCGCGGCGTGCGCTTTGACGAGTCCGTGCAGGGCAGCGGGCTCGGCCTGGCGATTGCCAGCCAGATCGTGCAGGCCTATGGCGGTCAGTTGCAACTGCGCAAGAGCGAGGCGCTCAAGGGCCTGGGCGTGCGGCTGGAGCTGCAGGGGCTGGTGACTGTGGCGCGCGGCAAGCCGGGATAGGGGGGTGACGGTGCAGCCACACGCCAGTTGCACGGCGCCCGGTGCACCACCCCCTAGCGCCTGCGTGCATGCACGGGCTGCAGCAGCACCACCAGCGCGCCTGCGCCCCCGTCGATCGGCCGGGCCTGCACAAAGGCCAGGACCTCGCTTTTTTGCACCAGCCAGCGCTGCACGCGGCTCTTGAGCACCGGGCTCTTGCCCGGCGAGCCCAGGCCCTTGCCGTGCACCACGCGCACGCAGCGCAGGCCCGTCTTGTGGGCGTGGCGGATGAAATCGCCCAGTGCCTCGCGCGCTTCGTCCACGCGCAGGCCGTGCAGGTCCAGCTGGCGCTGAATGCTCCAGTGGCCGGAGCGCAGGCGCTGCGTCACTTCCACCCCCACGCCGGGGCGCCGAAAGCTCAGCTGGTCGTCGGTGTCGAGCAGGGTGCTCACGTCGAAGTCGTCGCTGATGGATTCGAGCAGCACACGTTCTTCGTCCAGCCAGTGCTGCACCGGCAACGGCGGTGGCTGGTGGCGGCGCAGCCGTGCGAGGTTGGGGTTGCGCAGCGGCGTCACCGCGCCCACGCTGCGGCTGAAGAGGTGGCGCTCGGCTTCTTGCCGCGCGGCCGCCTCGCGCCGGGCTTTTTCCTCGGCGTCTGCGCGCTCCTGGGCCTCGCGCAGGCGGCGGGCCACGCTGGCCAGGTCCTGCAGCTGCGTGATGCGCTCGCTGGCCCTGCGCGGGGCAGGTGGTGCCCGGCGGCGGGGCGCGGCAGGGGGGTGGGCCGGAGGCGCCGATTCGCTGGCGGCGGTGCCGTGGGGCCGGGGCGGCTGCAGCGGGCGCTGGGCCGCCTTGGCGGCAGCGCGCTGGCCTGCCAGTGCGGCACGCCGGGTGGCGCGGGTCGTGGGCGTGGGGGCTGAGGCAGGCCGTTCAGTGGGACCGATGTCGGCAGTGGGCTCGGGCGCACCGCTGGCTGCGCGCCCGGCCCGCGCCAGTGCAGCCTGCAGTGCCGTGAAGGGCGCAGGCATGGGTACGGGAGCGGGTGGCGGAGCGCCAGCTTTCACAGCAGCCCTTTCTCCGCCATCGACAGGGCCTGCCCGGGCGCCACGATGACGTGGTCGAGCACCCGCACGTCCACCAGGGCCAGCGTGGTTTTCAGGGTCTGGGTCAGCACCTCGTCGGCGCGGCTGGGCTGCACGCTGCCGCTGGGGTGGTTGTGGGCCAGCACCACGGCGGCGGCGTGGTGGTGCAGGGCGCGCAGCACCACCTCGCGCGGGTACACGCTGGCCTGGGTGAGCGTGCCGCGAAACAGCTCGTCCATGGCCAGGAGGCGGTTTTGCGCGTCGAGGAACAGCACGGCAAACACCTCATGGCCCTTGGCGGCCAAATGCAGCTGCAGGTAGTGCTTGACGGCATCGGGCGAGTCGAAGACCTCGCGCTCGCGCAGCTGCTGCGCCAGGGCCCGGCGGGCGAGTTCGAGCACGGCCACCAGCTCGGCGCGTTTGGCGGGGCCCAGGCCCTTGATGCGTTCGAGGTCGGCAGGGCTGGTGTGCAGCAGTCCGGCAATCCCGCCAAAGCCCCCGGCGACCTTGCCGGTGGCGGGGTCGATGCAGGGCGGCTCCAGCAACTCCTGCGCCATCTGCAGCACGCCCTTGCCCACGATGCCCGTGCGCAGCAGGATGGCCAGCAGTTCGGCATCGGCCAGTGCGGCGGGGCCGCGGGCCAGCAGTTTTTCGCGGGGCTGCGCGTCGGGAGGGAGGTCTTTGAGGGACATGGCGCAGGGTTATCGACACCCGTCAGGAATCAACGGGCGTAGGGCTTTGCCCGGTTTTCTACAATACGGGCCAGTTTATCGGGACTTTCATGACCTCTATCGATGCTTCCCTTCCCACGGTGCAGCCAGGCTCCTTCCTCACGCTGCACTACCGCCTGGCCGGCCCGGCGGGGGATGTGATCAACACGTTTGCCGACAAGCCTGCCACGCTGTCCCTGGGCGCGGGCGAGTTGTCCCCCGCCATGGAGCAGCGCCTGCTGGGCCTGCCCGAGGGCACCCGCGCCACGTTCGAGCTGGCCGCCGGCGAGGCCTTTGGCGAGCGCAACACCGAAATGCAGCAGTGGGTGGCCAAGAAGCTGCTCAACCAGCTGGGCGACCCCGACGAGCGCTACAGCGTGGGCGATGTGGTGCAGTTCCCCACGCCCGACGGGCAAAGCAGCTACGCGGGTGCGGTGCTGCAGGTGCGGGAGGACGGCGCGGTGCTGTTCGACTTCAACCACCCGCTGGCCGGGCAGCCCGTCACGTTCGAAGTGCAAGTGATCGGGATCCTGTGATGTCCGCCCCGCAAGAAATCCTGCTGGCCGAGCCGCGCGGCTTTTGCGCCGGCGTGGACCGCGCCATCGAGATCGTGGAGCGTGCGCTGCAGAAGTTCGGCGCGCCCATCTACGTGCGCCACGAGATCGTGCACAACACCTACGTGGTCAACGACCTCAAGGCCAAGGGCGCGATCTTCATCGAAGAGCTGTCCGACGTGCCGCCCGGCTCCACGCTGGTGTTCAGCGCCCACGGCGTGAGCCGTGCGGTGCAGCTCGAAGCCGAGGCGCGTGGCTTTTCCATCTTCGACGCCACCTGCCCGCTGGTGACCAAGGTGCACGTCGAAGTCGCCAAGCTCGCCAAGGAGGGCTACGAGTTCATCATGATCGGCCACAAGGGCCACCCCGAGGTGGAGGGCACCATGGGCCAGCTCGACCACGGCATCCACTTGGTGGAAGACGTGGAGGATGTGGCCCACGTGCAGCCGCTGCAGACCGCCAAGCTCGCGGTGGTGACGCAGACGACCCTGTCGGTGGACGACGCGGCCGAGATCACCGCCGCCGTGCGCGCGCGCTTTCCGCAGGTGCGCGAGCCCAAGCAGCAGGACATCTGCTACGCCACGCAGAACCGGCAGGACGCCGTCAAGATCTTGTCGCCGCAGGTGGACCTGGTCATCGTGGTAGGCAGCCCCACCAGCTCCAACAGCAACCGCCTGCGCGAGCTGGCCGACCGGCTGGGCACGCGGGCCTACATGGTCGACAGCGCCGACGAGCTGCGCACCGAGTGGTTCGAGGGCGTGACGCGCGTCGGGCTGACCGCCGGTGCATCGGCGCCCGAGATTCTGGTGCGCGACGTGATCGACCGCGTCAAGGCGCTGGGTGCGGTGTCGGTGCGGACCATGGACGGTATCGAGGAGACGATCAAGTTTCCGCTGCCCAAGGGCCTGCGCATCGATGCAGCCACGGGGCTGGAGATCAGCCAGCGCACGCCGGAGACAGGGCCTGCAGGGCATTGAGTGACCGCTTGCAGTGCCATGCGAACCAAGACGAGGGCCTGAGGGCCCTTTTCTTTGGGTGCTACCTATTTGATAGCTGCTTGCGCTTATTCAGCAAGCGGTAGAGGCATTTTTAGTCTGAATTCTGGGCTGCTTTGCCTTGGCGGGGGCACGGCAGGCGTGCTTCACCGGCGCAAGGGCAGGATTGTCGCCACGGCAGAGTGCTACAAATTAGATAGCTCCCAGCGCTTTGCCATCAAGCGGTAGCGGCCATTTTTGCTTGATTTTCAGCCTCTTTTAGGCATCACAGCGCCACGGCCGGTCCGCTCCACAGGTCCAGCGGCGGGTCTGCCGCCACCGCGCGCAGGATGTCGGTGCGCGAGATGAAGCCCGACAGCACACCCGCCTCGTCCGTCACCGGCAGGCCGGGCAGGCCCGTGTCCAGCAGCACGGCCGCCACGCGGCGCAGTTCCGTGTCGGCAGCCACCGTAGGAACCGGGCTCACCATCACGTCCGACACGGGGCGGCGGGCGAGGTCGATGGCCTGCTTCACGGCGCCTGGTTCGGGCAGCAGGTCGAGCGGCGCCATGTCGGCGCGCACCAGCAAGCCGATGACGCGGCCCAGCGCATCCACCACCGGGGCCTGGGCCACCTTGTGCTCGGCCAGGGTCTGCCAGGCGTCGTTGACGCGCTGGCCGGGCTGCACGCTCAGGGCGCCGGTGGTCATCACATCGCTCACCTTGCTCAGCGGCTGGCGCGCCTGCTGCGGGCCTTGCTCCGTCTGGGCATAGGCGCTCACCGCGTCCTGCATGCGCAGGTTCTGGGGCGGCGTGGGCGTGGGGTGCAGGGGGGCAGGGGGGTCAAAGGGTTCGGTGGGCACGTCCATTTCGCGCGTGCGCAGCGCCTGCGGCCGCTGCACGCGCCGCACTGCCGAGATCTGCGCCAGGTTTTCCGGGCCACCCCGGTACATCTGGCCCGATGGGCCGAATACAAAGAACATGCTGCCTCCTGGTGGCACCGCCCGAGACCCAGCAAGGTCCCGGCGACGGTGCTGGCCATGTTATCGGCACTTGCCATGGCCCACCGCAGGGCCGGCGTGTATCGGTGTGTAGCGCTGCGGGCTGTCTGTACGCTGCCGTGGCGCTGTGGAGGGCGCTGTAGAGCCCCTACACTGCCTGCCTTGCCTTTTGTCCCTGGGAGCCCCCGCATGATCGATCGCGCCGCCATTGCCGACGCCCGCCGCCACATCCAAGACCGCCAGAGCGGCTTTCTGCGCACCACGCCGCTGATGCGCGTGCCCGGCCGGTCCCTCGGGGTGGACTGTGCGGAGGTCTGGCTCAAGTTGGAGCACCTGCAGGTGGGCGGCAGCTTCAAGGCGCGGGGCATGCTGTACCGGCTGCTGGCCAACCCGGTGCCCGACAGCGGCGTGATCATCGCGTCCGGCGGCAACGCCGGCATCGCCGTGGCGGCCGCCGCCCAGGCGCTGGGCGTGCGCTGCGAGGTCTTCGTGCCCGAGGTCTCGCCCGAGGCCAAACGCGCCCGCCTGCGATCGCTGGGGGCAGAGGTGGTCGTCACCGGCGCGGCCTATTCGCAGGCGTACGAAGCCTGCGTGGACCGCCAGAAAGTCACCGGCGCGCTGCAGGCCCACGCCTATGACCAGCCTGAGGTGGTGGCCGGCGCCGGCACCCTGGCCGCAGAGATCGAAGAGCAGGGCGGCCGCCTGCCCGACACCGTGCTGGTCAGCGTGGGCGGCGGCGGCCTCATCGGCGGCGTGGCCGCCTGGGTGGAAAGCCGCGCCCATGTCGTGGCCCTGGAGCCCGAGCGCGCCCCCACGCTGCATGCGGCCCGCGCCGCTGGAGAGCCGGTGGACGTGGACGTCAGCGGTGTGGCCGCGGATTCACTGGGCGCACGCCGCATCGGCGCCATCGGCTGGGCCGTCAGCCAGCGCCATGTGCACGACGCCCTACTGCTGCCCGACGACGCCATCCGCGCTGCGCAACTGTGGCTGTGGAAGGAGTTCAAGCTGGCCGTGGAGCCCGCCGCCGCACTGGGCCTGGCCGCGCTGCAGACCGGCGTGTACAAACCCCAGCCGCAAGAGACCGTGGCCCTGATTCTTTGCGGCGCCAACTTCGACCCTGCCAGCCTCAGTTGAGCCATAAAGCAGCGGACGCCACTGGCGCGGCCCACGCCAGCGCACCCGTGGAACCGGCTTTGCCGGGCCACCGGGTGCGTCCCCCTGGGGGGAAGGCGCGAAGCGACTCAGGGGGATTGGATTGCGGGGGGAACTAAAATCCAGTCATGCTAGATATCCTTCTCCTTCGCAAAGACCTCGACACCGCCATCGCGCGGCTGGAAACCCGCAAAAAGCCCCAGGCCTTCCTGGACGTCTCGGCGTTCCAGGCCCTGGAGTCCGAGCGCAAGACGCTGCAGACCCGCACCGAAGAGCTGCAGGCCCAGCGCACCCAGTTGTCCAAGCAGGTCGGCATGCTGATGAGCCGCGGCGACAAGGATGGAGCCGAAGCCATCAAGGCCCAGGTGGCCGCAGGCAAGGTGGAGCTGGAGCAATCCGCCGCCCGCCTGGAACAAGTGCAGACTGACCTGCTGGCCATGCTGGTCGCGGTGCCCAACCTGCCGCACGAATCCGTGCCCGTGGGCAGCGACGAAGCTGGCAACGTGGAAGTGCGCCGCTGGGGCACGCCCGGCACGTTTGCCTTCGAGGTGAAAGACCATGTGGACGTCGGCACGCCACTGGGGCTGGACTTCGACATGGGCGTCAAGCTCTCGGGCTCGCGCTTCACCGTGATGAAGGGCACCATCGCCCGCCTGCATCGCGCGCTTGCCCAGTTCATGCTGGACGTGCAGACCCAGGAGCACGGCTACACCGAGTGCTATGTGCCCTACGCCGTGAATGCCGATTCGCTCAAGGGCACGGGCCAGCTGCCCAAGTTCGAAGGCGATTTGTTCGCGGCCAAGAAGGGCGGCCAGGACGGCGAGCCTGTGCCGGACAACGCAGCGCTGTACCTCATCCCCACCAGCGAAGTGCCGCTGACCAACTTTGTGCGCGACGTGGTGGTGGCCGAGTCCGAGCTGCCCATCAAGCTCACGGCCCATACGCCGTGTTTTCGCTCCGAGGCTGGCAGCTACGGCCGCGACACGCGCGGCATGATCCGCCAGCACCAGTTCGACAAGGTCGAGATGGTACAGATCGCGCACCCCGACAAAAGCTACGAAGCGCTGGAAGACATGACCCGCCACGCCGAGGCCGTGCTGCAAAAGCTGGGCCTGCCGTACCGCGTGATGAGCCTGTGCACCGGCGACATGGGCTTTGGCGCTGCCAAGACCTACGACCTGGAAGTGTGGCTGCCCGCGCAGAACACCTACCGCGAGATCAGCTCGGTGAGCAACTGCGAAGCCTTCCAGGCCCGCCGCCTGCAGGCCCGCTTCAAGAACGCCCAGGGCAAGAACGAACTGGTGCACACCCTGAACGGCTCCGGCCTGGCCGTGGGTCGCACGCTGGTCGCCGTGCTGGAGAACTACCAGAACGCCGACGGCACCGTGACCGTGCCGGAAGTGCTGCGACCCTACATGGGCGGCGTGGCTTTGCTGTCGCCCGCAGCCTGATAGGGCTGGGCGCACGGCGGGCTGTGCGCTGTAGATTTCGCGGCGGCGGCCCCGGGCGGCGGGGGAATGCTGATGGTCGCAGGCCGTAGCGCGAGGCTCTGCACCGAAATGCCCCTAGCCGAGATACCTGCTGCGCCGCAATGCTGGCGCAGCAGCGTCAGCAGTGGCCGGCAGGTACTACGCGTCCTTTATTTCGTCACCGCAAAGGTGCCCTTCATCAGCCCGATGTGGCCGGGGAACGAACAAAAGAAGTTGTACGCCTCGCCCACCTTGAGCTTGGTGGCATCGAAGCTGACGGTGTCGCTCTCGCCGCCGCCGATCAACTTGGTGGCAGCCAGCACGCGGGTGTCACCGGGCTTGAGGTAGTTTTTGTCCGCGCCTGCAGGAATGCCGTCGGTGGCAACGGCCTGCATGTCAGCGGCTTTGGTCAGCACCCAGTTGTGGCCCATGGAAGCCTTGGGCAACTTGCCCGTGTGTACCAGCTTCAGGGTGACCTTCTTGCAGCTGGCTGGCACGCTCAGGCTGTCCTTGCTGAACTTCATGGCGTCCGTGCTTTCGATCTCGAGATCGCAGGGGCCTGCCATGGCAGAGCCTGCGGCGAACAAAGAGGCGGCAACGACGATGTGTGCGAATCGCATGGTGAAAGTGTCCTTGGGGAGAAATTGAAGAAGGCTGAACTGAGCCGCAGGGCCCGTGCGCGCAGGGCATGTTGGCTGCACAGGATCGTGCCACCGGGCCTTTGGCGGGGCCATGACCTGCATCAAGCCAGCGGCAGATGCGATGCGCTTTCTGCAGCCTGCCGGAGGGATGGGGTTGGGCGGCAGAAGCTGCACGCCGTCAGCACGGTTCTTCAAAAACTGCTGCTATAATCGCAGGCTTCGACACACAGGAGAGGTGGCAGAGTGGTCGAATGTACCTGACTCGAAATCAGGCGTAGTGGCAACACTACCGTGGGTTCGAATCCCACCCTCTCCGCCAAATGAAAGCCTAAGTGATTGATTCACTTAGGCTTTTTTCTTTGCTTGCTGCCTTCGGTCAGTGCGTGCCTTCAGGCCAGGGCCCAGCGCCAACGGCCCCGCTGCCTTCATCGCCCCACCACGTGGGGCCTCCGTCAGGACTCCATGACTTTTTCGACCATCCGTTTCACCTGCTGCGCTGCGGTGATGGCTGCGTGTTGGCTGCCATTCGCTTCGGTGCACGCCCTGGACAAAAACGCCGCGGCCTGTGAGGCCGCCATGCTGGGCGATTTCAAGATCGTGGAAAAGCGCACCGCGCGGGGGAGCAGCAAGTCCGATGACGAGGATCGCATCCGGATCTCGCGCGACGGCAAGCGCTATGCCTTCTCATTCGTCGGGCCGGACGGCAAGGCTTTTCCGGACGACACCGGCAAGCCGAACGTGGAGTCACTGGCACCCATCGATCCCGATGCTTTGTGGAAGATGTTGACGGGCAACGACAACGACGCGATAGCCGAAGCCAAGAAAAGTGGCACCACCGTGTGCGGGTTGAAAGGCAAGGATGGCTACTTCATGCGGATGAGCGACAAGGCGCAAACCAGCTTCACTGCAACGCTGGGCTCGGGGTTCGGCTCTGTGGTGCTGACACTGGAAAAAGCGCAGTAGCGGCGAGGCCGATCCAGACGTCGATCAGCCTGGGCCCTGCGCGAGCAGCCCCCCCTGCGGCAAAAGGGCGTGCCCTTCGCGGGGCCATCTTGTCGCAACGCAGGGGCCGATGCGCAGGCACTCCTCCTCAAGATTTCATGCCAGGGCCGCCAGCTGCGTGACCGACCCTGCGAACCAGTCCTGGTCGACAGGTCCGGTGACACCGGGGACCGGGGTGCCTCCGTTGGAAGTGCCGTCGCTGTACTGCCAGAAGGTCCACGCGTTCCATGGCAGCGGTATGCGGGGCGTGGCCGAATAGGCGGCCAGCCACAGCGGGCGGGACGCCAGCACCTCGCAGCCGGGCAACGCACAAAGTTGTTGCCAGAAGCCAGCGTCGGTGTAGAGCACCGTCTGACGTCCGAAGAGGGCGTCGGTCCGTGCCAGGAACTGCAGGGTCCATTGCAGGGTGTCTTCCGGGCTTTGTCCATCCAGCGTTTCCAGGTCCAGAACGGGCGGCAGGTCCTGTGGTCCCAGCGTCGCATCTGCTCTCACGGTGTCATAGAAGAACTGCGCCTGTGCAGTGGCGTCGGTGCTCGCTTGGCCGAAATGGTAGGCGCCCCTGAGCAGCCCTGCGGCCTGGCTACCCGACCAGTTGGTCTGGAAGTGCGGGTCTACAAAGGCGATGCCCTGGGTAGCCTTGATGAAGCAAAAGGCCATACCGCTGCCGGCCACGCTGCCCCACTGGACCATGCCTTGGTAGTGGCTGACGTCGATGCCACGGGTTTGTAAGGTCATCACGTCATGCCCCGAGGCAAAAGTTGCTTGGTGGACGGGTCTTTTTGTGCATGGTTTTTTTCCTTGCGGGACTGTCAGTGCGGGTGGCACGCGCCGCGCGCTGCCCCCAGTGTCTGGGATGCGTGCCAGCTTGGCGATTTCGGGGCATTGCCAGCGAGCACGCGCGCCTTTTGCTTCGACGATAGCTGCACAGGTTCCGAAAAACGACCTACCAAGTTTGTGAGTTGCGAGGCGTGGCGCGGACTTCCACACTTCACACGCATCGGCGGTACCTGCCATGGCTGTTCATTCACCCGCGCGCGCGACCGGGGGCTCCAGGCCCCCCTTTCCCGCTGGTGGAGAGCCCTGCGGAACGGTATCGGCGGCATGCCACATTGCTCCACATGCGCCTGCGCAGACGAGGAGCCGTTGTGCCGATGTGAAGCAGAACCAATGAGGGGCGAACTGATGGCAATCCTGAAAAATAGCGCTACGCAGCGCAAGATCCATTTGCGGACGCTCCATGTGTTCGGGCGGGGCCGTTCGTCCGACACATTGCTGGACAGCCCGGACGCGTCGCAACTGCATGCCTCCATTCGCTGGACGGGCACGGTGTGGGAGCTGCGCGACCACAGCCGCAACGGCACCTTGATCGACTGCACCTCCATGTCGCACGCCGACACCCAGGTGCTGCGCGTAGGAAGCACCGTGTGCTTTGGCCGCAGTCCGGGCGCTGCCTGGGTGGTGGAAGACTTGTCACCGCCCGGAAACCTGCTGTGGCCCCTGGGGCACGACGGCGCCCCCATACCGCTGCAGCGGTCCAACCTGCTGCCGCAAGGGCAGGGCGCCGAAGTGTCCATCCACTGCACTGAACAGGGCCAGTGGATCTGCACCAACCCGCATGGCAGCTGGACGCTGGAGGACGGTGATGAAGTCCGCTTCTCCAACCGGGCCTGGTGCTTCATTGCAGCGGCCGCCGAAGTCTCCTCCACGATGGAGTCGATGGCGACTGCCATCCCCTTCGTGCGTCCGCGCACGGCCTTGCGTTTCCATGTCAGCCTGGATGAAGAGCACGTGCGATTGGAGGTGCAGGAGCGGGACCGGACATTCGATCTCGGAGAACGCACGCACCACTATGCGCTGCTGACACTGGCACGCCTGCGCTGGGCGGATGCGCAGCGGCATCCGGACAGTCAGGCCCACGGATGGGTCGAACTGGATCGCCTGGCCAAGATGCTGGGGGTGGAGCCCGGGCATCTGAACATTCAGGTGTTCCGCATGCGCAAGCAATTGGCCCTGGCGATGCCGGCGGACTCCCATGTGCCCGAACTGGTCGAACGCCGCCGGGGATCGCTGCGTTTCGGCAGCCTGCGGTTTTGCATCATGCGCGGGAGCCAGCTCGAAGCCGACTTCGATCCGCTGTCGCTGAGCGGCCAGATCCACGCTGAAGAAAAGCTCGCTGCCTGACCCTGCCTCCCGATCGATATGACGCCCGTGCCCGCGCACGGTTTTCCCGTGGGCATGCCTGGCTATCAGGTGCTGGGTTTGCTGGGACAGGGCGCATCGGGCCAGGTCTTCAAGGCCCGGCAACGCAGCACCGGGCAACTCGTGGCAATCAAGGTTCCAGGTGCCGGTGCCGCGCGCGACCCGGCTGCGCGGCGCCGTGTGCACCAGCGGCTGCACCAGGAAACCCGGGTGCTGGCTCTGCTGCAGCACGCCCACGTGGTGCGGCTGCTGGACAAGGGCATGGCCGATGGAGGGTTTCCGTTCGCGGTCCTGGAGTACGTTCCGGGAGAGACGCTGCGCGACCTCCTGCAGCGCCACGGCAGGTTCCCCTTGCCGGATGCCGCGGCGCTCATGGCGCAACTGCTGGATGCCCTGAGCTTCCTGCATGTGCGCCACATCGTGCACCGCGACCTGAAACCCGAGAACGTGATGGTCGTGGCCACCGGGGTCACGTTGCATGCCAAGGTGCTGGACTTCGGTCTGGCCAGCCACCACGGAGCGCCGCAGTTCGCAGCGGGTGCGGAAGGGACGCCGGCCTACTGCGCGCCGGAGCAGTTGCGGGGCGACGCCTGCGTGCCCGCCACCGACCTCTACGCCTGGGCCTTGATCTTTGTGGAATGCCTGTGTGCCAGGCCCTGCGTCCAGGGGGCCGGCGTGACCGAAGTGCTGCGGCAGCAGCTGAGCCCATCGCCCATCGCATTGCCCGACGACGTGTTGCGCAGCCCGCTGGCCCCGCTGCTGCTGCGGGCTTTGCACAAGAACGTCCACCTGCGCGCGGCCGACGCCGCCCGGCTGTACGCAGAGCTTGCTCAATGCCTGGCGCAGATGCGCGCGGCCCCGCCGGGCCCGCCAGCGCTTTTGCCCGCGATGGCGTTGCCGGGTGCGCGCAGGAACTCCACGATCGACCCCCTGCTGCTGGCGCAAGAGCAGGCCAGGGGCACGCCATCGCGCGCCATCCTGAGCCTTACGCTGCGGCTGTATCCGGCCCGGGATGCGTCGCTGGCGTTGTCCGACCTGCAGGAGATCCGCGAGCAGCAGCTGCGCTGGTGTGCCAGCGCCGTGCAGTC
Source organism: Acidovorax sp. NPDC077693 (assembly GCF_044542805.1). NCBI lineage: Bacteria > Pseudomonadati > Pseudomonadota > Betaproteobacteria > Burkholderiales > Comamonadaceae > Acidovorax > Acidovorax sp. NPDC077693. Next base: position 186,816 of record NZ_JBITVD010000004.1, on the reverse strand, counting down.
CGGCCAGGGCCATGATGCGGGAACGCTGGGCGACTGCATGCTGTTCCACTTCGACCAGGGGCCCAGCAGTGCAGAGAACCTGCAGCGGGCCGCAGCGCTCGCCCAGGACCTTTGCATTCGTGTGCAGCGACGAAGCCGCCTGCTGGAGGTGCAGCACGGCGTGCGGCTGGAGATATCCGGGGGCATGCACACGGCCGCACCCAAGCCGTCCGGAGCCTCGCCGGATGGCCGCCAGGCGGCCAATGTGACGCTGTACCTGAACAGCCTGGCAGGCCCGGGCACAGTCGTGCTGAGCCACCGGGCCCACAGCGAACTGGCGGGCAGCGTGCACTCGGAGGCCTATACCGGCATGGGGCCAGTGCGGCCCCCGGAGCCCGAGCCGGTGTACCGGCTCGCCCCGCAAGCCGCGCATCCGTGAACGGCACGCGGCTTGCCGCGTCATCCCCAACGCATCAGCGGATGGCGCAATGCAAGGAGCGGCGCACCGTGTGGATCGATGGATCGATGGATCAGGTCCGCATCAGCTGTTCGATCTGTTCCACCGGATAGCGGTGCCAGCGTCGGTTGGTGGTGTCCTTGGGGCTGGTGTTGCGTGCGTGCACCCAGGCCACGTACAGCTGCTGTTCAGGGTTGGTGGCAATGCGTTTGGCACGCACCGACCAGACGAACGCGTTGTCTTCGCCCACGTCGATGTCCGCAAAGGGGGCGCTGCGCCAGAAATCCCGGCGGTAGCACAGCGTGCCGCCACACACCCAGGGCGTGCGGCCGTCGTACACGTACTGCCAGGCGCTGCGCGCTTCGGGGGCATAGAAGAAGACCTTGTCCAGCCCGCAGATATCGGCCTGTTGGGACTGCAGGCTGCGGACCTGCGAGCTGAGCCAGCCGGGGGCTCTCCAGTCGTCGTCATCCCAATGCGCAATCAGATCCCCACGCGCCAGCTCGCAAGCGAGATTGCGCTTGGTGCCGAGCGTGGATTTGCGGTCCAGCCGCAGATAGCGGATGTTCTCGTGCGCAGGGATGAGGTCTGCCACGCTGTCGCGCCCGTCGTCGAGCACGATCAGCTCGCGAGGCCCGTAGTCCTGCGCGAGGAACTGGCCGATCGCCTGTGGCACAAAATCGCGCCGGTCCGCGGTGGGCATGATGCAGGAAACCATTGGCATGGAGACGGCCTGTGGGTCTGAGGTTTGGGGGGGGAAATAGAAGTCGCCATCATCGGTCAGGCACTCCGGCTGGGGAACTCTGCGCCACGCCGCCTGCTGCAGGTAATGGCCTTCCTTGAACTTCCAGGTGTTGCCATCGTGGCGCACGTAGACGCACAGCGACCGGCCCGCAATGCGGCACAGCCGCGCCCCGCCGCGCAAGGTTTTCTGCAGAAAATCCGCGTCCTCCCTGAGCGAGGTGTGGGGGTACTGGCCGTGCCGCTCCCACAGGCTGCGCCTGAAGACCAGGGTGCCGCCGCTGACGTTCTCGAGGAACATCTGCCGAAACAGTGCGCGGCTGCAGGCCCAGAATTCGGCCTGTGGCCGGGCCATGAACAGCATGTCGTTGAGCCCCGTGATGTCCGCCACGTTGTGCAGGATGGGGGCCGCCTGGCGGCTCAGGCGCTGCGCGCCATACCAGTCGTCGTCGTCCCAGTGCGCGATGAGTTCGCCCCTGGCCACCCGCACCGCTTCATTGCGCTTGGCACCGATGCTGGTGTGCGTGGGCGTGCGGATGCACCGGATGCGGGGGTCGTCGATACCAGCGGGCAGATCGGCATCGGTCTCGTACACGATGATGAGCTCCAGTGCCGGATAGTCCTGCCGCTGGAAGTACCGGATGGACTGCGCGACAAAGGCGGCGCGCCCCCGCGTGGGCATGATGCAACTCATCAACGGCGAGCCGGCGGCCACGGGCGGTGCCGGGGTCACGGGGTGTGCATGAGCCCGCTGGCCGGGGGCGGGCAGGGCGATGAACAGGCGCGTCTGCTCGGGCACCGCGAAGTGGCGGCATGCCTCTCCCGCGCAGTGGCCGTGGTAGGCCGCCGCTTCGCGGCTTCTTTCGGTGCGCAGCGCGCAGAACCGGTCCTGGTACAGCCGCTTGTTGGTCTCGAGCAAGCCATCGTGCGTGCCGGCCACCTGGGCGCACCGGGCCCCCCGGTGCACGAATGCCGCCTTGACCCACACCCCCTCGAAGCCGGCGCGGGCCGCGCGGATGTTGTAGTCCATCTCCCAGCACGGCCCCTGGGTGTATGCGGTATCGGCAGCGCCGATCGCTGCGACCACCTCGTTCTTCACCACGTAGCAAAAATCGCCCAGGCTGTGCAAGGGGGCCAGCGGCACGCACGCGTCGCCGAAGCGGGCCAGCAAGGCATCGGCCTGGTCCCACAGGGCTTGCGGGTGGCCCGCGCAGCCGGGCGCGATGGCCTGTTCGTTCCAGCCCCGGTTGGTGGACGGGCCCGCCAGCCCGCGGCTGGGGTTGGCGTCCAGTGCAGCCAGCATCAGCTCCAGCCAGCCGGGGCAGACCTGCAGGCCGTTTTCCAGAAAGACATAGATGTCTGCGGGCTCGCTGACCAGCTGGTTGAAGCAGGCTGCGGCCCCGGGCTGGGGGGGCGCGGGCAGTTGTACCAGCGATGGCGGTGCCGGCTGCAGGGCCTGCATTGCCTTCGCCTGCAAGACGTGGTCGTCATCGGGCAGCAGCCGCAGCCCAAAGGTCAGCGGTGTGTTCTCGAAGATGCTCGAGAGCGTGGCGCACAGGCCGTCGGCCTCGCCGGTGACATGCACGCCGATGAGAATCTGGCGCTCTTGCGGTGCTGGCATTCACCACTCCTCGCTGGTGGCCACCAGGCCCGTGCCCAGCACCGCCTCCAGCTTTCGCCAGGGGCTTGCAGGGCCTTCGTCCGCCCAGTCGGTGACCGAGTCCAGCAGCCGTTCCAGTGCGATGGCCTTGGCATCGGCGGCGGCATAGAAGCGGGGATAGCACAGGAGCAACTCTTCGGTGCAGGCGCGGATCAGGGACTCCCTGCGGGCCGGCTCCGGAGCGTGGAAGGACGCATACAGAGTGGGCGTGCCGAACCTGCCCAAGCGCCGCCACAGGCCCGGAATCACGGTGTACTCACCGCCTTCGATGTCCATCTTGATGAAGTTGCAATCGCCGTCCGCGTGCCCGTGCAGGAAGCGCTCCATGTCCACCCCCTGCGCTTCGTGGCAGGGCTGACCGCTGGCGCCTGGCGCGGCCAGCATCCCCGACATGCTATCGCCGAACTGGCTTTGCGCGCCGTAGTACAAGCCGCCCGCGTACAGTGGCATCGGACCGCTTTGCGCACCGATGCCGACTGCGTGCAGATGCAGCTTGCCGCGCAGTGCGGGGTTGGCGTCGGCGTTTCCGCTCAACTCCGCGAACGCGACCGGATCGGGTTCCACCGCGTGCACGCAGCGCGACAGCGTCGCAGCGTACAGTGCCGTGGGACCGATCCAGGCTCCCAGGTCCACGCAGCAGGCATCGGGTTGCAGGAACCGCCGCAGCACCTCGAAGGTGTGCGGCTCCCAGGCGCGGGCTTGCACCCGGTCCCAGAATGGCTGGCGTGCGTCGTCCGCACGCACATTGAAGATCCGCCCGCCCACTGAGATGCGGCGCGTGTTCTGTGCAGGGCTCATGGTCGGCGTGCTCCGCATTGACCGTCGGTTACCAGACCGTGTAGGGTGGCGGGCCATCGTAGGTGGCGCTGAATTCAAAGGCATGGCCTTCGAAGATGAATCCCGGCACGTTGATCTGGCACCACACTGCGCCAGCATAGGGGCTGCTGGCTGGCGTCAGCTTCATCTGGATGCGGACGGACTGCTTCGAAGAGTCCTGCGTCTGCAAGGACAGCGGCAGAAAGTAGTCGTTGCCGTAGAAGTTGGCCTTCCTGCTGCGGATCTCGCAGACCAGCGTCACGAACTGTCCGCTGCTGCTGTAGATCAGCTGAAAAATGAACTGGTAGTCCGCACTGGCCGGCCAGATCATCCGGATGGTGTTGCCCGCCACCACCTGCTGCTCCGGCAGCTCCGTGGAGGGGTAGACGTTGACCACGCCAGCGCCACCGGCATACAGCGCGCTGATGGCGACGTCCTGCACCGGCGATGTGCCCTGCAGCACGATGTCTGCGTTGCTGACCGGCGCGCTGGCGGACAGCGGTATGTCGGCCGGTGCTGGAACCTGCCGTGCGAGTGCCGAATGGCCTGCCGGGCCCGAGCCGTCGCAGTGGAACACCAGGCCGCCCATCTGCGTGATGACGCCGGGCGCCTCGATGCCCGTGCCGCACGACGGCACCAACTGCAGCTGGACCAGCGCCTGCCCTGGCAGTTGCGGGGGCTTTGGCTGGCACTGCGCGGTGCCGCCGGGGCCCTGGCACACATCCAGCGCCCAGGTGATGCCGGCCAGGTCGAACACTCCAGCACCGTCGTAGTTGACCCGCTGCTGCTCACGCCCCCAGCTGCCGCTGCTGGCGGCAGGCCGCTGCGCCACAGTGCCCGCCAACAGGCTGCTGGGGGTCGCTGCCGTGGCCATGCATTCAACGTCCGAGGCCAATGCCTTCGCCAGCGCGCGTGCACTGGCGTCGCCCTGCGGGGCCACGCCGCCTTGCTGCACCAGCGAAAAGCTGTAGGTGCTTTGGGGGGCCAGCGGGTCGATGTCGTAGGGTGTCGTTGGCAGCATGGCGGAAGAGCTTCCCAGGATGCTGCCGAACACGAAAACCCAGTCGACCCATTGCTCGTCCGCCGCCATGCGCTGCAGCGAGGTGATGGCCAGCTGCACCTCCTCCATCGGGTAGGCCCCGGTCGCTCCGCAAAAAAAGAGCCCGGGGGCCATGAAGACCTTCAGCGTGTCGCCCTCGGGCACGGGTGGCGACGCCTGCGGCAGGGCGGCACGGGCGGTCTGCATCGCCCGCTCCATCAGTTGGCAGCGCGCCTGGATATCGAGCCGAGCGTCGCCCAATCCCCGATGTTGCGGTGACCCATCGGGGTGGACCTGGGGCGCGGTGTCGAGCACGTAGCCGATGAACTGGACATTGGTGTAGGCCATGCGATTTTCCTTGGTGGTTGTCTGAAAGCTTTGGCGGGTGGTGCCCCTCAGCGGCGCAGTCCGTAGGTGAACTTGATGATGTAGTTCACGGACACGTTGAGAGGGCGCGTCTCCTTCAGGCTCACTGGCACTGCGGTGCTCTGCCCCGTGCCTGCGACTGGGCCGCCGGTGGTCAGCGTGTTCTTCACGCTGGGAGCACCTGCGGCGGTGCCGTCGGGTGATGGAGCCGATGGGGCTGGCGCACTGCTGTAGGTGTGCTCATGGGCCTGCAGCGCGCTGGACTGGATCGAGCCGACGCCGTCGTTCGAGCCCTGTCCACCTGGCGGGGCTGTGCGATTGGCGATGTCGGGGTCGTTCTGGGTGCCGGTGCCCACGCCCCGCAGGAAGTAACCGCGGTAGTCCGGAATGTTGAACTGCGCGCCGGCGCCGCCGTACACATAGCCCAGCACGGCAAACAGCTCGGGGTATTCAGCGCAGGCCAGAGACCGGCCATCGCAGTACATCCACCCCCACGCCTCCAGCGGCTGGGTGGTGAATGCCGTTGGCGAAGCCGCGGTGGGAGTGCCGCTGCTGTCGGGCGCTCCCAGTGCGCCGGCAAACGCGGACACCGCCCCCACGGGCAGTTCTCCAAAACCTGGGCGTTGAAAAAAGGGGCTGCCTGCCCCCGGCATCACCATCATGGCGTGTTCCTTCCTAGCGCTGGCAAGCGCGTTCCGTGGGTTGAATCCGGCTCATCCAGCACCTGCATTGCCGTGGGCACCACCACCCGCCATGCCGGGCCAACGCGGTGCGGCGGCGGTGTTGGCGCGGGGCCCACGGCGTGCTTGAGGTCATTGACCAGTGCCAGGTCGCCGGCGTTGGCAGGGGCCAGCGGGTCGGGCCCGCTCCAGAGCATTCCGCTCGAGAAGAAATACAGGAATGCCATGGCATGTGCCGGCTGCACGGGCAGCATCACACGCGCCTGGCCGGCCTGCAAGAAATTTATGAACAGCGCATCACCACCCGCTGTGGGGCTACCCGGCTCTGGCGCGGCGGGCGGGGACCCCACCGCATCGGACACGCCGTGGAAGCTGTAGGCCATCTCTTTCCACTCGAGCACTTCGTCGAAGAACTGCAGGTAGCGCGGCTCGCCCACGGTGAACGGGGAGGGCGACCCGGGCGGCGACGAATACGCGCAGTATTCCGCCGCCCCGGGCAGCGTGGGCAGCCCGGTCAGCCGCTGCATGCGATCGAGCAGCAGCCGCTGGCACGCGTTCTTCAGTTCGCGCTGCTCGAGTTGCCGCAGCGCCAGCGGCGACCGCAGGGGCGTGCCGTCCGGTCCCCCGTGGCCGAAGCGGGCGCGGTACGCGGCCAGCCGCTCCTCGTACCCTTTGACGATGCTGGCGTACGTGCGAATGCGCCACTGGTCCATGCACCGGGGGGAGGGAATGCAGGTGACCTCGACATGGACCTGCGCCAGGCTGTCGCTCGGCGGCGAGAACAGTGGTTGGCTGTCCATCACGGACACGGGTACGGTCTCGTCCTCGCCGTCGAGCGTAACGGCAGCTGCCGCCGAGCCAGCGCTCACGGTGTGCCGCCCCACGAGCACCATCGGCGCTGGCTGGCCCGGATAGGCACCGATGCAGGCGACAAAGGCCACCGTGGCGCAGTAGCCCGCCGGAACGGCCAGCTGCTTGTCCTCCCCGCTGCGCACCGTGGCGCACACGCAGCGCTTCGCCGGCGGTGGCGGCTCCAGATCCAGTACGCCGTAGCACGCGCCCAGTTGCGCATAGCTGCGCGGCCCGTCCACCCGGATGTCTTCGAAGGTGGCCACGCCCAGCTGTTGCGGGGACGGCGGCCTGGCGAAGTCCTGGCCTGCGAGGGCCTGTTCCTGTGCGATGAGGCTGGACCCAGGCTGGCACACCATGAATTCCATCATCAGCCGCTGGCCGTAGTTGACCACGCAGGCCTCGTACACCTTGTTCACCCAGCGGAACACGGCCCGCATGCTCTGGGGGCCTGCGGTGTTGTCGACGACGCTCACCACCGCGTCTTCGGTCTGGCTCATGGTGCTGCTCGAGCGCGTGTGGCTGACACTGCGGCTGATGCGGTTGACGGTCTTGTTCAGGATGTCGCGCGCAAAGCGTGTGGTGTCATCCAGCCCGGGCTGGGCCCCTTGCTGCAGCGCGCGGGTCCACGAGCCATCCAGCGTGGCCTGCGTGGGAGGGCCGTAGCTGCTCGTGAACTTGTTGTACTGCTGGGTCTCGGCGACCTCGGCCACGGTCTTGCGAGACTCTTCCTGCAGGTTGCTGCGTTCGTCCGCGGCATCGTTCTGCAGGGTCTGCATCTCGGCCAGGGTCTGCTTTTGCTCGCTGTGCTGCCGGTGGGTGCGTTTGTGCGTTACCTCGCGCCGCTCACCGCGCATCACGTTTTCAATGCGTGCAATCTCGCCGCTCTGGTAGTGCAGCAGGCGCTGGCGCACCATCTGCAGGTCACCGATCGCGTAGGGCTCGATCCACCCGCCAGATGCACCAGGTGGCGGGCTGGCGGCATCGTGGCACGCAGGCAGCGGAAAGATGTTGGCAGGCAGGACCACCGTCGCCTTGTAGAGCGCCACCAGCTGGGCCGCGTTGATAGGCGCGGGCTGCAGGAGTGCCGGCGTTGCCGGGGTGCCGCTGGCCGCGACCGCCTCGGTCGCGCCCGAGGGCCAGGCCACGGCCAGCAGATGGGCCATCTGCAGCGTGCGGGTCAATGCGGCGAGCAGCGCCGTCTCGTAGCCCAGCACGATCACCAGCGCGAAGTAGCTCTGCCAGACACGGTCCAGGGTCTGCGCGTAGCTGGCCGATTCCAGGTAGGCCCAGCTCAGCCCGTGGCGCTGCAGCAGTTCTGTCACCTGTGCGTGTGCGGCGGCCAGCCATTCGCGCGGCGTGTCGCCTGTGGGGGGCGGCAACCGCGCCAGCAGTGCGGCGAACTCGCCCACCGGCCCGGGCAGCGGATGCAGGTCCGCGATGAAGTCGCCCTGGTAGGGCGCATCCCCGTCGATGAACTGCAGCGCCAGGGACCGCGCGGCCATCCGGCCCTGGCTGCGCGCAGCCACCAGATCGTCGGCAAAGCTGCTGGACGGAGGGCTGGCGCTGGTGTACTGCACGAACCCGTACAGCAGGTCGGTCGCCGTCACCTGGGGCCAGCGGCGCACATACACGTATGGGAAGAGTTCATCGGCGTGCTCGTCGATGAACGGCAGGGGCTCGACAGGATCGTCCGGCCCGTCGGGCTCGACCGGCGATGGCGATGGCGCCGGGGGCTGGGGCCTTGGCGGCGGGATCGGGCCGCGCATGGGACACGTGGCCATGATGCCCTCGAAGTGGTGGTCGTCCGACCGCCCCCGCATGCCGTAGTGGATATCGGCAAAGATGGCCGTGTGGGTGACTCCGTCGATGTGCACGGGGGTCTTTTGCTGCAGGTAGCCGGACACGTAGCAGCCCGAGGGAAACCTGAACTCGAAAGGCTGGGACGGCCACTGACTGGTGACGGTGACCTGCTGGCCGGGCGACTCGCCCGGACTGCAGGACACGATGACGCTGGAGGGAACATCGTCGTGCGGTGCGCGGTTGATGGTGATGTCGAAGACCAGGCAACCATCCATGGCGCTCCATCTTCTTTTGACCATTTCGTTCACGGGATGCCTCCTGGGTGGGCCGCGCCTGCGTCGCCTGCATCGGCGCAGGGCACCCGGGTGCCCCACGCCGACGCGTGGCTTCAGCACATCACGATGTTTTCGAGGTTGAACGCGAACGGCGTGGAGTTGGCGCCAGGGCCACCACCGGTCATCACGATGTCGGCGCTGGCGATGCCCAGCAGCGACAGCTCGGTGTTGATGTTGGAGATGATGGCCGAGTTCATGACCTGGCCCTGCACCACCTGCGACGCCACGCCGATCCAGATGGTGGGCTTGAACTCGAACACCGCCTTTTGCTGCGGGGCGATGGAGGTCTTGGTGGCCAGCAGCTTGCCGTCCTTGTAGCAGCTCGCATTGATCGCGCCCTTGGGCAGCGAATTGAGCACCTGCACCTCGCGGGAGCTGGTGCCGCTGCCGGCGGCCACCAGGCGGTCGCCGGAAGTGGTCAGCGACATCTGGAACAGCTGGCCGTTTTGCGCGTCCAGCTGCGGCGTGTAGTTGCCGTAGCTGTCGCTGGCCCCGACCTGCATGGTCATGGGGAAGGTGAACGGGTGGTTGTCGCCCTGACCGCAGTATTTGATGACCTGCCAGGCCACCGCCAGTTCGTCGAAGTCGGTGGCCACGTTCTTTTGGAAGACGACGATCTCCGAGTTGTTGGTGTCGTTGGAGTTGTTGATGAAATTCAGTTGTACGCCCATGAGTTTTCTCCTGTTGGTGGAAGTGGTGGCAACACACCGCGCGTTGCCTGTTGGCCCCGACGGCCTCTCGGCCGGCAAGGCGAACCTTGTGTGCCCGGATCTGCCGCAGCGTTCAGATCCGGACGATGCTGTCGAGGTTGAATTCGTAGGGGGTCGAGCCCTCGCCCGGGCCGCCGCCGGACATCACGATGTCTGCGCTGGCGACACCCAGCAGCGATAGCTCCGTGTCGGCACTGCTCATCACGGCGGAGCTGATCGCGTCTCCCTGTGCGATCTGGGACGCCACGCCGATCCACAGCACGGGCGGATACTGGAAGACCGCCTTCTGGCCGGGCACCACGGCGTTCTTCGCACCCACCATGCGGCCGTCCTTGAAGACGCAGACGTTCATGGCGCCTTGGTCCAGGTCATTGAGCACGTCGACTTCATTGGAGGCGCTGGCGGCGCCGGATCGCACCAGGCGCCGAGAGCCTGACGGGGTCGACTGCAGCTTGAGCAGCTGACCGTTGTCAGCGCGAACGCGGGGCGAGAAGTTGCCGTATCCGTCGACCACACACACCTCGAAGCCCACCGGATAGGCAAACGGATGAAAACAATCACGGCCGCAGAAGCGGATGACCTTCCATGCCATGGCCAGCGAAGCCATGTTGGGCGCCTGGTTCTTCTGATAGATCACCACCTCCGACCTGTTGCCGTCGAGAGATCGATTGATGAATCGCAGCTTGATATCCATGAGGAACTCCTGCCTGATGTCCTGTCGCTGGGGGCTTCTTGCTGCCATTGCTCAGGCAGTGAAGCGACTGTAGGCAGAGGCCGCGATCAAAGCGATTACAGCCAATTACAACGAAGGGATGCTGGGTCGCGCGTCGCGTGGGTCAGGCAAAAGGGTTGGGACGGCAGTGGGGACGGATTGAGGCAACCGAGCTGAGACTGCTGTCAGGTCACCGCCGACCTTTTTCGTCAACCATGGCCTACGGCGGGCCAGTGCCCCAGGCGGCGACATTGCTTTGTCTTTCATTCAAGGAGATTCCATGAAAACCAACCTCATCGCCGTGGCCATCGCTGCCGGGTTTCTTGCCTCCACGGGCGCACACGCTTTGACAAGCGACCAGTACAAGGCAGAAAAGAACAAGATCGAAGCGGACTACAAATCGCAGAAGGTGCAATGCGACACTCTGAAGGCCAACGCCAAGGATGTGTGCGAGGAAGAGGCCGAAGCCAAGGAGAAGATTGCCAAGGCCGAGCTGGAGCAACAGTACAAGCCCAGCCCCGCCCATGCCCGCAAGGTGGCAGAGGCCAAGGCGGAGGGCGCGCATGACGTGGCCAAGGAAAAGTGCGACGACCAGACCGGCGACGCCAAGAACGCGTGTGAAAAGCAGGCCAAGGCCGACTACGACAAGGCCAAGGCAGACATCAAGGCCACCAAGTTCTGAACGATTGTGCGGGTGGGCCGCCGATCTGGCGCCCCCGCACCACACCGGCATGCGTGAGCCAGTTGCCCCGGCTGGTTCACAGTGCCACGCGCCGCGCCACTGCGCTGAATCCCTGCGCTTCAGAGGCCCGCAAGCCGGCGCCAGGATCCCGCAGCGTCGCGAAAGGACCCGGCCTCGCTGAGCATCCAGTCCACCACAGCTTTCACGTGGGGGCTGGTTTTGCTGCGTTGGGGCACAACGAGGTGGTATCCGGCCGCCATGGGCAGGTAGAAGGGCCATGCCTCCACCAGTCTGCCCTGCATCACGTCGTGCGCGATGAGTGTGTCATGGCCTATGGCGATGCCTACTGCGGCCACAGCGGCCGTCAGGGTGGTCTCCGTGCCCTGCAACCGCATGTTCCTGGCGCCTGACAGATGCGTCGCGTTGCAGGCAGACAGCCACTGCTGCCACTTGCCGGCCCGCAGCGAGTCGTGCAGCCATGGAAAGCGCTGCAGGTCGCCCAAGGTGCGAATCGGCCGTTCGGCCGCGAGCTGTGCCGATATCACCGGCACCAGGCTGTCGTGCATGAGCAGGTGGGATCCCGGCAGCGATCCATCGCCGTAGTGGATTCCGATATCGAAACGTTCCTTGCGAAAGTCTGCATCCCAAATCGAAGTGGCCAGGTCGATCTCTGCATCGATCCCCGCCACATGCAGCCGGGCCAGGCGCGGGATCAGCCAGCGGGAGGCAAACGACGGCATGGCCAGGATCTTGACGGTGCGCGATCTCAGGGCCGAGGTGCTTGCCAGCTGCGCTGCGCCGCGCGCCAACTCTTGCAGCGCACGGTGCACCGTCTCGAGGTAGATCTCGCCTGCGGGCGTCAGCTCTGCGCGCCGGTGCCCCCGCAAGACGAGCGTCTGCTGCGTACTGCGTTCCAGCGACGCGATGTGCCTGCTGATGGCGGATTGTGAACATGCCAAGTCACTGGCCGCAGCGGTAAAGCTGCCGCATCGGGCCACGGCCCGAAAGGCCTGCAAGGCTGCAAGGGTGATGTCGCTCATAGGCTCTGCTGCCGGGGCTGGGCAGGCAATCGGGATCGATGGGCGGTACGGTACCTCAAGCGGAGCCCGGCCGCAGGGGCAGACTGCGCGCACGGTGCCCTACGGCAGCGTGCACCGCATTGGCCACCGCCGCGATCACCGCGGACGTGCCCGGTTCCCCGATGCCTCCGGGCGGCTCGTCGCTCTGCAGCACGTGTACATCCACCTGCGGCGCCTCGGATAGCCGAAGCACGCGGTAGTCGTGGAAATTGCTCTGCTCCACACGGCCGCCCTGCAGCGTGATCTCGCCCCACAGCGCTGCCGTCACGCCAAACTGGATGCTGCCGTCCACTTGCGCATGGACGGTGTCCGGGTTGACGACCATCCCGCAGTCGACGGCACATACCACGCGGTCCACGCGAATCTCGCCTGCGGCGTCCACGGTGACTTCGGCCACCTGGGCCGTGAAGCTGCCAAATGCCGACAGCACTGCAACGCCCCGGCCCCTGCGGGAGCCCTCGGCGTTTGCTGCTGGCAGCGGTATGGCCCACCCGGACTTCAGCGCCACCAGTTCCAGCACGGCCCGCGCGCGGGACTTTGGGGGCAGCAGTGCCAGGCGGTAGGCCACGGGGTCCTGGCGCGACAGGGCGGCCAGTTCATCCACAAAGCTCTCGATCACGAAGCAGTTGTGCGTGGGCCCCACCCCGCGCCACCAGCCCGTGGCCAACCCCGGCATGGGCTCATGGCGCACATAGTCGAGCTGGGCAGCAGGCCATGTGTAGGGCCCAAGACCTGCTTCCACCGCATCGCCATCCAGGCCATTGCGAACAGCGCCCGGAGCGACCCGCGCGAGGATGGACGATCCCACCACCCGATGGGTGATGGCCGTGGGCCGGCCCTGCGCGTCCAGCGCCGCACTCAACCTGTCGGCGTACATGGGCCGCAGGATGTCGTGCTGGATGTCCTCTTCGCGTGACCAGATGAACTGCACGGGGCCCTGCACCGTGCGCGCGAGCGCCACGGACTGCTCCACATAGTCCGCCTCCAGCCGGCGTCCAAAGCCGCCGCCCAGCAGGTGGTTGTGGATGCGGATCTTGTCGGCCGGCAGCGCCGATGCCTTCACTGCGGCATCGCGCGCGCGGATGGGCGCCTGCGTTCCCACCCACACGTCGCAGCCGTCCGGCGTGAGGTGCACGGTGCAGTTGACGGGCTCCATCGCCGCGTGGGCCAGAAACGGCGAGTGGTAGACCGCCGAATGGCGCGACGCGGCGCCTGCCAGGGCGGCTTGCACGTCGCCTTTCGACAGCGCCGATGCGGCATCCTGGCGGTCCAGCTGTCGCTCCAGGTCCTGGCGCAGCTGCGCGGTGGAGACGCCCGCCCCGGCGCCGTGATCCCACTCGATCTTCAGCGCCGCGAGCCCTTGCTTGGCCGCCCAGGAGTGGACGGCGATGACGGCCACGGCATTGGAGATTCGCACCACCTGGCGCACGCCAGACACCGCCAGGGCTGGGGCTTCGCCCACGCTGGCGAGCGTGCCGCCGAATACCGGGCACGCCGCCACCGCCGCGTAGAGCATGCCGGGCAGGCGCACATCGATGCCGTAGGTGGCCGACCCGTCGACCTTGCCCGCCACGTCCAGGCGCGGGATGGGTTTGCCAATCAACCGGAACAAGTGCCGGGGCTTGAGCGCCACCGGCTGCGGCACGGGCAGACGTGCGGCGCTGCGGGTCAGCTGGCCGTAGCGAAGCCGGCGCCCGCTGGGCGGATGGCTGACCTGGCCCTCGTGCGCCTGGCATTCGGCCGCAGGCACGCCCCATTCCTGGGCCGCGGCGCTCACCAGCATGGCCCTCGCGGTGGCGCCGGCCACGCGCATCGGCTCCCACGCACCCATGATGGAGTTGGACCCGCCGGTGATCTGTCCGCCGCCCGCACGCGGGTTGCCATAGCGGGCTGCGTCCGGCGGGGCATGGGCCAGCGTGACGCGCGAGAGCGGCACTTCCAGTTCCTCGGCGATCAGCATCGACAGCGCGGTGTAGATCCCTTGGCCCATCTCGACGCGCGCCATCGTCAGCGTCACGCTGTCGTCGGTGCCGATGCGGATGAACGCGTTGGGCTCGAAGGGCGCAGGGGCCTGCATGGCTGCCAGCGCCTCGGAGTGCCGGCCTGCAGGTCGCCCGGGCAGCGCCACGCCCAGGGCCAGCGATCCGCCGGCCATCAGCAGTACGCGGCGGGTCAGCACGGGTGTTGCCGCGTCTTCTGGCTGCCGCCACCGTTCGCAGGGGCCAGAGCGGCCGGCGTCTGGTGGTGTTGTTTTCTGGATGCTCATGCCTGGCCTCCGCCGCGGGCCGCGCGGTGGATGGCCACCCGGATGCGCGAGTAGGTGCCGCAGCGGCAGATGTTGCCGGACATGGCTGCGTCGATGTCGCCGTCCGTGGGTTTGGCGTTCTGGATGAGCAGCGAGCATGCCGACATGATCTGCCCCGACTGGCAGTAGCCGCACTGCACCACGGATTCATCCAGCCAGGCTTTTTGCACGGCGCGCCCCACGTCATTGTCGCCAATGCCCTCGATGGTGGTGATGCGCTGGCCGGCCACGGCGGAAATCGGTGTCTGGCAAGAGCGGATCGCCGTGCCGTTGAGGTGGACAGTGCACGCACCGCAAAGCGCCAGGCCGCAGCCGAACTTGGTGCCTGTCAGTCCTTGCACATCACGCAGTGCCCACAGCAGGGGCATGTCGGCCGGCAGGTCCAGCGCCACATTGCGGCCGTTCAATTCGAATTCCACCATCGCTCACCCCACCGCAATGGCTTCGACTTCGATCAGCCAGTCCGGGTGGACCAGCCCCACCTGCACCACCGACATCGCCACCTTGTGGTCGCCCAGGTAGCGCTGGCGGATGTCGGCGCCCAGGCGCCAGTCATCGTAGTTGGCCAGCCAGATGGTCAGTTTCGCCAGATTCTCGCGGCCCATGCCGGCCGCCGCGAGTGTGGCCTCGATGTTGGACCAGACGCGGTGGGCTTGCGCTTCGAAGCCTTTCGCCAGTCTGCCGTCCGGCTCCAGGCCCATGGTGCCGCTGATGAAAAGCAGGCGGTTCACGGAGATGGCTTCCACGGCCTGGGCGTAGGGGCCGATGGGGGCAAATATGTCGGGTGGGGTATGCGTTCTCAACATGGGCGTCCTTGGCTGACGGGTTGGATGAACGTCCATTAAAGGAGCGAATCCCTGGTGGCCCGATGCCGAATCCTGATCTCATGCCATCTGTCTTTTGCATGGATGACGGCGTCGTGGCGTGTCCAGGACCCCGCAGAATGGTCAGCAGGTTCACCCGGATGGTGTGGCTGAGACATGGCCAAACTGGGTGGCGGATGCAGGCGTGCCGCGCGAACATCAGTTGCTTGTGCTGTTTTGCACTGTTATGGTGCAATTTTTGTGGATTGTGATGCCCGCAAATAGAGGGTTCTACGAACGAACAACCAGGCCAAAAACGCTACCATTGGTTACCGTTGCCACCGCCTGAAGGCGCGCATCTTTTCTCCCAGGTCCCGGCCATGCTCAAGCGCATCCAAATCGAACATCTCACCCTGGGCATGTACTTGCACGAGTTCTGCGGCTCGTGGATGGAGCACCCCTTCTGGCGCGCCAAGTTCCTGCTCAAGGACCCCAAGGACCTCGCCCGCATCCAGTCCACCGCCATCCACGAGTGCTGGATCGACACCGACAAGGGCCTGGATGTGGCGCCAGGCACTGCTTCCGTCTCGCGCGAGGAGGCCGACGCCAAGATCGAGACCGACTTCAGCCGACTGGAAGACCTGCCCACGCTCAAGGTCACGCTGCCGCCCCCACCGCCGCCGCCCCAGCGCGACCGGACCGCCACGGACATGAAAAGCGAGCTCAAGCGGGCCGCCGCCATCTGCACGCAATCCAAGGAGGCGATGGTCTCCATGTTCAACGAGGCGCGCATGGGCCGTGCAGTGGACGCCGCGGGCGCGCAAAGCCTGGTCGAGGAGATCACCGACTCCGTCACGCGCAACCCCGGCGCCCTCATCAGCCTGGCGCGCCTGAAAACCGCGGACGACTACACCTACATGCACTCGGTGGCGGTGTGTGCGCTCATGGTGGCGCTGGCCAAGCAGCTCAAGCTCAAGGACGACCAGCAGCGCCTGGCGGGCATGGCGGGGCTCTTGCACGACCTGGGCAAGGCGGCGATCCCGCTGGCCGTCCTCAACAAGCCCGGCAAGCTCACCGACCAGGAGTTCACCGTGGTGCGCAGCCACCCGGTGGAGGGCTACCACATGCTCAAGGAAGGCTCTGGCGTGCCCGAGGCGGTGATGGACGCCTGCCTGCACCACCACGAAAAGGTGGACGGCACGGGCTACCCGGACAAGCTCAAGGGAGAAGGCATCAGCATCATCGCGCGCATGACGGCGATCTGCGACGTGTACGACGCCGTGACGTCCGACCGGCCCTACAAGCGCGGCTGGGACCCGGCCGAATCGCTGCGGCGCATGGCGGAGTGGACGAACGACCACTTCGATGCGCGGCTGTTCCAGGCCTTCGTCAAGAGCATCGGCATCTATCCGGTGGGCTCGCTGGTGCGGCTGACCTCCGGGCGCATCGGTGTGGTGACGGAGCAGGCGCCGGCGGCGCTTACCACGCCGATCGTGAAGGTGTTCTTCAGCACGAAGTCGGACCTGCGCATTCCGCCCGAACTGGTGGACCTGGCGGCGCCGGGGTGCACCGAGAAGATCGTGGCGCGCGAGGACCCGGACAAGTGGCGGTTCCCGGATTTGAACGAACTGTGGTCGGGGTTCTCGGTCAAGGCCTGGTGAAGCCTGCAGAATGCACAGGCCTGCGGTAGCGGACGCAGGCCTTCCCGTCTGTCCGTTCGCATTCTGGAGTGTGCTGTCCCCATGAAGCGTTTGCTGCATCCGATGTTTCGCACGCGGCTGTCCCTGGCCTTTGCGGCGCTTTTGGCGCTGGTGTGCGTGCAGGCTGCCTTTGTCTACGCAGGGGCTTACCGTGTGAACGACTACGCGCGCCACAGCCGCCTGGCGAGCGACATCCTGTCGGAACTGCTGGACCTGTCGGCCAACAAGCAGCGGCTGCGCGTGTGGGCCATGCAGCGCCTGATGAACGCCGATGCCAGCCCCGAGGTGCGCGAACGGCTCATCAGCAGCATGCAGCGCAGCGCCGCTGCGCTGGAGTCGCTGGCGGTGCAGGACGTCACGCTCTGGCGCGAGCTGGCCGAGCGCGACGGCATTGCAGTGCCGCAGGAGGTGCACCAGCTGGTGGGCGTCTCCGAGCTGCTCAAGGACAACATCCAGGCCGTGGATGCGCGCCTCAAGCCCCTGACCCCCCTGGAGCCTGGGGCCGAGTTTGCGGTGCTGTGGGAAGAGATCAACCAGGTGTTCGACATGGCCAAGGGCCGAGATCTGCGCGAGGTGCTCAACGGGGCGATCGAGCGCCAGCGGCTGACCGTGCCCATGGCGCGGGCCGCCACGGAGCGTGCGCTCGCGGCCCTGCGCGAAAAGGCCATCGCCATGGCTCTCATCACCCTGGCAGCGGCGGTCGTCATGGCCCTGAGCCTGAGCCGGCGCCTGCAGCAGCCGCTGGACCGCCTGCTCGCCGGCACGCAGGCGCTGCAGGCGGGTGCACTGGACCACCGCATCGCCACCGGCTCCCGGGACGAGTTCGACCATGTGGCGCAAAGCTTCAATGCGATGGCGCGGGAGCTGCAAAGCCACCGCGCAGCCGCCGATGCCGCCCGGCACGACCTGGAGGTGGCGGTGCACGACCGGACGCGGGAGCTCAGCGCTGCGCACGACACCCTCAAGCAGCTGGACGAGCGGCGCCGCCAGCTGTTTGCAGACCTCGGGCACGAACTGCGCACCCCCGCCACCGCGATCCGCGGCGAGGCCGAGATCGCCCTGCGCGGCAAGGACAAGCCCACCGCCGAGTACCGCCAGGCGCTGGGCCGCGTCATCAGCGGCATCGACCAGATGACGGGCCTGATCCATGACCTGATGCTGATCGCCAAGGCCGAAGCGGATCAGCTCGTCATGAAGCCCACCTCCACCGACCTGCCTGCGCTGCTGGCCGAGGCCGTCGACCAGGCCCGCACACTGGGCGCGGCCCACCGGGTCGACGTTCAGCTGGACCTGGGCGACGCGGCGGCAGCGCCGGTGCGCGTGCATGCCGATGCGGACAGGCTGGGCCAGGCGGTCATGATCGTTCTGGACAACGCCGTGCGCTACTCGCCGGAAGGGGCGTCGGTGGCCGTCTCGCTGCGCACCGATCCTTCGGTGGCGACCATCGTCGTCAGCGACACCGGGATCGGCATCGACGCGGACGAGCTGCCCCATGTGTTCGAACGCTTCGTGCGCGGCCAGCGGGCGCGTGCGCACCGCGCGGACGGCACCGGCATCGGCTTGTCGATTGCACAGTCCATCGTGCATGCGCATGCCGGGCAGATCGATGTGCAAAGCGTCGCCTTGCGCGGCACGACCGTTTGCATCTCCTTGCCGGTCATTGCCGCCGACGCGCCTGAATGGGCCTTGTGACCGTATGAATATCCTTGTCGTGGAAGACGATGCCCGTGTCGCTGACTTCTTGTTGCGGGGCCTGCGCGCGGAGGGCTACCGGGTCGAGCTGGCGCGCAACGGAGCCGACGGCCTTGCCATGGCCCGCACCACTGAGCCCGCCATCCTGATCCTGGACCTGATGCTGCCGGGCCTGAGCGGCCTGGAGCTGTGCCAGACGCTGCGCGCCGAGGGGCACCACGTGCCCGTGCTGATCCTGAGCGCCCTGGGCAACACCGCGGACAAGGTGCAGGGCCTGCGCCTGGGCGCAGACGATTACCTGACCAAGCCTTTCGCTTTTGAAGAACTGCTGGCGCGCATCGAAGCGCTGATGCGCAGGGGCCGCGAGCAAAAGCCCCGCTCCACCCTGCTGCATGTGGCGGACCTCACCCTGGACCTGGAGCGGATGAGCGCCAGCCGGGCCGGCCAGACCATTGCGCTCACCGCCAAGGAACTGGCGCTGCTGGAGCTGCTCATGAACTCGCCCGGCCGCGTGTACAGCCGCGAGCGCATCCTGTCGAACGTGTGGGGCACCAGCCAGGACCCCCTGACCAATGTGGTGGATGTCTACGTGCGCCGCCTGCGCGCCAAGATCGATGACGGGCATCCGCTCGCCCTCATCAAGACGGTGCGCGGCTTCGGCTACCGGCTGGACGACGTGCGCGAGTGATGCGTGGCAGGGCGGGCGGGCTTGCCCGCCCCGGCGCCCTGGCCTCAGGGCTTGCGCGGGCGCCCGGCGATGCCCAGCTTGCGCAGCCGATAGGCGAGCGTGGCACGGCTGATGCCCAGCAGCCGGGCCGCAGAGGCCACGTTGCCGCCGGCCGTGTGGAATGCCTGGCGCAACAGCTGCGCCTCGGCCTCGTGCAGCGGGGGCATCGCTGCTGCGGGTTGCGGCAGCGGCGGGCGCGCGGTCATCTGCAGGGGGGCGGGCGTGAACGGTGCGGCGGGCGCTGCCGCTGCTGCACCGCCCTGCAGCCTGGCCGTATGGTCTGCCGCCACCCTCAATGACAGCACGTCGTCCGCCAGCCTTTCGCCGCCGCTGAACAGGTGGTGGGGCTCGATGGGCTCCCCATCGGCGGCCAGGATCACGCTGCGCTCGATGAGGTTCTGCAGCTCGCGGATGTTGCCCGGAAAGGCGTAGTGGAACATCGCCTTCACGGCCGCCTGGCTGAACCCGGGCACCTGGCGCTGGTGCTTTTGGCGGTAGTGGGCGAGGAAGTGGCTCATCAGCAGCGGAATGTCGTCGCGCCGGTCGCGCAGCGGCGGCAGGTGGATGGGAAACACATTCAGGCGGTAGTAGAGATCCTCCCGGAAGGCCCCGGCGCGCACGGCCTGGCGCAGGTCCACATTGGTGGCGGCCACCACGCGCACATCGACGCTGAGTGTCCTGGTGCCGCCCACGCGTTCGACCTCCCCCTCCTGCAGCGCGCGCAGCAGCTTGCCCTGCGCGACGAGGCTGAGCGTGCCGATCTCGTCGAGGAACAGCGTGCCGCCATGTGCGCGCTCGAAGCGGCCCGGGCGCGAGGCCCCGGCCCCGGTGTAGGCGCCGCGCTCCACGCCGAAAAGCTCCGACTCGACCAGCGTGTCCGGAATCGCCGCGCAGTTGAGCGCCACGAAGGCATTGCCCTGGCGCGGGCTGATGCGGTGCAGCATGCTGGCGAACATCTCCTTGCCCACGCCGGACTCGCCGGTGAACAGCACGGTGGCCGCGGTCGGCGCCACGCGCTGCAGCATGTGGCAGGCTGCGTTGAAGGCCGACGACGCCCCCACCATCGCGGAAGACGCCCCCTGCTGCGCACCGGGCGCGGCGTGCGGACCGGCCGCGATCGGACGGCCCGCGGGCGTGCCCAGAAATGCCTTGCGCGGGGCGTTGGCGGTAGCGGCGGGCAGGCTGCCGACAAATTCCTGTGCGTTCAGGTACGCGAGGTCTTGCTGCACATCGTCCCAGCGTTCGGCGGATTTGCCGACCACGCGGCACTGCGCTGATCCGGACGAGCGGCATTCCACCTCCCTGAAGACGATCAGGCGCCCGAACAGGGTGCTCACGTAGCCGGTGGCGTAGCCCACCTGCATCCAGCAGGCCGGCGAGCCGCCCACGCCGTAGGCGGCGATGTGCTCGTCGTCCTCGCTGGAGTTGTGCCACAGGAATTCGCCCTCGTAGTCGCCGGTGTCGGCGTCGTAGCGCACATGCACCACCTCGACCTGCACCACGCCCTCCAGCGCGTGCAGCCGGGTGCCGGCGATGGCGGCTGCGGGCGGGTCGGCATCGGGCCACTGCTGGCGCACCAGGCGGGCATCGCGTGCGCCGCTCACGTAGCCTGCGCGCGTCAGCAGGCCGCGGGCCTTGTCCAGGCCGATGCTGTCGATCATCTCGCGGCGCAGCGAACCAAGAGCCTCGGAGTGCAGCAGGATCATGCGCTGGTCCTGCAGCCAGATGCGGCCGTCGCCCGGGGAAAAGAACAGGCACTCGCTGATGTCCGCCACCGTGGGGTGCACCTGCGCGACCAGCCCGGCCGTGTCGAAGCCCGCCAGCGCGTGAGCGTCGTCCGCGGCCGTCGGCGTCCGCCGCGTGGCGGCGGGATCAGCTTGGGGAGCGGGGGCCCGCTTCAGGTCGGCCAGGGACACGCGGCGTTGGATCATGGAGTTCACCAAAAATTGATCATTTGAGCAATCTGCACTGGCTCTTTTGATTATTGATGGTAACTATTTAAGGGCCTCAGGGCACCACTGCCGCCGTATTTCAGCCCTAGGGAAAGTCCGTAGCCGCCCCTCTCACAGAACCCGGGCGGCAGGCCCTGGCGGCCGCCTTGGCGGACATGTCGGGTACGCCCGTTGCAAACCGCAAGGCCAGTGCCGCGCCGTTGCGGCCAATGCCATGTACCAAGGAGCAATGCAATGGGTGTTTCAGAAAAACCGGGCCTGCTGGACAACCGCCTGTGGGCGGGCAAGGCCTTCGATGGGGGATGGGCCACGGCGCTGAATGCGTCGCGCGATGTGGCCGAGCCCGCCACAGGACAGGTGCTCAGCAGCGTGGGCATTGCCAGCGCGCAGGACATGCAGGCGTCCATCGGGCGCGCGCAGCAGGCGCAGCCCGCATGGGCGGCCCTCGGCCCGCGTGAGCGCGCCGCGGTGTTCCACCGTGCGGCCCAGGTCTTCGAGCAGCACTTCGGCGAGCTGGCGCTGGCCATCGCCCGCGAGACCGGCGGCATCCTGGCCAAGGGCCAGCACGAGGTGCGCGAGGCCATCACCCTGTGCCACCTGGCCGCCGGCTTGCCCCTGCAGGCCCAGGGCCAGGTACTGCCCAGCGCGCCGGGGCGCCTGTCCATCGCCCGGCGCGTGCCGCACGGCGTGGTGGGCGTGATCTCGCCCTTCAACTTTCCGCTCATCCTGGGCCTGCGTTCGGTGGCTCCGGCGCTGGCGCTGGGCAATGCGGTGGTGCTCAAGCCCGACACGCGCACGCCGGCCAGCGGTGGCTTCATCATGGCCCGCGTGTTCGAAGAGGCCGGCTTGCCCCAGGGGCTGCTGCAGGTGCTGCCCGGCGATGCCGAGGCCGGCGAGGCGCTGGTGGTGGACGAACGCGTGCCCATGATCGCCTTCACCGGCTCGCCCGCCGTGGGCCGGCGCATCGGTGCGCTGGCGGGGCAGCACCTCAAGAAGGTGTCGCTGGAGCTGGGCGGGGCCAACAACCTCATCATCCTGGAAGATGCCGACCCGGACGCCGCCGCCAGCGCCGCTGCTTTCGGCGCATGGTTCCACCAAGGGCAGATCTGCATGGCGGCCAACCGCATCCTGGTGCACGAGTCGATCGCGGGCGCCATCCTGCAGCGCCTGGTGGGCAAGGCCACGCACCTGCCCGTGGGCGACGGCGCGAGCGGCCAGGTGGCCCTGGGGCCGATGATCGACGCGAAGCAACTGGAACGTTTCGACCGCGTGATCCAGGACAGCATCGCGCAAGGCGCAAAGCTAGAAGCCGGTGGAGTCTTCCACGGTCTGTACTACCAGCCCACGGTGCTTTCGGGCGTCGAGCCTGGCATCCGCGCGTTCGACGAAGAACCGTTCGGTCCGGTCGCCAACCTTGTCACCTTTCGCACCGACGACGAAGCGGTGCAACTGGCCAACACCAGCCAGGGCGGCCTGGCCGCGGCCGTCATCAGCCCCAGCGTGGGCCGCGCGATGGCCATCGGACAGCGGCTGCGCGCCGGCATGGTCCACATCAACGACCAGACGGTGAACGACGAGTGCACCAACCCGTTTGGCGGCCCGGGCGTGGGTGGCAACGGCGGCAGCGTGGGCGGGCCGGCGGACATCGACGAATACACGCAGTGGCAGTGGATCACGGTGAAAGACGCGCCGCCTGCGTTCCCGTTCTGACCTCGCAAGCCCTTGGTGCAGCGTGGCCGCACCGAGGCCTGTGCTTGCCCCCACACCAAAAAACCGGAGACAACCCTCATGACCCTTCACAACAAAACCATCGTCGTCACCGGCTGCTGCTCGGGCATTGGCGCAGACTTCGCCAAGCTCGCCCGCCAGCAGGGCGCCCGCGTGATCGGCGTGGACCGCAATGCACCCACGCTCACGCTGGACGGCTTCGTTCAGGTGGACCTGGGCGATGCGGCCGCCATCGATGCCGCCGTGGCGCAGCTCCCCGCACGGGTGGATGCGCTGGCCAACATCGCTGGCGTGCCCGGCACATCACCCGCCGAACTGGTGGGCCGCGTGAACTACCTGGGCCTGCGCCATCTCACGCACCGCGTGCTGGAGCGCATGGGCGAGGGCGGCTCTATCGTCAACATCGCCTCCATCCTGGGCGCCGAGTGGCCGCAGCGGCTGGAGCAGCACCGCACGCTGGGTGCCACGGCCAGTTTCGACGAGGGCGCGGCATGGCTGGCCGCGCACCCCGTGCCCCAGGAGACCTGCTACCAGTACTTCAAGGAGGCGCTGATCGTATGGACCGTCACCCAGTCGCAAAAGATCTTCATGGAGCGCGGCGTGCGCATGAACTGCGTGGCCCCCGGGCCCGTGTTCACGCCCATCCCGGGCGACTTCGTGCAGATGCTGGGGCATGACCGCGTGGAGAAGGACGCGCACCGCATGAAGCGCCCCGCTTTCAGCGACGAGGTGGCGCCGGTGATCGCCTTCCTGTGCAGCGACGCGGCGCGCTGGGTGAGCGGCGCCAACATCCCGGTGGATGGGGGACTGGCCTCCACCTACCTCTGAGCCAGGGCGCCCCTGTGTGCACGGCAACGGCAGGCCCTCTTGCCCGTTGCTTCGGCCCCTGCGGCGCCGGCGAACGTTCAGTTCAGGCCTGCTGCGGCCTGGCAGTCCTGAGCCAGCGGATCTCCTCGATCAGGTCCGCCAGTCCGGCACGGATGAAATCCAGCGTGGGGGCATCGTTCAGGCGCCCGTCCTGGATGCGCGAGGCCACGCCGGCGATGGCGATGTGCTGGCGCACCAGCGGCCGGGCCAGCGTGGCAGCCAGGGCGTCGCGGATCTGGGCCTGGGCGCGCACGCCACCGGCCGTGCCGGGCGATGCCGTCATGATCAGCGCCGGCTTGCCCTTGAGCGGCGAGGCGAAGCCCGGGCGCGAGGCCCAATCGATGGCGTTCTTGAGCACGCCGGGGATGCCGTAGTTGTATTCGGGGGAACAGATCACGAGCCCGTCGGCACCCGCGATGGCGGCTTTGAGCTGCGCGACGGAGGCCGGCGGCGAGTCGCCGTCCAGGTCGGCGTTGTACAGAGGGATGTCATCCAGCGCAGCCAGATCCAGTGTGGCCGTGGCCGGCAGCAGTGGCGATAGGCTGCGCAGCACGGCCGTGCAGTGCGATGCGCGGCGGATGCTGCCGGAGATGGCGACCAGGCGAATGGGGGTGTCGATGGCGGCAGTCACTAGGGTTTGCTCCTTGTTCGAAAGGCGCGAGTTTATGCATAAAATTCAAATCATGTATGAAAAAGAACAACCCACGCGCACGCCGCCTTTGGTCGACCAGGCTTTCCTGCAACTGCGCCGCGATGTGCTGAGCGGCACCTACGGTGCGGGCGCCAAGCTCAAGCTCGACGAGCTGCAGACGGCCTACGGTTTTTCCAGCAGCCCGCTGCGCGAGGCGCTGAGCCGTCTGGCCCAGGAGGGGCTGATCCGTGCGGACGAGCGGCGCGGCTTTCGGGTGGCGGCAATCTCGGCGGCCGACCTGGCCGACATCACCCGCATGCGCGTGATGCTGGACGTGCAGGCCCTGCGCGAATCCATCGACCACGGCGACGACGCCTGGGAGGCTGCGGTAGTCGGCGCCTACCATCGGCTCGAGAAGGTGGAATCCCGGCTGGGCGACGGCCCCGTGGTGCTCGACGACGGCTGGACCGATCTGCACACGGCCTACCACAGGGCCTTGATCAGCGCCTGCCCGTCGGAGCGCCTGCGCAACTGGAGCGCCAGCCTGTTCGACCAGGCCGAGCGCTACCGCCGCTATTCCGCGCGCTTTCGCAAGACCTCGCGGCGCAAGTCCAACGAGCACCGCAAGCTCATGGACGCCACCCTGCGGCGCGATGCGGATACCGCCTGCGCGCTGCTCGAAGAGCACATCCTGAGCACCGAGCGCAACGTTCTGGCGGTGCTCGACCAGGTGGTCCAGCACCAGCAGGGGGCCTGAGACCGAGCCTCGGCTTCCTGCCCTCCCCACGCCCTGCGGGGTGCGCTGCCGGTGCAGCGCCCTCGCGACGACAAAGCCCCGCCCTGCGGGGCTTTGTCGTTTCTGGCCGTCCGCCGATGGTGCGTTGGCTTGCGCGAGCCGCACCCCCAAGCTGGCGGAGACGATCCGCCGCACCTCGCCACCACAGCGTTGAAAACCACTTCTGACCTTGCGTTCCATTTTGTGCTTGGTGTAAACCACTATGCATTAATTTTGTTTTGTGCATAAAAATTACTTCACGCACCAAACGCGGACAAGGTGATGGGTCTGGCACGCCGCGTTGGCCGCCTTCTCTTTCTGTCTCTCACAAACGCTCAAGGAAAACCATGAAACTGATGTCCTACTCGCTGGCCGGCCGTGACACCTGGGGTGTCGTCATCGCCGATGGCGTGGCCGAACTGGCCACGCGCACCGGCCATGCGACGCTGGCCGACTTCATCGCCAGCCCCGACTTCGCGCGGCGCGATGCGCTGGTGGCGGGTCTCAAGCCCGACGCCAGGCTGGCCGACGTGGCCTTCCTGCCCGTGATTCCCCGCCCGGAAAAAATCGTTTGCGCAGTGCGCAACTACATGGACCACCACCAGGAGGTGCTGGCCGCGGGCATGCAGCGCGAGCTGTCCGAGCAGCCGCCGATCTTTCTGCGCGTGTGGCGCTCGCAGACGCCGCACCAGGGGCCCATCGTGCGTCCGCACGTGTCGGAATCGCTGGACTGGGAAGGCGAGCTGGCCGTGGTCATCGGCAAGCAGGGGCGGGACATCGCCGAAGCCGATGCGTGGAACCACGTCGCGGGCTACAGCTGCTACAACGATGCGAGCGTGCGCGAGTGGCAGTTCCACGCCAAGCAGATCGCGTCGGGCAAGAACTTCGAGTCCACCGGCGCCTTCGGCCCCTGGATGGTGACGGCCGATGAGATCGCGCCGGGCCGCGAGCTCAAGCTGGAGACTCGGCTGAACGGGGCTGTGGTGCAGTCCAGCCACACGGGCCACATGATCTTCTCCATCCCGCGCCTCATCGCCTACGCCTCAACCATCTTCACCCTGGTGCCTGGCGACGTGATCATCACCGGCACGCCTGCGGGCGTGGGCTGGAGCAAGAAGCCACCGCTGTTCATGAAGCCCGGCGACGTGGTGGAGGTGGAGATCGAGGCCGTCGGCCTGCTGCGCAACCCGGTGGTTGCACAGGCCTGAGTCGCCTCGCCACCCGATCCCGTCCATCCATACCACCACCCGGGCAGAGCCAGGTCCCACGCGGCCGCCGCCCATCGGAGACAAGCAACATGCACAGAAGACACATCCTGGCCGCCTGTGGCGCGGCGGCCCTGTCCTGGCCGGTACGGCCGGTCCTGGCGCAGGCGTATCCCGAACGCGCCATCAAGCTCTACCAGGGCTTTGCGCCCGGCGGCAATGCCGATGCGATTGCGCGCGCCGTGGGCATGGAGATGTCCAAGGCACTGGGCCAGCCCGTGGTGGTGGAGGCCCAGTCGGGGGCGGGCGGCACCATCGCCGCCACCACCGTCGCACGCGCCAGGCCGGACGGCTACACCCTGCTGCTGGCCACCGGCGGCCATGCGGTGGCGGGGGCGCTGTACAACACGCTGCCCTACAAGTCGGTGGCCGACTTCGAGATGGTCTCCACCGTCACCTACTTCCCGTTCCTGATCGTCGTCAACGCCAGCTCCAAGGTGCAGGGCCTGCGCGAGGTGCTGGCCGCCGCCCAGGCGGCACCGGGCACGGTGGCCTACGGCACGGCGGGGGTGGGCTCCACCCACCACCTGGCGGGCGAGCTGCTGGCCAGGCTGGCGCGGGTCCAGCTGCTGCATGTGCCCTACCGGGGCGACGCAGCGGCCCTCACCGCTTTGCTGGCGGGGGACGTGCCCTTCATCATCGCGCCGCCCACGGCGGTGCTGTCCAACATCCAGGCGGGCAAGCTGCGCGCCATTGCGACCACCGGGCCCCAGCGTTGGCCGGGCCTGGCCCATGTCCCCACCGTGATGGAGCAGGGCGTGGCGGGCTACGACGTCCGCTCGTGGGCGGGCCTGATGGCGCCCGCCGGCACGCCCCGGCCCGTGGTGGACCGGCTCCATGCCGAAACCCTGCGCGCCCTGCAGGCACCTGCCGTGCGCCAGCGCCTGGAGGACATGGGCGGCGAGGCGCGCGGCAGCACCCCCGAGGAAATGAAGGCCATGGTCAGCCACGAGCTCGAGAAATGGCAGCAGGTGGTGGCCGATGCCAAGATTCCGAAACAATGAACTGAACGCATTCACTGAAAGACCGTCCGCATGACACTGATCGCCATCCGCAAACGCAGCCTCACCATCGAGACCATCCACCACGAGGGCGGCCCGCCAGCGGACACGCCGCTGCGCGTGGCGTCGGCCTGCGCGGTGATCCGCAACCCCTACGCCGGCCGCTACGAGCCCGACCTGCTCCCCTTCATGGCCGAGCTGCGCGGCCTGGGCACCGTGCTCGCGCAGGAGCTGGTGGACACCCTGGGCAAGGAGAACGTGCAGGCCTACAGCAAGGCCGCCATCGTCGGCGTCAATGGCGAGCTGGAACACGGGGCGGTGTGGCACGAAGCCGGCGGCTGGGCCATGCGCCAGGTGCTGGGCGAGCCCAAGGCCATCGTGCCCTCGGCCAAGGCGGTGGCTGCCACCGGGTACCGGCTGATGGTGCCGCTGCACTACATCCACGCCGCCTATGTGCGCAGCCACTACAACAGCGCGGAGGTCGGCATCCAGGACGCGCCGCGCCCCGATGAAATCCTGTTCGCGCTGGTGATGGCCGACGGTGGCCGGATCCACTCCCGCCTGGGCGGCCTCACGCGCGAGCAAGTCTCCGTGCACGACGGGCAGCGCTGAACATGGCAGACACCACCATGGCGAACACGACGATGAAGGCCGTGCAGTTGCAGGTCACCGGCGGGCCCGAGGTCCTGTCGCTGGTCGACCTGCCCGAGCCCCGGCCGGGCCCGGGCGAAGTGCGCGTGCGGGCGCACGCCATCGGCGCGGGCGGCCCGGACGTGCTGATCCGCAACGGCACCTACAAGTGGATGCCGCCGCTGCCAGCCGTGCCCGGCAATGAGCTGGCAGGCGTGGTGGACGCCGTGGGCCCGGGCGTGGCGCGCCTGGCCGTGGGCGACCGCGTGCTGGTGAGCGCGCGCGAGCTGCCCCAGCGCGGCGGCTGCTACGTGCAGGCGATCTGCGTGGCCGAGGCCGTGCCTTTCGTGCTGCCGCAGAGCATTGCGTTCGACGACGCAGTGAGCCTGGGCAACTTCCAGCTGGCTCTGGCGCTGCTGGCCAGCAACGGCAACCTGCCGGCGCAGGCCATCCTCGTGCCGGGCGCGGCCGGCGGTGTGGCCACCGCGCTGTCGCAGGTGGCGCGGTCGCGCGGGCTGCGGGTGATCGGTACCGCGTCCACGCCGCAAAAGCAGGCCTTTGCCCTGGAGAACGGCGTCACCGACCTGGTCGACGGCGATGTACAGGCCTTGCCGCAGCGCGTGATGGAGCTCACCGGCGGCCGGGGCGTGGACCTGGCGTTCGACCATGTGGGCGCGGCGCTGTTCATCGCCTGCCTGCGATCGCTTGCCCCGTCGGGCATGGCGGTGTCGTACAACATCCTTGCGGGTCCGCCGTCTGCCGACGTGTTCGACGAACTGCGCAAGCTGCTGGCCAGGAGCCTGGCCATCCGGACTTTCTCCATTCACGCGGTGGATGCCGACGTCGCGCAGCGCCGCGGGCTCATGGAGCAGGCCATTGCGCTCATGGCCAGCGGCCAGGTGCGCGCACCGCGCGCCATGCGCCTGCCGCTGGCGCAGGCCCGCCAGGCCCATGAGCTGCTGGACAGCGGTGGCACGCTGGGCAAGCTGGTCCTCGTTCCCTGAACTGTGTGGAGCCCGTCACCATGAGCACCCCCTACACCGCGAACCTCTCGCACTGTGGCATCTTCTGCCGCGACCTGGAGGTCATGAAACGCTTCTACACCGGCGTGTTCGACATGCAGGAGACCGACCGGGGCGAGGGCGTGACCTTCCGCTTCGAGATCGTGTTCCTGAGCGGCCGCGACGACCAGCACCACCAGCTGGTGCTGGCCGGCGGGCGCGGCGCCGATGCGCCCAGCACGGTGATGCAGCTGTCCTTCAAGGTCCAGACCCTGGACCACCTGCGCGAGGCGCGCCGCCGGGCCCTGGCGCTGGGCGCGACCAGGATGCGGGGGCTCAACCACGGCAACGCCATCTCCATCTACTGCATGGACCCCGAAGACAACACGGTGGAGGTGTACCTCGATACCCCGTGGTACGTGAGCCAGCCCCATGGCGACCCGCTGGACCTGGACCAGGACGACGAGGCCATCTGGGCGCAGACCGAGCGCGTGGTGCGCACCGATCCGAGCTTCATGCCGGTGTCTGAATGGGCCGCGCGGTTCGCACTGCGCAGCCAGGCACTCAAGACATCGCCACAGACAGCCCCGGGGCCCTGAGTGTCGGGTGGCCGTCCTCCGGGGCCAGCATGGACACGGTGCGCAACGGGTGGGGTGGCGGCACGCAGGATGGCGTCAAATATGCCGCTACCGCTTTCCAGTGAAGGTTTATTTGCTATAAATTAAATAGCATTTTGGGTTCCGCGCGTCAATCGGTGGCGGGAGACTCCGCAAGGCCCGCCAGCACCAGCCGAAACTCGGCGCCGCGACCCACGTCGCTGTCCACCTCCAGCGTACCGCCGTGGCGCTGCACCACGGTGTGCACCAGCGCCAGGCCCAGGCCCACGCCGCTCACCGCAGGATGGCTGCGGTCGTGCAGGCGTTGGAAAGGGGCGAACAGCTGGCCTTGCATCTGCGGCGCGATGCCCGGCCCCTGGTCCCGTACCGATACCACCCACCGGGTGCCCCGCGGCGTGATGGCGCATTGCACGGCGCTGCCCGCAGGGCTGAACTTGATGGCGTTGTGCAGCACGTTGGTGAGGGCGCGGCCCAGCAGCGACCGGTCCCCGAGCGTGGGCGCTGTGTCGGGTGTGGTCGTGACGAGCACGTCCACACCGCCGTCGCGCGCCAGGGCCCAGGTGTCGTCCACCGTCTCTGCCAGCATCGCCACCAGGTCCAGCGGCGCCATGCGGTACTCCTGCGACTGCGCGCTGGCCAGGTGCACGAAGTTCTCCGCCATGCCCAGCGAGGTGCGCGCATAGCGCTCGATGCGCCGCAACATCTCTTCGTCCGCCATGCGGCCGGGGTAGGCGCGTTGCATCTCCAGCAGGGTGAGGATCGACGCGTTGGGTGCACGGATGTCGTGCGAGATGAAGTTCATCGCCTGGTCGCGCTGCTGCTGCGCGTGCCGCATTTCGGTCAGGTCCACCAGCGTGATCAGCCAGCCCGCCTTGGCCAGGTCGGTGAAGCGCTTGCACTGCACCAGCAGGCTGCGCCCGCGTGCGTCGTGGCCTTCGCTTTGCTCGGGCATATCCCCTCGGCGCAGGCTCTCGGCGGTGACCAGGGTCTGGCCGGTGCGCGTGTGCACCAGGTCGTGCAGCAGGTCCGCCACTGACTGCCCTTGCAGCGGCAGAGCGGCATCTCCGCCCACGTGCCTGCGGGCGGCCATGTTGGTGAGCAGGATGCGGCCTTCGGGGTCGCAAACGATGGTGGGCGAGGGCAGTTGCTGCAGGCTCTCGCTCACGAAGTGGTGCAGGTCGCGCAGCTGGCGCGACGCCCGCTCCACGGCGTTGATGCGCTTTTCCAGGAAGTCGCCGCCATCCCCGGCGCTGCCTGCCAGCCGCAGTGACAGCCCGTCGCGCTGCAACCGCTCCATCTCCTGCCGCAGAAACTGTGCGGCGGCGCTCAGGCGCCGCCAGCTCCACAGCGGGTAGGCGAGCACCAGGCCCACCAGGGCCGCTGCAGGGGCCACGTGCACGCCCAGCCACCAGGGCAGGGCCACGCCCAGCAGCAGGGTGCCCACAGCCAGCAGGGCGCTGGTGAGCAGCGCGACGAACGGGCCGGCCAGCAGCAGTGCGAGCAGGGCGCATGCCACGGGCACCAGGTTGAAGAGGGTGTTGGCCACAGGCCCGGCGGGCCGTATGCCGACGCCCGAAAGCCGGCTGTCGAGCACATGGGCCACCACCTCCACGCCCGGCATCAGCCGCGATTGCTGGCTCACGGGCGTGGCAAACATGTCGCCAAGCCCCGATGCCGCAGCGCCGACCAGCACGTACTTGCCGCGAAATGCGTCTGCCGGCACCTGGCCGCGCAGAACGTCGATGTAGGAATAGGTGGCGAAATGCCCCGGCCCGCCGGCATAGGCGATCAGCGTGCGGTCCTGCCGCTGCCACGCGCCGGTGCTGGCTGCGGCCGGGGGCGTCGCAGGCAGGGCGCAGCCGGGGGCCTCGGGCTGGCCCACGCAGTACAGAGCCGTGCTGAAGTGGGGCCAGGACGCTGCGCCGGGGCCTTCGGCCAGATAGAAGCTGCGCACCACGCCGTCGGTGTCGGGATCCACATGCACATGCCCCAGCCGGGCCGCCGCCTCGGCCAGGGGCGGCCACGGCAGTTCGGCCTGGCTGGCCGCGGGGCCATGGCCGCGCCGCAGCATGGGCAGCACCACGCGGCCGCTGCGCGCCACGGCGTCGGCCAGCAGCGCATCGTCTTCGGGATAGTCCTGGTCTTGCTCGCTGAAGAGTACGTCCATGCCAATGGCGCGCGGGGCCTGCGCCGAGATGCGCGAGACCAGTTCCGCATGCAGCGCGCGGCGCCAGGGCCACCGGCCGATGGTGGCGATGCTGCGGTCGTCGATGGCGACGATCACGATGTCGGGGTGCGCGGGGCGCGACAGCAGGCGCAGGCCCGCGTCCTGGACCAGGTGGTTCATCCGGCCCAGGCTGGCGGGCGGGCTGAGCCACGCCACCAGCGTCAGCAGAACGATGGCCAGCAGGCTCCATTCAAGGCGCCGCTGTCGGCCGCGGCTGCGTGCGAGGGTCCACATGGGTCAGAAGCGCCGTACTGCGTACAGGTAGAGGCACTGACCCGGGCCGCCGCGCGGCGCGATGCCGCCTGGCCGCGCCGGGCTCAAGGACGCCCCAGCGGCTGGCCGCTGGATGTGGACACGGGCAGGCCCGCGCCGGTGCGGATGCCTGAGCCCACGCGGATCTGGCGCGCAGGAGAAAAATCGCTGTCCAGGCCCGTGGGGTCCAGCACCTGGATGCGCACCAGGTACTCGCCGGGCGTGAGCGCGCTGCCGGTCCACTGCGGTGTGTCGAGCACGGTGTCCAGGGTCACGTTCTCGAAACCAGGGTCGGAGGCGGCCGCCAGTTGCAGGCGAAACCTCTGGCCGGGCCGGGCGGGCCAGTGGAGGTGCACGGAGGTATCGCCGTCCTGGGCTTGCAGGGACTGCGCAGACAGCGCGGCGGGCCGGTCGGCCACCGTGAAGGGCTGCGGTGGCGCAAACGGCCCCTGGTCAGCCTGATCGGCCTGGGCGCCCTGGACGCGGGGCAGCTCGCGCAGGCTGGCAGCGCGCCAGACGTACTCGCCCGGCGGCAGGCTGGGGATGGCCAGGCGGCAGTCGGTCAGGCGCTGCTCGTCCAGCACGGGCTGGGCCCATAGCGCCTCGCCGGTCTTGCCGGCCTCGCTGGCGGCCACCTGCACGCGGTACCACCGCACGCCCGGCACCTGCGTGCACCGCAGTTCCCCGGCGCCCCGCGCCACCACCGCGCCGGGCGAGGGCGCCTGGTACAGCGGGGGCACGGGCCGTGTCTTCACGGCGATGGGCAGCACCGCGGGCACGCCGGGGATGCCTGCGTCATCCAGCCCCCGCACCGAGAGGTAGTAGCGCCCATCCTCCAGCGCCTTCCACCGCAGCTGTCCGTCGGCAAAGCGGCCGTGGCGCAGCACCTGCGTGAAGTCTGCGTCCTGCGCAATCTGGGCCTCATACCTGGCGGCACCGGCCAGGGCCGGCACATCGATGGCCAGCAAACCCGCGTCACCCAGCGTGGCGGGTATGGCGGAAGTGTCGGGTGCCGGCAGCAAAGGGCGGGGCGCTCCCACCGTGCCATCGGCGGCCACGGCCAGGCCGTGCCCGGGTGCGAGCAGGGCGGTGGGTGCGGAAGACGCCGGTTGCGCCGTGGTGCTGTCGCCCTGGCGCGCCTGCACCGCCACCGATCCATTCAGCACCGAAGCCGTGGTCGTACCGGTGTCCGTCATCGCCACACTGAAGTGGGTGCCGCGCACGCTGGTGACGGCCAGTGGCGTGCGCAGCTCGAAGCGGCGAAACGGCTCAGCACTGGGCGGCACCGACGATTCCACCGCGCCGCTGCGCATCTCCAGCACCGACTGCACGCTGCCTGCGCGGCCGCGCCGGCGCAGCTGCCGCAACTGCAGCTCGGAGTGGGCCTGCACGCGCACCACGGTGCCGTCAGCGAGCCTGACGGCCACGAAGGCGTCGGGGCCCACCTGCAGCGCGGTGCCTTCCTCGAGCTTGCCGCCCTGGGCCACCGGCGCGCGCAGCCCACCCGCGCGGCCCTGCGCGGTGACCGTGCCGTGGACGAACTCCACCGTGGCCGACTCCGCGGGCTGCAGGCGCACGGGGATCCACACCACCGAGCCGGGTTGCAGCCGCCGTGGGTTGGCGACCTTGTTGCGGGCCTGCAGCAGCGGCCATTGCCGGGGAGCATCCAGGTAGGCGCGGGCCAGGCCCTCCAGCGTGTCGCCGTCCTGCACGGTGTGGGCGATCTCGTCGTCCTGCGGGCTGGGGGTGTCGGCGCGCGCACCAGGTGCGGCCACGCCTGCGATGCACACGGCAAGGCCCAGGGCCGACAGCGGATGGAAGGCTCGCCGGGTCGGGCGGTGAATGCTGGCCAATTGAGAATCTCCTGTTGTGCGCCGGGTCGGCGGTGCGCTGGCGGCCTGGGGGTATCGGGACGCCAACGGCAATGGTCATGCCCATGTCAGGCGTCTTGCGGGCCCGCTTCAGGCTCTTTTCTGGGCCTCGACGGCTTCGAAGCGGTAGCCCACGCCGTACACCGCCGAGACGATGAAGCCGTTGGCGGGGCGCAGGTCCAGCAGGGTGCGCAGGCGCGAGATGTGGGTGTCCAGCGAGCGGGACATGACGTCGGCCACCTGGCCCCAGATGATGTCCTTGAGGTGATCGCGCGACAGCAGCCGGCCCATGTTCTGAAACAGGAACAGCGCCAGGTCGTACTCGCGGTTCTTGAGCTCGACGGCCACGCCATCGACCTCGATGGAGCGGGTTTCGGGCAGAAAGCGGTAGCGGCCGAACTCCATGACGCCGCCCGCATTGTCGGGGTAGGCGCGCCGCAGCAGTGCGGCCACGCGTGCCGTGAGCTCGCCGATGCGCACCGGCTTGACCATGAAATCGTCCGCCCCGCTGCCCAGGCCTTCGACGATGTCGCGTTCTTCCTGGCGGTGGGTCACGAACAGGATGGGCAGCTGGGTCCCCACGTTCTTGCGCACCCAGCGCACGACTTCGGGCCCGGTGGTGTCGGGCAGATGCCAGTCCACGATCAGCAGGTCGAAGGTTTCTCGGCGCAGTTCGCGCAGGAATTCCGCGCCATTGAGGTGCGTGTGGCACACGTGCCCCATCGCTTCGGTGGCCTGCTTGATCAGGTCCAGTTGCAGCGCGTCGTCGTCCAGTGCGGCAATTCGCATGGTGTCCCCCTGTCCAAAATATCCAACCTCGGATTATTTGCGAGAACGGGGAATGCACGCGGACCGTGCCCGACGGGGCTTGCGCCGGTTGACATTTGTTGACCTTGTGATGGAGGCACCGCCGGACCGGCACGATCGCGCCTGCACCACGCAGCACGGGGAGTGCCCTGCGTGCGGTCCGCCAAGGCCTGCCGCAGCGGCCAGGATGCGGGGCCGGTCAGCGGCCGGCCGCAGCGGGCGCACCGATCTCGCGCACCAGCCGCATGCCCACCAGGGTGTAGCGTGTCTCCGGACTGTTCCAGTTGCGGTAGCCGCAGCGCGCATAGAACGACCATGTGTGCCACGAGCCCCCCCGACGCACGCGCACCGAGCCTTCCGCCGGGCCCTGCGGGTCGTCGGCCGGCGACTGCGCGTAGTAGTCATCGCCATGCCAGTCCGACACCCATTCCCAGGCATTGCCCAGCATGTCGTGCAGGCCGAAGGCGTTGGGCTGGTAGCTGCCCACCGGTGCGGTGAATGCGTGGCCGTCGTTGCCTGCCAGGGCGTGCTGCTGCCAGCGGGGCCACAGGGGCGCGGCGGCCTGGTCGAAGACGTTGGCCGACCGCACCAGGCCCTCGGGGTCGTCGCCGTGCGGGTAGCGGGTGCGGGTGCCCGCACGGCAGGCGTATTCCCACTCGGCCTCGGTGGGCAGGCGGTAGCGGTGGCCCTCGGTGCGGCTCAGCCAGGCGGCCAGGGCCTGGGCGTCGTTCCAGGTGACGTTGACGACCGGGTGGTCGTCGCCCTGCGCAAAGCCGGGGTTGCGCCAGGAATAGCGCGGGTCGCGTCCCTCGAAGGCGTCGCCCCGGCGCGTGGTGGCCGGGTCGTACTGCGCGTTGTAGCCGTACCCGCCGGTGCCGTCCGCCACCGACTCAGGCACGTAGCCCGAGGCCTCGAGGAAGCGCCGGAACTGGCCCACCGTGACCTCGTGCTGCCCCATGTAGAACGCGCGGCGGATGCGCACCGTGTGCGCGGGTTGCTCGTCGGCCAGGTCGGTGAAGCGCTTCGCCTCCAGCGTGGGGTAGGCGCGGGCCAGGGTTTCGGGCGGTTCGACGCCCCCCATCGTGAAGCTGCCTGCGGGCACCTGCACGAACACCATGCCCAGGCTGTTGGTCCATGTGTTGGCGGGTGCTGCAGCGGTGGTGGTGTTGCCCGCGCTGGCCTTCGGACCCGGATATGCAGCGCAGCCCGCCAGTGCCGCGGCCAGCGCCACGGACCCGGCAGCCCGGACGGACCGTCTCATGGCTGGCCGTTGGGGGATTCGCTCACGCATTCAAAGACCAGGCGCGAGCCGTCGTTGCGCAGCAGCTTGGGAAACAGCATGAGCTTTTGGCACTCGCGCGTGGCGGCACCGTAGGCGGGCGCAGTGTCCGTGCCGTACACCGGCACGCTGAAGGTGCGGTCCCGGCCCGAGGCCATGGCCGAGGAGGGGCGGGTGGTGGCGGCGTTGCAACCCGCCAGCAGGGCGACTACGCAGAGCGAGGCGGTCAAAAGCTTCATGGCATCTCCAGGTCCAGCGGACAGATGGAGCCAGTTTAAGCACAACACGGGGCCCCACGCCATGGCAAGCGCGCCGCATGCGGTGCGCCTCTCAGGGTGTCTACCGTGTGCAGAACGGGTGATGGGAGATACAGTGTGTTACACGCAATCGGGCACAAAAGCATCGCATTCCATCGCGTGAAGAGGGGCAGGGGATGGCAACCAGTCGGATACCGGACGGGTCGAAGGATGCGTGGCAGTCCTGGGCGCTGCGGGTGCTGGCTGCGCTGGTGTTGCTGGCACTGCTGCACCTGCTGCCCGTGTGGACGCCCCTGGAGCGGCTCGAGTACGACCTGCTCAACAGCCTGACCGCGCCGGTGCGCCCGGACGCTGGCGTGCTGGTGGTGGGGATCGACGAGCCCAGCCTGGCCGAATTGCAGCAGTCGCCGCCGTTGCCGCGCCGCCTGCACGCCCAGTTGCTGGACGCGCTGGCCGCCGCAGGCGTGGCCGCGGTCGGGGTGGACCTGCTGCTGGCAGAGCCGCAGTCCCCCGCGGACGACGCCGCCCTGGCCCGCGCGCTGCAGGGCCGGATGCCCGTGGTGCTGGCCAGCGCCGAGGTGGCGGTACAAAGCTCGCAGGTGGCGCAGTACCGGCAGACCCTGCAACCCATCTTCACCCAGGCGCCGCACGGCAGCGTGGGGGTGGCGGTGGACGACGATGGCGTGCTGCGCCGCGCCCCCCTGGGCAGCGATGCGTTCTGGCGCGTGCTGGCGCACGCTGCCGGGCGCCCTGTCATTGCGCCGCCGCCGGGTGCGCTGATGCGCCACTACGCGCCCGAAGTGGCGCTGCCCTACGCCCACTACAGCCAGGCCCTGGCGCCTGGCAGCCGCTTGCCGGCCGGCGCGCTGCAGGGCCGGCTGGTGCTGCTCGGCCAGAACACGCCGGTGGGCGGGGTGGACCAGTTCACGACACCGCAGCGGGTGCTGGGCGGGGGCACGCAGTCCGGTGTGTTCGTGCATGCCACGGCCCTCATCAACGGCCTCACGGGCGACTGGATCGTGCCCGCGCACCCGGGGGGGCCTGCGCTGCAGGCGCTGCTGGCCGTGGCATTCGCCGCGTGGGGCACACGCCGCTGGAGCGGCTGGCGCGCAAGCTGGCTCACCGTGGCGCTGTCGCTGCTGGCGTTGATCGGCACCTTCTGGGCGTACCTGGTGGGTGTGTGGTGGAGCGCGCTGCCCACGCTGGCCGGCCTGCTGCTGCACCTGAACGTGGGGGCGGCCGGCAGCTACTGGCGCGAGCACCGCCGCCGCGAGCAGTTGCGCGGCGACTTTGCACGCTATGTGCCGCCTGCGGTGGTGGACGCGCTGGCCGCTGCGGGCGCGGCCAGCGTGGCCGTGCAGGGCGAGCGCCGCGTGCTCACGCTGCTGTTCTCGGATTTGGCGGGCTTCACCGCTGCCAGCGAGCACCTGCCGCCCGAGTCCGTGGCGCATGCGCTCAATGCCTATTTCTCGCGCATGACGCACTGCGTGCACCAGCATGGCGGCACGCTCGACAAGTTCATCGGCGATGCCGTCATGGCGTTCTGGAATGCACCCTTGCCCGAGCCCGACCACGCC
Organism: Acidovorax sp. NPDC077693; assembly: GCF_044542805.1. Taxonomy (NCBI): domain Bacteria; kingdom Pseudomonadati; phylum Pseudomonadota; class Betaproteobacteria; order Burkholderiales; family Comamonadaceae; genus Acidovorax; species Acidovorax sp. NPDC077693. Next base: position 148,944 of record NZ_JBITVD010000004.1, on the reverse strand, counting down.
GAGCGCGCGCTGGCGTGCGCGCAGGCCATGCAGGCCGAGATGCTGGCGCTGCGTGCCGCGTGGCAGGGCACGCCGTTCGGCGAGGTGCGGTTGCGCATCGGCCTGCACACGGGCGAGGCGGCAGTGGGGCACCTGGGCTCGCACCAACGTTTCACCTACACCGCGGTGGGCGACGCGGTGAACACCGCCGCGCGGCTGGAAGGCGCGAACAAGGCCTTTGGCACCGGCATCCTGCTGTCGGCTGCCACGCGCGCGGCACTTCCCCCGGACAGCGCCGCGCTGCGGCACCTGCTGTGGCTGGACACCGTGGTGCTGGCCGGGCGCAGCGCGGGCATCGATGTCTACACCCCGTGCGACGACGCCGCGCTGGCGCAGATCAGCCTGTCGCTGCACCGCCAGGTGCTGGCCGGCGATGGGGCCGGTGCGCTGGAGTGCTGCGCGCAGTGGCAGGCGCAGGCCAAGCAGCACGCGCCGCAGTGGGTTGCGCACGCCGCGCAGTGGCGCGAGCGGATCGCGATGGGGGTGCAGGACCCGCCGCCGGCGCGGGCCCAGGGCGGCGGCGTTCAGGCGGGCGACGCCGGCCTGCCCCCGCCCCCGTCTCCGACATGGGGGGCGGGGGCCCGCGCGCTCGACAAGTCCTGAGTCCTGAAGCTCCGTGTCAAGAAAGGCCCGTCCCATGCGAACAAACCGCCGCGTCTCGATGACCCCTTTGGGCCTGGCCGTCGCCGCACTGGCATGCCTCGCAGGCCCCTCTGCCTGGGCCCAGTGCGCTGGCGTGGCCGCGGTGCCCGGTGTTGCCGCCGCGCAGATCGTCGCCCTGGCCGGGCAGGGGCAGACGCGTGCCCCGGGCGTGGAGCCCTGGTCGCCCGCCGTGCTGGCGCAGCAACTGGGCAGCGGGGCCGACGTGCGCACGCTGGCGCTGTCATCGGCCGCGCTGCTGCTGGCCGACCGCACGCAGATCCGCATGGCGGCCCAGGCGCAGGTGCGCCTGTGCGAATCGCAGCCCGCGCGCACGGTGCTGGAGCTGGCCGCGGGCCGCCTGTGGGCCCGCACCAAGAAGACCCCGGCATCGCTGCAGCTGCAGACCCCTGCAGCCCTGGCCGTGGTGCGCGGCACCGACTGGGATGTGCAGGTGGATGCCCAGGGCCGTACCACGCTCACCGTGCTCTCGGGCCTGGTGGAGCTGAGCAACGCGCAGGGCAGCGTGCAGCTGGGCCCCGCCGAGCAGGGCTACGTGGAGCCTGGCCAGGCCCCCGTCAAGCGGCTGCTGGTACAGCCGCGTGAACGGGTGCAGTGGGTGGCGGCGTACCCGGGCGATGCCACGCGCTGGGCCGAGTTCGCGGCACCCGGCCTCGCTGGGCCCCTGCAGGCCGTGCGCACCGACCTGCGCGGCGGCCAGTGGTCGCGTGCCCGCGACCGGTTGCTGGCGCTGTCGGCGCGCGGCGAAGGGGGCGCGGTGGTCGAACTGGTCCTGGCCGACCTGGAGGTGTTTGACGGCGAACTGCATGCCGCCCAGGCGCGGCTCGCCGCCGCGTGGCAGCGCCTGCGCGACCCGCGCACCGCGGCACGCCGGGCCGAGTTGCTCATGGCGCTGGACCGGGGCGAGGTGGCCCGCGCCTGGATCGCCGAGACCCGGGCCACCGCACCCGACGCGGTGGAGCTGCTGCTGGCCGATGCCGACTGGCACCGCCTGGACGGCCAGGGTGATGCCGCCCTGGCCCTGTACCGGCAGGCGGCAGACCGCGCGCAGGGCGACGCGCAGCAAGCGGCGGCGCTGTGGGGCCTGGGTCGTGCACAGCAGGAGCGGGGCGACCTACATGTCGCCCGCACCACCCTGGCGCGGGCCGTGGCGCTGGCACCCGACCACCCGGTCTACCGCGCGGAGCAGGCCACGGCGGACACCGAGGCGATGCGGCTGGCCGACGCGCGCACCGGCTTTGATGCCGCCCTGGCCTTGGCGGGCGACGACTACACCAGCCTGGCCGGTGCCGGCCTGCTGGCGCTGCAGCAGGGCGATGCCGACGCCGCGCGCACGCAACTGCTCAAGGCGCTGGTGATCGAGCCCCGCTATGCCCGCGCCCAGGTGTGGCTGGCCGTGGCCGAGTACCGGCTGGGCGAGCTGGCCGCGGCCTTCGACTCGCTGGACCGGGCGCGGCGGGCCGACCCCCACGACCCGCTGCCCTGGCAGATCGAATCCATCCTGCGCAACGACAGCGGCCAGCCCGAGGCCGCGATTGCCGCCGCGCGCCAGGCGCTGGTGCTGCTGCCGTACCTCAAGTCGCTGAACCCGCTGGCATCGGACAGCCAGGGCTCGGCCAACCTGGGCAAGGCGCTGGGTGATTTCGGGCTGGAGCACTGGGCACGGGCCTATGCGCAGCAGTCGTACTACCCGCTCTGGGCGGGCAGCCACTTCTTCATGGCCAACCGGTACGAGAGCAGCTTCAGCCGCAGCTCCGAGCTCTACCAGGGCTACCTGGCCGACCCATTGGCCTTTGGCGCGAGCGAAAAGCAGCCCCCTTTGCTGCGCACCACGGGCAGCGAATGGCTGGCCGGCGCCAGCGCACAGCGCGGCCCGGTGCACGATGCGGGCGTGGCCGACCTGGGCCACCGGGGCCTGGCCGCAGCGCCCGTGCCGGTGGCCTGGCGCGTCGGTGTCGAAGGCCAGCAGCAGGACCCGCGCGACGGCACTGGCAGCTACCGGCTGCTGTCCTCGGGCGTGCGCATCGGTGTGGGCATCAAGCCCACGGACCGGCTCAGCCTGCTGCTGCTGCACTTCGAGGACCGCACGCGCTACTCCGTGCCGGGCGGGCTGGTCGACAGCGACGGCGTCGTCTTCAACACCCAGGCGCGCAGCCCCACGCGGCGCTCGGACGTGGGCGGCGCGTGGCGCTGGTCGGCCGACGAGCAGACCTGGCTCAAGGCCGGGCGCGCCAGCTACGGCGACAGCAAGGCGCTGCAGCAATCCCTGGTCGGTGCATACGACGAGCGCAGTGCCGACACGGCCGACAGCCTCATGCTGCGCCACACGGTGCAGCATGGCGCCCAGCGCTGGAGCGGGGGCTGGGAGCGCAGCCGTGTGCGCCTGGGTTTCCACCGTGCGTACTCGCTGGTCACGCGCAGCGAGGACTCCGACCTGCGCTTCGACATGCCTTGGCTCGCGCTCGAGACCACCCACGGCCCGTGGACCTGGCATGCGCAGGCGTCGTGGCCGCGCTTTGACATGCACTACCGCGCCCGCGTGTTGGCGGGAGCCTCCGGCGAAGACCTGCGCGCGCCCGTGCTGGACCAGGGCGGCCACCCCCGGCGTTGGTTGCCGCGCCTGGGCGTGTCGTACCGCTTCGGCCCCGGACGCGCGCTGCACGCGGCCTACATCGAGAGCATGCATGCCCCGGCGGCCAACACGCTGGCACCCGTGTCGGTAGGCGCCATTCCCATCGACCACCAGTACCAGATGCCGGGAAGCCTGGTGCGCAAGAGCGCCGTGCAACTGGACTGGGAGATCGACGCGCGCACCTTCGGCTATGCCAGCCTGTCGCAGCAGACCATCGCCAACGCCATGTACACGGACGGCAGCCTGCTGTACATGCCCAACGTGCTGGTGGGCGAGCGGGTGGAGTCGCTGGGCCCGCTGATCCAGACCGCCGAGACCGCCGTGGACGCCTACAACGGCACCCCCCTGTTCGACAAGGGCCGGCTGCGGCAGGCGGGCGCGGCGCTCAATCGCATCTTGACCCCGCGCTGGAGCCTGCTGGCGGGCTACACCTGGGCGCAGGCGCGCAACACGGGCGACTGGGTGCCGGGCAACGCGCTGCCGGGGTTCCCGCGGCACACGCTGGTGCTGGTCAACGTGTGGCGGCACGGCGGGCGCGACTACACCTATGGCTCGCTGGTGTACCGCAGCACCCGCTTCACCACCGTGCTCAATGGTCGCAGCGAGGCGCCGGGCTGGAGCCTGGCGCTGGCCCATTCCATGGACCTTTCGGACCGGCGGTGGTCGCTGATCGGCTCGGTGCAGGCGCCGCTCGACGGGCGGGACAAGCCTACGCTGTGGATGCGCGTGCGGTATCGGGACTAGATGTCGGATGTTTTTGGCCGCTGGCGCTTGTCCATCGAGCGCCAGCAGCTATCAAAAAGTGAGCGTTCCGGCCGCGCAGGCCGGAGGCTTCACGCCGCCGCTTCGGCCAGCGCGGCCAGCGCCGCGGACACCTGCGCATCGGCCACGCCCTCCACGGGCGCGATGTGGCCCGCGAGCGCGCCCAGGCCTTCGCGCTGCAGCCGCGCGATGGCCTGGCCAGCCTCCTTGGGCGCATCGAAACCGGTGCTCTGCAGCAGCAGGCGGCCATCGGCATCCACCAGCTTGAAGTAGAACCTGCCGTCGGATTCGCGGTACTGCTTGAACGAGGGCAGGGCGGCCTTCGCTGCCTTGGCGGGCTTGGCTGCGGTGGTGGCCTGCGCCAGGCTGCGCAGGCCCACGGCCGAGCGCAACTCGCGGATGAACGGCGTGGCCAGGGCGCGGGCCCGCTCGGCGCCGGCCAGCAGCGTGGCTTCGATGCGGGCGGGGTTGTGGATCAGCTCCTCGTACTGCGCGCGCATGGGTGCGATCACCTGGTCCACGCGTTCGAGCAGCGTGCTCTTCGCGTCGCCCCAGGCAATGCCGTCGGCATAGGCCTTGCGCAGCGCCTCGGTCTCTTCGGGCGTGGCAAAGGCCTGGTAGATCTGGAACAGGGCCGAGCCGTCCACCTCCTTGGGCTCGCCGGGCGCGCGCGAGTCGGTCAGGATGCCGCCGATCAGCTTCTTGAGCTGGTCGCGCGAGCTGAACAGCGGGATGGTGTTGTCGTAGCTCTTGCTCATCTTGCGCCCGTCCAGGCCGGGGAGCGTGGCCACATGGTCGTCGATGGCGGCTTCGGGCAGCACGAAGTGCTCGCCGTACAGGTGGTTGAAGCTCGCGGCCATGTCGCGCGCCATCTCGATGTGCTGGATCTGGTCGCGGCCCACGGGCACCTTGTGCGCCTTGAACATCAGGATGTCGGCGCCCATGAGCACCGGGTACATGAACAGGCCCGCCGTCACGCCGTCGTCGGCCTCGCGCCCGGCAGCGAGGTTCTTGTCCTGCGATGCCTTGTAGGCATGGGCGCGGTTGAGCACCCCCTTGCCGGTCACGCACGACAGCAGCCAGTTCAGTTCGGGAATCTCGGGGATGTCGGACTGGCGGTAGAAGGTGACGTGGTCGGGGTTGAGGCCCGCCGCCAGCCAGCTGGCCGCGATCTCCAGCGTGGAACGCTGGATGCGCACCGGGTCCTCGCACTTGATCAGCGCATGGTAGTCGGCCAGGAAGTAAAAGCTCTGCACGTTGGGCGACAGGCTGGCCGCCACCGAGGGGCGGATCGAGCCCACGAAGTTGCCCAGGTGGGGCGTGCCCGTGGTGGTGATGCCGGTGAGAAAACGCGTGGTGCTCATGGGGACGGTGTCAGCAAAAAGGAGAGAAGAATCAACGCAACAGGGCTGTCAGCGGGGTGAGCAGAAACTGGATGACGGTATAGCCCACCGACATCAGCGGGCGCAGCCACAGCGCGCCCACCACACCCGCCACCACCAGGGCCAGCACGATGAAGAAGCCGTAGGGCTCGATGCGCGAGACCATGTGCGCCTGCTTCCAGGGCAACAGGCCCACCAGGATGCGCCCGCCGTCGAGCGGCGGCAGCGGAAACAGGTTGAAGGCCCACATCACCAGGTTGACCAGCACGCCGGCGCGCGCCATCTCGATGAAGAAGCGTTCGTCCACACCCGAGCCCACCAGCGCCACCAGCAGCACGGCCCAGCCGATGGCCTGGATGAAATTGGACGCCGGCCCGGCCAGCGCCACCCAGATCATGTGCCGCTTGGGGTTGCGCAGGTTGCCGAAGTTGACCGGCACCGGCTTGGCGTACCCGAACAGGAACGCGCCCGAGGTCGCGAAGTACAGGAGCAGCGGCATCAGGATGGTGCCGACCGGATCGATGTGCTTGAGCGGGTTGAGCGTGATGCGCCCCATCATGTACGCGGTGTTGTCGCCGAAGTGGCGCGCGGCGTAGCCATGGGCTGCCTCGTGCACCGTGATGGCAAACAGCACCGGCAGGGCGTAGATCAGAACGGTTTGGATGAGATTGGAGATGTCCACCCGTCGATTGTCTCAGACGCACGCAACACGCCCACGCGGCCAGGGGAAAGCCCAGGCCGTGCAGGAAGGGTGATGCGGTTGTGCGACAGCGTTACACCCTCCGCGCCCATTCGTTGATAGCATGTGGCACGGAGTAACAAAATGCATCGCAGGTTTGGGGTGCTGTTTCTCGTTGCGCTGCGGACCATACTCATACAAAACACCCTTTCGGAGACATCCCGTGCCCCTGGATCACCTCAAAATCGGAACCCGCCTCGTACTGGCCTTTGGCGGCATAGCGCTGCTGATGGCGTTGATCATGGGCATGGGTTTGTCGCGCATCAGCCGCGCTGAAGACGCTTACCGCAGTGCGGTGTCCACCGCCGCGGACGGCGAGCGCGCCGCCAAGTCCACGCAGGCGCGCGAGCACCTGTCCGGTGCACGCTCGTGGATCGTGGGCGGCGGCATCGCGGTGTTCGCACTGTCGCTCGTGGCCTTCCTGACCCTGCGCAGCGGCATCGTGAGCCCGCTCAACCAGGCCATCCTGATCGCCGAGACCGTGGCGTCGGGCGACCTGAGCCAGGAGTTCAGCTCCGACCTCGAAGGTGACTTCGGGCGGCTGCTCGACGGCATGGGCACGATGGAGGACACCCTGACCGAGCTGGTCTCGCGCATCAAGCAAAGCACCGACTCCATCACCGCATCGGCCGCCGACATCGACCGTGGCAACAGCAATTTGTCGCGCCGCGCCGAAGACCAGGTCTCGTCCCTGACCGAAACCGCCGCCAGCATGGAAGAGCTGACCGCCACCGTGCGCCAGAACGCCGAGCGCGCACATTCGGCCAGCGGCTTGGCCGTCAAGGCATCGGCCATCGCCGAGCAGGGCGGCTCCGTGGTGGGCGAGGTGGTGCAGACCATGCAGGCCATCAGCGGCAGCTCGCGCAAGATCGTGGACATCATCCAGGTGATCGAAGGCATCGCCTTCCAGACCAACATCCTGGCGCTGAATGCCGCGGTGGAAGCCGCCCGCGCCGGCGAGCAGGGCCGCGGCTTTGCGGTGGTGGCCAGCGAAGTGCGGAGCCTGGCGCAGCGCAGCGCGGTGGCCGCGCGCGAGATCAAGGCGCTGATCAGCGCATCGGTCGAGCAGGTGGAAAGCGGTGCGGGCCAGGTGGGCAAGGCCGGCAAGACCATGGAGGAGATCGTGGTTGCCGTCGGCCAGGTCAGCACCCTGCTGGGCGAGATTTCGGTGGCCCTGCGCGAGCAGAGCGAGGCCATCAGCCATGTGAACGCCGCCGTATCGCACATGGACGGCGCCACGCAGGAGACGGCGGCCCTGGTGCAGAACGCGGTGGCCACGGCCTCGGCGCTGTCGGCACAGGCCAGCGATCTGGAGCAGGCGGTCGGCGCGTTTAAGTTGTAGCCCCCTGAGCCGCTGCGCGGCTTCCCCCTCAGGGGGACGCTACCCCTGGACTGGCGGAGCCAGATCCACGGTGGCACTGGCCTTGGGCCGCGCCAGTTTTGGGCGCTGCAATCCAAAAAAGGACTCTGAGGCTCAGCACTTTCTGCACAGGCGCAGAGGAGGGGCCGAGACTTTGGTTCTACAACCCCAGCGCCTGCAAACTTCCGCGGCCTTCGCGGATGACTTCGGGGTCTCCGCCGGTGCCCATCGGGGTCAGGTCGATCACGGTGGTGGGCTCCAGGGGGCAGGCGCCGGCGTCCACGATGGCATCGAGCAGTTTTTCGTAGCGCGCGCGGATGTCCTGGGGGTCGTTCAGGGGCTCGGTTTCGCCCGCGGGGATCAGCGTGGTGGCCAGCAGCGGGGCGCCGTGCAGCTCCAGCAGCAGTTGCAGGCCCTTGCGGTCGGGCACGCGCAGGCCGATGGTCTTGCGCGAGGGGTGGCTCACGCGGCGGGGCACTTCCTTGGTGGCTTCCAGGATGAAGGTGTAGGGGCCGGGCGTGCCCAGCTTGAGCAGGCGGTACTGCCGGTTGTCCACGCGGGCGTAGTTGGCCAGCTCGGACAGGTCGCGGCACAGCAGCGTGAGGTGGTGCTTGTCGTCCACCTGGCGGATGCGGCGCAGGCGGTCCACCGCGTCCTTGTCGTCCAGGTGGCAGACGAGTGCGTAGCTCGAGTCCGTGGGCACGGCCACGATGCCGCCCTTTTGCAGCAGCAAGGCGGCCTGCTTGAGCAGGCGGGGCTGGGGATTGTCGGGGTGGGCTTCAAAATACTGGGCCATGGTGGGGCGGTCTCAAGGGTTCACAAAAATACGAAGTGCACGGCGCGTAACGGCCGACCCGCTGCAGTCGAGGCCCGTGCACCGCACAGTGCGGTCTCGGCCCTTCGGTCCGCCGACCGGGGCGCACCCCACGCTGCAGACGGCCGGTGGTGCACGCTGCGCCGCGCAGCGGCTGGCTGCGCCAGGGCGGGTTCTATCGCTGGATTTTGTCGGCCAGCAACTCCCACACGGGTGTCAGCTGGCCCGGCAACATCGGCAGCGTGCCCAGGTCGGTGTGCGATTCGTCGGGGCTGTGGAAGTCGCTGCCGCGCGAGGCGGCCAGGCCGAACTCCTCGGCCATCGCGGCGTAGGTCACGTATTCGGGCGCGCTGTGGCTGCCGGTGACCACCTCCACGCCGCGCCCGCCGTGCTGCTTGAATTCGGAAAACAGCGCGAACTCTTCATTGGCGCTGAACTTGTAGCGGGCCGGGTGGGCGATCACCGCCATGCCGCCGGCCTCGGTGATCCAGCGCACGGCGTCGCCCAGCGCTGCCCAGCGGTGCGGCACATAGCCGGGCTTGCCTTCGGTCAGGTACTTGCGAAAGACCTCGGGCGTGTCGCGGCAGACGCCGGTTTCCACGAGAAAGCGGGCAAAGTGCGTGCGCGAGATCAGCGCGGGGTTGCCCACGAACTGCAGGGCGCCCTCGTAGGCGTTGTGGATGCCCACCTGCGCCAGCTGGGCCGCCATGTCCTTGGCGCGTTCGCCGCGCCCGCCGCGCGTAGCGGCCAGGCCGTCGACGAGCTGGGCGTTGTCGGGGTCGAACCCCAGGCCCACGATGTGCACCGTGGTGTCGGCAAAGGTGACGGAAATCTCGACGCCCGTGAGGTAGGGCATGCCCTGGGCGCGCGCTGCGGCCAGGGCGCGGTGCTGGCCGCCGATCTCGTCATGGTCGGTCAACGCCCACAGCTCGACCCCGTTGGCCTTGGCGCGCGCGGCCAGGTCTTCGGGCGTGAGGGTGCCATCGGATACGACGGAATGGCAATGCAGGTCGGCGTTGAGAATGGTTGTCACCGGTTCATTTTAGGGCTTGTACCGATAACGCGCGCTGCCGAACCCAGCAACACTGCCAGTAGGGGCATGGGCCCATGCTGCGCACCGGTGCCTTCGGCGTCGCCGCAGCGGCAGCGCGGTGATCCGCGCTGCGCCAAGGAGTGAGCATGAAATTCAACGACCTGCGCGTGGCCCACAAGATGTGGAGCGTTGTTCTCGGTCTGCTGGCACTGATGCTGGTGACCACCCTGTGGACCCAGTGGTACGGCCGACAGGTCTCCGCCGCCACCGAGCAGTCGGTCGACAAATACGAGGAAGCGATCACCACCGCCGTGACCTGGCGGGGCCTGGCCGAGGTGGCGGTGACCATGTCGATGGCCAGCTTCGTCACCACCGACCAGGCCCTCAAAGCCGATTTCGATGCCCGCGTGGCGGCGCTGACGGCGCGCATCACGCCAGTGCAGGAGCAGATTGGCAAGACCTCGGTGTCCGCAGCGGACAAGGCCGCACTGGCCAACGTGGCCGCCGCGCGCGCGGACATCCGGGGCCAAACCGACAAGCTCAAGGAGCTGACCGACGCGGGCGATGCCGCCGTCAAACAGGCGTACCTGGCCAGTACCTACCGGCCCAAGGCCGTGGCGTACCTGGCGTCCATCGACAAATTCGTGGCCGCGCAGCAACTGCAGCGCGACGAGGCCGTGAAGGCCGCCCGCGACACACGGGGCAATCTGGTGGTGATCGGCCTCACGGCGGCGGTGGGCGTGGTGCTGCTGGGCATGCTGATGGCATCGCTCCTGGTGCGCTCCGTCACGCGGCCGCTGGACCGTGCCGTGCTGCTGGCCGAGGCGATCTCGGCGGGCGATCTGACCCAGAACATCCACGACGACCGCAAGGACGAGCTCGGCACGCTCACCCGCGCGCTGTCGTCCATGTCCGAGCGCCTGCGCGGCGTGGTGGGCGAGGTGCGCACGGGCGTCAATTCCGTGTCATCCGCATCGGTGGAGATCGCCAACGGCAACCACGACCTGTCGGCCCGCACCGAGCAGACGGCCTCCAACCTGGAAGAGACCGCGGCCAGCATGGAGCAACTGACGGCCACCGTGAGCCAGTCGGCCGACACCGCCCGCCAGGCCAACCAGCTGGCCAGCACCGCAGCCCAGGCCGCAGCGCGCGGCGGCGAAGTGGTGGGCCAGGTGGTGACCAGCATGCAGCAGATCACCGACAGCAGCAAAAAGATCAACGACATCATCGGCGTGATCGACGGCATCGCTTTCCAGACCAACATCCTGGCGCTGAACGCGGCGGTGGAAGCAGCCCGCGCCGGCGAGCAAGGCCGCGGCTTTGCCGTGGTGGCCAGCGAAGTGCGAAGCCTGGCCGGGCGCAGCGCCGAAGCCGCCAAGGAGATCAAGGCGCTCATCGGTGCCTCGGTGCAGAACGTGGAATCCGGCTCGGCCCAGGTGGCACAGGCCGGGCAGACCATGCAGGAGATCGTGGCGAGCGTGCAGCGCGTGAGCGACCTGATCGGCGAGATCACCGCATCGTCGACCGAGCAACGCGACGGCATTGCGCAAGTCAACCAGGCCGTGACGCACCTCGATCAGATGACGCAGCAGAACGCAGCGTTGGTGGAGGAGTCCACAGCCGCAGCGACCTCGATGCGCGACCAGGCACAGCGCCTGGCCGAAGTGGTGGCGGTGTTCAACGTGGGTGCGATGGCGGTGCATGCACCCGCCCCGTCACGCCAGGCCTCCCGGCCCGCCCCTGCGGCAGCACCCCGGCCGGCATCTTCAGCCACGCCCCGCATAGGCGGCACAGGAGCCAAACCTGCCGCGTCCGCCTCTACCGCCCGGCCCCCCGCCACCAAAGCCCCGGCAGCCCCGCGGCTGGCGTCTTCCAAGCCCGCCGCGGCATCCAAGGCCGCAGGGACCGCAACGGCCCCATCCAACGCACCGGCACCCCGTGCGACAGCAGGAGGCAACGACGATGACTGGGAAAGCTTCTGACAGGGCGCCCGATCCCGGATGGCGGCCCTGGCCGCTACCGAATTGATAGCTGCTGGCGCGGATCAGCCGTGCGGTAGCGGCAATTTTTAGCGAAACCCAGCCCGTGCGCTGTCATCGGCAGGCTCGGTAGGCCGCCTGCGACTCGGGCGCGCGGCCAGCGTCTGTCTGCCGTTCCCGGGGTTTCTGAATGCGGGTTTCTCCCGGTGAATGGCTGGCGCAAGAGGGTGCCTGGCTGGCGTAGGCTATGGGTTGTTGCTGATGTAATCGAATGTTTCCGGGCGAGCCGCGCCTTGCATGAACACACAACAGATCCACCAGGGAAAAACCATGCAATTCGACAATATCCGCGTCTCCCGCAAGCTGTGGGGCGCATTTCTGGGCCTGATGATCGGCATGCTGCTGCTCTCGGGCTTTGCGCAGAACCGGGCCAACACGTCCATGTCTGCCGCCATTGATGCGGTGGTGGAGATCGAGGCACGCATCTCGTCGGCCGTGCGCTGGCGGGGCTCCACTGAAACCGCGGTCACCATGGTCATGGGCGGCGCGGTCACCACCGACGCGGTGCTGGCCGAGCAGTACGGCGCCAAGGTCAAGGAAATCATCGGCTCCATCAACAAGGTGCAGGAAAGCATCGTCGCCACGGCCACCGCGCCGGAAGAAAAGGCGTCGCTCGACAAGGTGCTGGACGCGCGCAAGGCCGTGCTGGCCGCCACCGCCAAGACCTGGGAGCTCAAGGGCGCAGGCGATGCTGTGGCCACCCAGCGGTTTGCGGACGACGAGTTCGCGCCCCTGGTCACCAAGTACCTCAAGGCCCAGGACGACTTCGTGGCCACGCTGGAAAAGCGCCGCGATGCCATCCGCGCCGACGCCACCGCGCGCCGCGTGGAGTACGCCATCTGGGGCATCGTCACCTCGCTCGTGCTGATGGCGGTGGGCTTGTTCCTGGCGTGGAAGCTGGTGCACTCCATCACCGTGCCGCTGAACCAGGCGGTCGAGAACATCGACGCCATCGCCGCAGGCGACCTCACGCGCGAGATCCAGTCCACCCGCAAGGACGAGTTCGGCCACATGCTGCGCGCGCTGTCGTCCATGTCCGAGCGCTTGCGCGGCGTGGTGGGCGAGGTGCGCACGGGCGTCAATTCCGTGTCATCCGCATCGGTGGAGATCGCCAACGGCAACCACGACCTGTCGGCCCGCACCGAGCAGACGGCCTCCAACCTGGAAGAGACCGCGGCCAGCATGGAGCAGTTGACGGCCACCGTGAGCCAGTCGGCCGACACCGCCCGCCAGGCCAACCAACTGGCCAGCACTGCAGCCCAGGCAGCAGCGCGCGGCGGCGAAGTGGTGGGCCAAGTGGTGACCAGCATGCAGCAGATCACCGACAGCAGCAAAAAGATCAACGACATCATCGGCGTGATCGACGGCATCGCTTTCCAGACCAACATCCTGGCACTGAACGCCGCGGTGGAAGCAGCCCGCGCCGGCGAGCAAGGCCGGGGCTTTGCGGTGGTGGCCAGCGAAGTGCGCAGCCTGGCCGGGCGCAGTGCAGAGGCCGCCAAGGAGATCAAGGCGCTGATCGGTGCCTCGGTGCAGAACGTCGAATCGGGCTCGGCCCAGGTCGCTCAGGCCGGGCAGACCATGCAGGAGATCGTGGCGAGCGTGCAGCGCGTGAGCGACCTGATCGGCGAGATCACGGCATCGTCGACGGAGCAACGCGACGGCATTGCGCAGGTGAACCAGGCGGTCACGCACCTCGATCAGATGACCCAGCAGAACGCGGCGCTGGTGGAGGAATCGACAGCCGCAGCCACCTCAATGCGCGACCAGGCGCAACGCCTGGCCGAAGTGGTGTCGGTATTCAACGTCGGCGCTATGGCTGTGAGCGCACCAGCCCCGGCACCACGCCCCGCACCCGCCGCGCCCAGGCCTGCCGCCGCGGTCAAGGCCGCCGCGCCTGCCGCACGCGTCGCCGCACCGTCCAAGCCTGCCAGCGCAAACGCCAAGGCGCCAGCCGCGCCCCGGATCGCATCATCTGCCGCCCCGGCAGCCCGCCCCACAGCCCCGCACGCGCCAGCCCCGTCGCCCGCACCCCGTGCTACGGCCCAGGGCGGCGATGACGACTGGGAAAGCTTCTAAGACGTCCGAAGCTCCGAATGTTTACGCGAGCTTCAAGAACAAAAAAACGAAAAAAAAGGCAGCCTCGGCTGCCTTTTGCTTTGGTGTGTCACTGAAAAAAAGGATCTGCGCATGCCCCTGGTCAACATCCGCCTCGCCCGACGCGACATCCCCACCACGTCCGCCCAGAAGGCCGCCCTGATCGCGGGCGTCACCCGCCTTCTGCAGGAAGTGCTGGACAAAAAACCCGAGACCGTGACTGTCATCATCGACGAGATCGACCCTGACAACTGGGGCGTGGGCGGCGAGCAGGTCACCGTAGTGCGCCAGCGAAGCCGAGGTCCGTTGCAGGCCTGAACTTGCACTTATCGACCTTTTCGACCGACGTTCGGCCCCTGCGGATGCCGGCGTGGCCGATAGAACTCCGCAACTGTCGCAGCGCAAGCCAGCGGCAGCCGCGCAAGGGCCGCCCCGCCGCGCTGGCTGCGTCCCACTTCCCGAATCGCGCAGCGATTCGAGAGAAGGGGGATGGCGCGAAGCGCCTCAGGGGGTTGTCACTGAACCTCAGCGCCCTCCACCAAAAACTGCACCTTGCGCTCACCCTTCCACTCGTTCACATCCAGCCGAAACGCCAGCAGCACCCGCGCCGGCAACTGCTCGGTGTGGCCGAACCAGATCGCGTCCACGGGGTGGCCCTGGTGCATGAGCTTGATCGACAAATGGTTCTTCGCCTCGCCCACGAGGCGCTGGCTCACGATCTGCACTTCCTCGCTGAACGTTGGGGGCAAGAAGCCCTGGCCCCAGACCTCGCGGTGCAGGGTGTCCACGATGTCGGCGCGGCAGTACTCCGCCGACAGCGGGCCGTCCGTCTCGATGCGGCGGGTGAGGGTGGAGGCATCGAGCCACTCCTGCGCCACCTGGGCCAGTGCCTGCTCGAAGGTGTCGAACGAGTCCGCATCCACCGTGCAGCCCGCCGCCATGGCGTGCCCCCCGAACTTCAGCAGCACGCCCGGGTGGCGCTTGGCCACCAGGTCCAGCGCATCCCGCAGATGAAAGCCGGGGATGGAGCGGCCCGAGCCCTTGAGCTCGTGCGATTTGCCCGGCGCGCTGCTGGCGGCAAACACGAACGTGGGGCGGTGCAGTTTGTCCTTGATGCGGCTGGCCACGATGCCCACCACGCCTTCGTGAAAATCGGGGTCGAACACGCTGATCGCGGGTGGCGGCTCCTCGCTGTCGTCGAACAGGCTCTCGGCCATCAGCATCGCCTGCTCGCGCATGCCGCCCTCGATCTCGCGGCGCTCGCGGTTGATGCCGTCGAGTGTGGCGGCCAGCTCGGCGGCGCGGCCCGCATCATCGGTCAGCAGGCATTCGATGCCCAGTGTCATGTCGGCCAGGCGGCCTGCGGCGTTGATGCGCGGGCCCAACGCAAAGCCGAAGTCGAACGTGGTGGCCACGGGCGCCTTGCGGCCCGCGGCGTGGAACAGCGCCGCCACGCCGGCGGGCATCTGGCCCGCGCGGATGCGCTTGAGGCCCTGGGCGACCAGGCGGCGGTTGTTGGCGTCGAGCCGGACCACATCGGCCACGGTGCCCAGCGCCACGAGAGTCAACAACGGGTCCAGCTTGGGTTGGGTGGCCGCATCAAAAACACCCCGCGCCCGCAACTCGGCCCGCAGCGCCAGCAGCACGTAGAACATCACGCCCACGCCGGCCATGGACTTGCTCTCGAACGTGCAGCCGGGCTGGTTGGGGTTGACGATGGCGTCGGCCGCCGGCAGCGCGGGGCCCGGCAGGTGGTGGTCGGTGACGACCACGGTCAGGCCCAGCGCCTTGGCTTCGGCCACGCCGTCCACGCTGGCGATGCCGTTGTCCACGGTGATCAGCACATCGGCCCCGCGCTCCTTCACGCGGCGCGCAATGCTGGGCGTGAGGCCATAGCCGTCCGTCACGCGGTCAGGCACCAGGTAGTCCACCTGCTGCGCGCCCAGCATGCGCAGGCCGCGCACGCCCACGGCGCAGGCGGTGGCGCCGTCGCAGTCGTAGTCGGCCACGATCACCAGGCGCTGGTTCTGCGCCATGGCGTCGGCCAGCAAGCGGGCGGCGTCGCCAATGCCCTTGAGGCCCTGGTCGCCGCTGGGCGGCAGCAGCCGGGCCAGGCCGTCGTCCAGCTCGTCCTTGGCCCGCACGCCACGCGCTGCGTACAAGCGTGCCAGCAGCGGGTGCACGCCGGCCTGCTCCAGCGCCCAGGCGGCACGGGGGGGAATGTCTCTTGCTATTATTTTCATAGCTGGTGGCGCAGGTCCATAAAGCGGGAGGGCTTGAAAAAGCCTTGAATGCGCTGGGTGAGCGTGCGCGGGGCGGAATGAAAGGCCAGGGCGCTGCGCTCGCCGCACAGCGTGAGTTGCACGGGGGTGCCGGCCTCGGCCTGGCGCAACAGGTCGGCTACGGGGCCTGCGTCGAGCGCGGCCCACGCCGTGCGCCAGGCGCGCCAATCGTCGCGCAGTGCGGCGTCACGCAAGGTGGTGGGCAGGATGGGGTTCACGGCCTTGGATGCGGCTGGAGGCAAAGCCTCTGGCAGCACACCCGCGCCATGGACCCAGAACGAGTTGACCACCGGCAGCCCGCGCGCCGATCGCTCGTCGTTGAAGGCATGGGTGTAGAGCAGCATCTGCATCTCGCTGTGCAGTCGGTGCAGGGTGCGGGCAGCGGGCTCGGCACGGGCGTCGGGCATCCAGGCGCGCACATCGCGCAGCAGCACACGCTCAAGCGATGCGGTGGCGAGCTGCGCAAACAGCGCGCCGCTGGCCAGCCAGCGTGTGGGCTGGTCGTAATGCAGCGTGATGCCGTCTTCGGCAAACCAGGGCGAGACGATGGCCAGCAGCGCGCGCGACGCCGCCTCGTCCAGGCCCAGCGTTTCAGGGTCGCGCAGGGTGACGTGGTCGGTGGTGACTTGCCACTGGCAGGGCGTGAAGAACGCCCATGCCTGTCCGACGGCGGCCAGGCCCTGCTGGTGGCGGTACCAGGCGGCCCAGGGGATGCGCCCGTCCTGCGCGGGCAGGCCCAGGTTGCGCGCCAGGGCGCGTTCATGGGGCGTGGAGAAGCTGGTGTCTTCGCCGTTGTCGCTCAATGCGGGCAGGGGGCTGAGCCGGGCCAGGAGCCTGTCCAGGTGGGGCAGGGCCAGGTCCTGCAGGGCTTGCTGGCATCCCTCGGAAGCGCTTGCGGCATAGGGAATGAGCAAATGGGTGGTGTCCGACATCCCCCTATTGTCCGGGATGCCACAATCTGCCCCGCCCCGACCAGACATTCCGCGCTGCCGGGGCCTCTTCTTTTTGATCCATGAAAATCCCCTACGAACTGGCCCTGGGCTGGCGCTACACCCGCGCCGGCCGCGCCACCCGGCGCAACGGCTTCATCTCGTTCATCTCGGGCGTGTCCATGCTGGGCATCGCGCTCGGGGTGGCCGCCCTCATCATCGTGCTGTCGGTGATGAACGGCTTTCAGAAGGAAGTGCGCGACCGCATGCTCAGCGTGGTCTCGCACATCGAGATCTTTGCGCCCCAGGGTGCCGCGCTGCCCGACCCGGCGCTCACGCTGGCCGAGGCCAAGAAGAACCCCAATGTGGTGGGCGCCGCGCCGTTCGTCTCGGCCCAGGCGCTGCTGGCGCGCGGCGAGGACATGAAGGGCGCGCTGGTGCGGGGCATCGACCCGGCGCTGGAAGGCGCGGTGACCGACCTGGCGGCCACCAATGAAAAGACGCTCAACCTGCTCGTGCCCGGAGAATTCCGGGTGGTGCTGGGCGGCGAGCTGGCCCGTGCCCTGGGTGTGCGCGCTGGCGATGTGGTCACGCTGATCGCCCCCGCAGGGCAGGTCACCCCGGCGGGCGTGGTGCCGCGCCTCAAGCAGATGACGGTGGCGGGCACCTTCGACTCCGGCCACTACGAATACGACTCGGCCCTGGTGCTGCTGCACCATGAGGACGCACAACGCATCTTCCGGCTGGAAGGCCCCACCGGCGTGCGCCTGAAGCTCAAGGACCTGCACCAGGCCCGCGAAGTGGCGCAGCAACTGGCCAACAGCCTGAGCGGCATGCTGCTGGTGCGCGACTGGACACAGCAAAACCGCACCTGGTTCGCCGCCGTGCAGCTTGAAAAGCGCATGATGTTCATCATCCTCACGCTCATCGTGGCGGTGGCTGCGTTCAACCTGGTCTCTACCCTGGTGATGACAGTGACCGACAAGCGCGCCGACATCGCCATCCTGCGCACCCTGGGCGCCAGCCCCAAAAGCATCATGGGCATCTTCGTGGTGCAAGGCGCCATGGTCGGCGTGATCGGCACCGCGGTGGGCCTGCTGCTCGGCCTGGGTATCGCCTTCAACATCGACGTGATCGTCCCGGCCATCGAAAAGGCCCTGAACGCGAGCTTCCTGCCCAAGGACATCTACCTCATCAGCAAGATGCCCAGCGAGCCGCAAAGCAGCGACATCGTGCCCATCGGGCTCATCTCCCTGGTGCTGGCCTTCGTGGCCACCCTGTACCCCAGCTGGCGCGCCAGCCGTGTGAACCCTGCCGAGGCGCTGCGCTATGAGTGACAAGAACAACAACTACAACAACGACACCGGCCACGCCGCCCCTGCTGCGGGCGCCGTGGTCCTGGAAGCCAAGGGCCTGACCAAGCGCTTCACCGAAGGCCGGCTCGACGTGACCGTGCTCAAGGGCGTGGATCTGCAGATCCGCGCGGGCGAGACCGTGGCCATCGTCGGCGCATCGGGCTCGGGCAAG
The DNA here is from genome assembly GCF_044542805.1 of Acidovorax sp. NPDC077693. Taxonomy (NCBI): domain Bacteria; kingdom Pseudomonadati; phylum Pseudomonadota; class Betaproteobacteria; order Burkholderiales; family Comamonadaceae; genus Acidovorax; species Acidovorax sp. NPDC077693. The sequence goes on along the minus strand of NZ_JBITVD010000004.1, from coordinate 130,649 downwards.
AGCACCATGCTGCACCTTCTGGGCGGCCTGGACGCGCCCACCGCGGGCAGCGTGCGCCTGAAAGGCGAGGCGATGTCGTCACTGTCGGCCGAGCGCCAGGGCCAGCTGCGCAACCAGCACCTGGGCTTCATCTACCAGTTCCACCACCTCTTGCCCGAGTTCAGCGCGCTGGACAACGTGGCCATGCCCCTGCGCATCCGCCGCATGCCCGACGCCCAGGCCCACGAGCAGGCCGCCCAGGTGCTCGCGTCGGTGGGCCTCAGGGAGCGCGTGCACCACCGCCCCGCCGAACTCTCCGGCGGCGAGCGCCAGCGGGTCGCCATCGCTCGGGCCCTGGTCACCCGGCCCGCCTGCGTGCTGGCCGACGAGCCCACGGGCAACCTCGACAGGTCGACCGCCGATGGCGTGTTCGAGCTGATGCTGCAGCTGGCGCGCGACCATGGCACCGCGTTCGTCATGGTCACCCACGACGAGTCGCTGGCCGCGAGGTGCGGGCGGGTGGTGCGGCTGGTGTCGGGGGTTTTGGGGTGACCCTGGCTCGGCGGAGACTGTGAGACTCCAGCGCTTTAATTCAGGCACCGCGGGAACAAAGCGCTAGGCAAAAGTCATCACAACAACCGCCCCAACGCCTTGAGCACATTCTCCGCCGTCGCAGGTGCCGTCAACACCACCGGCGCTTCTTGCGCTGCTGCATCGCCAGCGCGCCCGGCAGCCACCGCGTTGCGCAGCGCCTCGTACACGCTGATCGCCAGCATGAACGGCGGCTCGCCCACGGCCTTGCTGCCGCCCACGTTGTCTTCGCGGTTGGCCTCGGGCCACAGGTTCACGCGGAAGTGGGCAGGGATGTCGCCCGTGGCCGGGATCTTGTACGTGCTGGGGGCGTGGGTGGCGAGATACCCCTTGTCGTTCCACACCAGCTGCTCGGTGGTGAGCCAGCCCATGCCCTGCACGAAGCCGCCTTCGATCTGGCCGATGTCGATGGCCGGGTTGATGCTGTGGCCCACGTCGTGCAGGATGTCCACGCGCGTCACACGGCTCTCGCCGGTGAGGGTGTCGATGACGACTTCGGAGCATGCCGCGCCGTAGGCGAAGTAGTAGAACGGCCGGCCCGTGAGCGTGGCCTTGTCGTAGTGGATCTTGGGCGTGCGGTAGAAGCCGTCGCTCCACAGCTGGATGCGGTTGGCGTACGCTTCTTTGACCACGTCGTCGAACTGGCGCACATTTTTCGGCGAGATCACCTGCCCGCCTTCGAAGCGGATCGCACCCGCGCCGCAGGTGTCCAGCCCCGACACGAAGGCTGCGAGGTTGTCGCGCACGTTGCGTGCTGCGAACTGGGCGGCGCGGCCGTTCAGGTCGGTGCCGCTGCTGGCGGCGGTGGCGCTGGCGTTGGGCACCTTGCTGGTGTCGCTGGCGGTGACCAGCACGCGGGCCAGCGGCACGCCCAGCTCGTCGGCCGCGATCTGCGCAACCTTGGTGTGCAGGCCCTGGCCCATTTCGGTGCCGCCGTGGTTCACCTGCACGCTGCCGTCGGTGTAGACGTGCACCAGCGCGCCGGCCTGGTTGAACAGGGTGGCGGTGAAGCTGATGCCGAACTTGACCGGCGTGATCGCGAGGCCGCGCTTGAGCACAGGGCTGGTGGCGTTCCACGCCGCGATCGACGCCTGGCGCTGGCGGTAGTCGGCGTCGCGCTCGAGCTGGGGCAAAAGCGCGTGCAGGATGTTGTCCTCCACCGTCATCTGGTAGTGGGTGACGTTGCGGCCTTCGGATGCGTCCTTGCCGTACAGGTTGACCATGCGCACGTCCTGCGCATCCCGGCCCAGCGCCCGCGCGATGTCGCCCAGGATGGCCTCGATCACGATCACGCCCTGCGGGCCGCCGAAGCCGCGAAACGCCGTGTGGCTTTGGGTGTTCGTCTTGCAGCGGTACGAGGCGATCTCCACATCGCTCAGGTAGTACGCGTTGTCGCTGTGGAACACGGCGCGGTCGGCCACGGGGCCCGACAGGTCGGCGGAAAAGCCGCAGTTGGCCGCCATCTGCAGCTTCAGGCCCGTGATGCGGCCGGTGGCGTCAAAGCCCACGTCGTAGTCGTACGCGAACGGGTGGCGCTTGCCGGTGACCATGAAATCTTCGTCGCGGTCCAGGCGCAGCTTGATGGGGCGGCCGAATTTGTTCGCGGCCACGGCCGCCCACACGGCCAGGTGGCCGGCCTGCGTCTCTTTGCCGCCGAAGCCGCCACCCATGCGGCGGCATTCGACCTTGACCGCGTGGTTGTCGATGCCCAGCGCGTGCGCCACCCAGTGCTGCACTTCGCCCGGGTGCTGGGTGCTGGAGTAGATCCACCACTGCCTTTGCTCCAGCGGCAGGGCGTAGGCGATCTGGCCTTCGAGGTAGAAGTGCTCTTGCCCGCCGACTTCGAACTGGCCGCTCAGGCGGTGTTCGGACGAGGCCAGGCCTGCGGCCGCGTCGCCCCGGCGCACGAACACCGGCGGCAGCACATAGCTTTGGGCCGCCAGTGCGTCCTGCACGGTGAGCACTGCGGGCAGGGGGGTGATGTCGAGCTTCACGGCCCGCACCGCGCGGCGCGCCTGCATCACCGAATCTGCCACGACGAGGCCGATGACCTGGCCGATGTGCTGCACGGTGTCGATGGCAAACACGGGCTCGTCGTGCGCGAAGGCTGCGAGCAGCTTGTCACCCGGCACGTCGGCCGACAGCACCACGCCGCGCACGCCGGGCAGGGCGAGGGCGGCGGCGGCATCCACGCCGTTCAGCGTGCCGTGGGCCACGGTGGAGAGGATGGGCGCGGCGTACAGCGTGCCCTTCACCTCGGGCAGGTCGTCGATGTAGTGGGCGGCCCCGGCCACCTGGGCGCGCGCGCTTTCATGGATGTGGGATTGGCCCATGGCGCGCAGGCTGGGGGCGGGAACCGGGGCGGAGGGTGCGCCGGCAGCCGTCGGGGGCTGCGGGTCGGCGGCGTGGGCGTCGGCCGCTGCCACCATGGGGTCGTCGCCGGCGTCGCGGCTCACGGGCAGGCTGGTGGGGCCGTTGTCGCGCTGGTTCATACGGTGGCCTCCAGGCGGAAGTTCTCCACGCTCACCGCGTCTTCGCCTTGGCTCTCCAGCCAAAAGCGCTGCAGCAGGCTGGCGAGCACAGTGCGGCGGTAGGCGCCGCTCGCGCGCATGTCGGAGATGGGGTTGAACTCTGCCTGCAGCGCCTGCACCGCGTTGTGCACAGTGTCGGCATTCCAAGGCTGGCCTGTGAGGGCGGCTTCGGTCTGGCGCGCACGTGCGGGTGTGGCCGCCACGCCGCCGGCGCCGATGCTGGCATGGCGCACCATGCCGGCGTCGATGTCGAGGTTGATGACCAGGCAAACGGCCGAGATATCGTCGTCGAACCGTTTGGAAATTTTGTACGCGCGCAGCGCCTCGGTCACGCCGGGGCGCGGCACGACGATGCGCACCAGCAGCTCATCGGCCGCCATCACGTTCTGGCGGTAGCCGGTGTACAGGTCTTCCAGCGGCAGCATGCGCTCGCCGCGCGCAGTGCTGGCCAGTACCACCTGGGCGCGCAGCGCGATCAGCAGCGGCATGGAGTCGCCAATCGGCGAGCCGTTGGCCACATTGCCACCCAGCGTGCCCGAGTTGCGCACCGGCAGGCCCGCAAAACGCGCGGCAAAGCTGTGCAGCTGGGGCCACTGGGCCTTGAGCACCGCGAACGCCTCGGTCAGCGATACGGCGGCGCCGATGGCGATGTGGTGCGCATCCCGTTGCACCTGGCGCAGCTCGGCCGCGCGGGTCACATCGAGGATGCTTTCGTACTGCTTGTGCTGCTTGGTCACCCACAGGCCGACATCGGTGCAGCCGGCCACCACCTGCGCGCCGGGGTGGGCTGCGCGGGCTGCCAGCAGTTCAGGCAGTGTCGTGGGGGCGATGTAAGAAGAATCAGGCGCTGCCGCTGGCCCTGATTCATTCATTTGCTGCAATTTTTGTAGCAATAGCGGTTCGTTGACTGCGACGGCGGGCAGGGTCGCCATCTGTTGCGCCGCATCGAGGATGGGGCGGTAGCCGGTGCAGCGGCACAGGTTGCCCGAGAGGTCTTCCTGCGCCATCTCGCGGGTAATCGGCTGGTGGGTGGCGCAGCCTGCCGCCTGGATGGGCACCACGTGCCGCTGGTACATGCCGAACAGGCTCATCACAAAGCCGGGGGTGCAGAAGCCGCACTGAGAACCATGGCACTGCACCATGGCCTCTTGCGCGGGATGCAGGCTGGTTGTCGATGTGACGCGGGGTGCCGGTTCATCCGCCGGCTGAATCAGCGGGTCTTCCGCCAGGTCTTCCACCGTCCACAGCGCCATGCCGTCCACCGAATGCGCCAGGCGTATGCAGCTGTTCACCGCGCTGTAGTGCACCTGGCCGTCGCGCGGCTCGCCCAGTACCACCGTGCAGGCGCCGCAGTCGCCCTCGCCGCAGCCTTCCTTGGTGCCCGTGCAGCCCAGGTCTTCGCGCAGCACCTCCAGCAAGGTGCGGTCGGGCGGTATGTGGTTCAGCACCACGGGCTGGCCGCGGCGGATGAAGCGAAGGGGGCGGTGGGGCGTCGTCATGCGTGGGCGGCCCGGGGTCCGGGCAGGTAATCGTCAGAAGGATAGTTCCAGAGCGTATGCGCACCGCGCAGCGCCCACATAAGCGCGAGCGTATAACGAGGATGCCCGGCGCGCTATGGGTTTTTATGGCGTCGGCATCTTTGACATTGAACCAAACCGTTCCGCTTGAGCCCTTCGACAGGCTCAGGGCAGGCTTGTCGACGCCCTGCGCGGCGCTTCGGCAAGCCCAGCGTGAACGGTTGAAGTTGATGGATGTCGAACCGAATAGGAGCGGTCTTTTCAGACGGCCTCGGGAACCGCCCTTTCGGCCCCGGCGGCACTCTGCCGGCGCAGCAGGTAGATGTCCATGATCCAGCCATGGCGCTCGCGGGCCCGGGCACGGGCCGTTTCGATGCGCGGGCCGGCCTCGGACAGCGGGCCGCCGTCCAGCAGTTGCTGCGGCATGCCCAGGTAGGCGCCCCACCAGATGTGCAAGTCCTGAGGCGGCAGGGTGGTGAAGCTGCACTGCCCGTCGAGCATGACCACGGCCGTGTCCACCCCGGCGGGCCACCCGTGGTCGCGCAGCTGGCGGCCGGTGGTCACCACGAAGGGCTGGCCGATGTCGTTGAGTGCGATGGCGTGCGCCGCCGCCAGCGCCTGCACCGAGGTGATGCCCGCCACCACCTGCACCTGTGCCGGCGCAGGCTGCAGGCGGGCCGCGATGCGCAGCGTGCTGTCGTACAGCGACGGGTCGCCCCACACCAGCAGCGCCACGCGCAGCGCTGCGCCATCGGCGGGCACAGGCAGGCGGGCCTGCGCCAATGCATCGGCGATGGCCGCCTGCCACCGCTGCGTGATCGCGGCATGCCACTCGTCCACCTGGGCCAGGTAGTCGTCGCCGTCGCTGCGGCGCCCCGGCATGTCGAAGCCGGCGATGCACGGCACCGCAGGGCCCGTCAGCACCGCATCGCACAGCGACTGCCGCAGTGCCGCCAGCTCGGCCTTGTCCTCGCCCTTGTGCGGCAGCAGGATCAGGTCGGCCGCGTTCATCGCCGCGATGGCCTGGCGCGTGAGGTGGTCGGGGTTGCCGGTGCCGATGCCGATGAGGGTCAGCGCGATGGGGGGAAGGGCCTGTTCGTCGCTCATGCGGAGGGCGCGTCCAGCGGCTCGTCGCGGGCGGTGTCCAGCGCCGTGCCGCCGTTCACATCGGTGGCCGGAAAGCGCGGCGCGTTGCCCAGGGGACGGTAGCGGCGGTCGTAGTCGGCGGCGTAGAGGCGGCTTTCGGCAAAGTCCTCGGCCTGCAGGCTGCGGCCCACCAGGATCAGGGCGGTGCGCTCCATGCTGGTGGCCACGGCCTGCGCCAGCGCGCCCACGGTGGTGCGCACCACGGTCTCGTCGGGCCAGCTGGCGCGCCACACGATGGCGGCGGGGCAGTCGGCGCCGTAGTGCGGCAGCAGCTCGGCCTGCACCTTGTCGGCCACGTGGATCGACAGGTGGATCGCCAGCACCGCGCCGGTGGCGGCAAACGCCGCCAGGTTCTCGGCCTCGGGCATGGACGTGGCGCGGCCCGACGTGCGCGTGAGCACCACCGACTGGCACAGCCCGGGCAGCGTGAGCTCCGCGCCCAGCGTGGCCGCAGCGGCAGCGAATGAGGGGACGCCGGGCGTCACGGTGTACGGAATGCCCAGCACGCGCAGCCGGCGCAGTTGCTCGCCCATGGCGGACCACACCGACAGGTCGCCCGAATGCAGGCGCGCCACGTCCTGGCCCTGCGCATGGGCGGCCTCGATCTCGGCCACGATGTCGTCCAGGCTCATCGCGGCCGTGTTGACGATGCGGGCGCCCGGCGGGCAGTGCGCCAGCAGGTCGCGCGGGATCAGCGAGCCGGCGTACAGGCAGACCGGGCACGCGGCCATCAGGTCGCGGCCGCGCACGGTGATCAGGTCGGCGGCGCCAGGGCCGGCGCCGATGAAATGCACGGTCATGCCGATGCTCCTTGTCGTTCTTGGGATGGGCCCGTGGCATGCGCCAGGGCGACCGCTGCGATGTCACAGGCCGGGTCGCCAGTGCGCCGGATTGCCACGGCCACGGCCAGTGTGGCGCTGCCATCGGCGGCCACGAGGCGCGGCACGGCCAAGGCGGCGCCCGGTCCGGCGGCCGACAGGGCCGCGGCTTCGACCACGCTGCCGGTGCCGTAGCGCGCCTGCAGGCGCGGCGATTGGGTGGCCACCGGTTGGCCGGCCAGGTCTGCGGTGGGGATTGCCCGTACCGGTACGGGCGGTGCGCTGCCGGCGATGCCCGACAGCCAGGCTGCGAGCGCGGGATGCGCCGCCTTGGTGTCGAGCACGGCCACGGCGCAAGGGCGCAGGTCGTCCGCAGCCCACACCACATGGCCCTGCAACAAGGCCTGCGCCTGGGCCCACAGCGCGTGCAACGCGGCGGGCTGTGCATGGGCGCGCAGGCCCACGCCCACCACCGTGCAGACGTGGCCCTGGCCCGCGGCGGAGTCAGGGGGCATCAGGCGGGCATCACCCTTCATCGCTGCCAGCTCCACTGCACCAGCGGGCGGGCCGCCTGCCAGCTGTGCATGCGCCCGAGTGGCTGGGCGCTGGACAGCTCCAGCCGCAGCAGTTGCCCGCCGTGCACGCCATGCAGCTGCACCAGCAGCGCCTGCGTCTCCAGCGTGACGGCGTTGACCACCAGGCGGCAACCGGCGGGCATCAACGCCTGCAGTTCGGCGAACAGCGTGGCATCGAAACCGCCGCCGACAAACACCGCCTCGGGCGGTGGCAACCCGTGCAAGGCTGCGGGCGCGAGGCCGTGCACCACCTGCAGCGCGGCCTGCAGGCCCACGCGCTCGGCGTTGCGGCGGATGTTGTCTGCGCGGGCCGCATGCTGCTCCACGCAGTGCGCCGTGCCCCCGGCCAAGCACCACTCCACCGCGATGGAGCCGGAGCCGCTGCCGATGTCCCACAGCCGCTCGCCGCGGCGTGGGGCCAGGGCGGCCAGCGTGAGTGCGCGGGCCGGGGCCTTGGTGATCTGCCCGTCGTGCGCATAAAAATCGTCGGCAAGGCCCGGCACCTGGGGCATGCCCACGCCGCCCTGGGCCTGCAGGGCCACGGCCACGGGGGCCAGTGCGGGGTCTGCCGGCAGCGCGGTGATCGCCTCGTGCGCCGCCAGCCTGCGGCAGCGCTCGCGCGGGCCGCCCACGGCCTCCATCACCCACAGGCTGCTGTCGCCCCAGCCTTCATGCACCAGCCACTGCGCCAGCTGCGCCACGGCCGCGCCATCACGCAGCAGCACGATGAACTGGCGCCCTGGTGCCAGGCGGGGCAGCAGTTGCTGCAGCGGGCTGGCGTGCAGGCCCAGGCAATCGACTGCCTCCAGCCGCCAGCCCAGGCGCGCCGCGACCAGCGAGAATGTCGAGGGTTGCGCGTGGCAGCGCCACTCGTGGGTCGCCAGGTGCGCCGCCAGGCTGCCGCCCGCGCCGAACCAGAACGGGTCGCCCGATGCCAGCACCACCACGCGCTGCCCGCGCAGGGCCAGCACGGGGGCGACGTTGAAGGGCACAGGCCAGGGCCGGCCGCGGTCTCCCACCTCGGCCAGCGCCAGATGGCGCGGGCCGCCGAACACCACCTGGGCGGCATCGAGTGCGCGGCGGGCGGCGGGGGCCAGTCCTTCCAGCCCATCTTCATTCAAGCCGACCAATGTCAACCACGGATCAGTCATGACGCATGTTCTCCTGCTGGGCGGTACCACCGGCGCCAGCCAGTTGGCCCAGGCCCTGCACCAGGCGGGCGTGCCAGCCGTTTTTTCGTATGCGGGCGTCACGCAGGCCCCGCTGGCGCAGCCCTTGCCTGTGCGCGTCGGCGGCTTTGGCGGGGTGCCGGGGCTGGTGCAGTACCTCGTGGACCATGGCATCACGCACGTCGTGGATGCCACGCACCCCTTTGCCGCGCAGATGAGCCGCCATGTTTGCGAGGCCTGTGCCATGGCCGGTGTGCCGCTGCTGGCGCTGGAGCGTGCCCCGTGGCAACCCGGGCCGGGCGACCGGTGGATCGACGTGCCCGACATGGCGACCGCTGCCTTGGCTTTGCCAGAGACACCGGCGCGGGTGTTCCTGGCCGTGGGGCGCAAGCAGTTGCATGCCTTTGCAGGCCTGGGGCAGCACCGCTACCTGCTGCGGCTGGTGGATGCCCCCGCGCCCGGCAGCCTGCCCTGGCCCGATGCCGCGGTGGACGTGGAGATCGGGCGTGGCCCCTTCAGCGCGGAGCACGACCTGGCCCTGCTGCAGGCGCACCGCGTGCAGTGGCTGGTGGCCAAGAACGCGGGCGGCGAGGCCACGCGCGGCAAGCTCGACGCGGCGCGCGCGCTGGGCCTGCCCGTGGTGATGGTGCAGCGGCCAGCCCTGCCGCAGCGTGCGCGCACCGAAGACGTGGGCGCGGTGATGCACTGGCTGCGTCATGGCGCATTGCCTGGTGAAGACGCGTCGGCTGGCATGCCATAAAAGCGCGGCGTGTAGGTGAACCGGCCCACGCGCCGCGTGGTGCTGTTGCCCACCAGCACCACGGTGCGCATGTCGGCCATCTCGGGCGCTGCCTCGGCCAGGGTGCAGACGGTGAGCTGCTCGTCGGGCGTGGACACGGCCCGCGCAAACACCAGCAGGCGCCCGGGCTCGCAGTGGGCGCGCAGCAATTCGAGCAGCCGCACGAAGCCCTCGGGCCGGCTGCGCGAGCGGGGGTTGTAGAAGGCCATCGCGAAGTCGGCCTCGGCCGCCAGCCGCACACGCTGGGAGATCACCGGCCAGGGCTTGAGGTTGTCCGAGAGGTTGATGCAGCAAAAGTCGTGGCCCAGCGGGGCCCCGGCGCGCGCCGCTGCCGCCAGCATGGCGGTGATGCCGGGCAGCACCTGCACGTCCAGGGCCTGCCAGGCTGCCGATGTGGCGGGCGCCGCGTGCTCCATGGCCTCGAACACCGCGGACGCCATGGCAAACACGCCCGGGTCGCCCGACGACACCACCACGACCTGCCGGCCCTGTGCGGCCAGGGCCAGCGCCTGCTGCGCGCGGTCCAGCTCCACGCGGTTGTCGGACGCGTGCCAGGCCACAGGATGCGGTGCGGCGGCTTGCTGCCACAGGGCCTGCGCCCGCGCGACGTACGGCAAGTAGCCGACCACATCGGTGGCGTGCTGCAGGGCCGCGGCCACTTCGGGCGTGACCTGCGCCAGGGCGCCGGGGCCCAGGCCCGCGATGGTCAGGCGGCCTGCGGCGGGGTTGGCAGAGCCGTTCACCATGCCGCCTCCGGCCGCCGCCCCTGGCCGTGCACCAGCACGATGGCGAAGTACGGGCAGGCGTCGTCCGCCACATCGGCCAGGAGGGCGACCTGCTGCGTGGCCGTGGTGCCGTTTTGCACCAGCCACGCGGCGTCGAGCCGCCCGGTGCGGGTGAGCGCGCGGCGGATGCGGGGCAGGTTGCGCCCCACCTTCATCACCACCAGCGCGTCGGCGGTCTGCATGCGGCGCACCAGTTCGTCCTCGGGCAGGGTGCCGGTCATCACGCTCAGCACGTCGTCGCCCCAGGTGATGGGTTTGCCCGTGGCGTGCCAGCAGCCCACCATGCCGGGGATGCCGGGCACCACGTCGGGCGCGGTGCCGGTGCGCTCGCGCAGGCGGGTGTACAGGTGCATGAACGAGCCGTACAGAAACGGGTCGCCCTCGCACAGCACCACCACCTGCTGGGTCTGCGCTAGCAGGGCCAGGCGCGTGCACCAGTCGTCGTAGAAGGCCGAGAGCTGGGCCACGTAGTCCGCGCTGTCCACCGGCAGTTCGGTGGTCACGGGGTATTCCATGGGGTATTCCGTCACGCCGGGTGCGAGCAGGCCCTGCACCAGCTGGCGCGCCTTGCCGGGGCGGCCCTTCTTGCGGAAGAAGGCCACGTGGAGCGCGCCACGCACCAGGCGGTCGGCCTTCACGCTCATCAGGTCGGGGTCGCCGGGGCCCAGGCCCACGCAGACGATGCCGGGCCGGGCCTGCGCGGATGCCATGGCGCTACTCGACATCGCTGGCCAGTGCGTTGATGGCGGCCACCGTCATCGCAGAGCCGCCCAGGCGGCCGCGCACGATCATCGCGGGCACGGGCAGGTCGTGCATCAGGGCGTCCTTGGACTCGGCCGCGCCGATGAAGCCCACCGGGCAGCCGATGATGGCCGCAGGGCGCGGGCAGCCGGGCTCCTGCAGCATGTTGAGCAGGTGGAACAGCGCGGTCGGCGCGTTGCCGATGGCCACTACGGCGCCCTGCAGTTGCGGGCGCCACAGCTCCACCGCCGCGGCGCTGCGCGTGGTGCCCAGTTGCTGGGCGAGAGCGGGTATCCGCTCGTCCTGCAGCGTGCAGATGATGGGGTTGGTGGCGGGCAGGCGGGTGCGGGTGATGCCCTCGCTCACCATGCGCACATCGCACAGCACGGGGGCGCCGTCCTGCAGCGCCTGGCGCGCGGCCTCGGCCATGCCGGGGGAGAACATCACGAGTGGGGCCAGCTCGACCATGCCGGCGGCGTGGATCATGCGCACCACGACGCGCTCTTCGACGGGGGTGAAGCGGCTCAGCTCGGCTTCGCGCCGGATGGTGGCAAAGGACTGCCGGTAGATCTCGGCGCCCTGGGTTTCGTAGCGGTGGAGCATGAATTCTTTGCAAACAACAACCCGGGATTGTCTTGCAGGATGGCCTCCTCCATGCGCTCGCCGTTGACCTGGCTGGCAGTCCCTTGGCGAATCACCGCCCAAATCGGTCCGCGTTCGGTCGCTTCCGCCCGCAGAGTGACGGTGGCCGGCGCCTGGCGCGCGCAGCCTTTGGCGCAGCCCGACACATGCAGGTGCGCGCCCGGCGGCACGTGGGGCGCGCAGGCCAGCGCCAGGGCCAGGGTGGGCGCGTGGGCCTGCGGGCAGCCCGGGGCACCGGTGCACGCGGACACGCGCAGGCGCGGGTCGTCGGGGTGTGTGATCCAGTGCGGGCCGGGTGCCAGGCTGGAAGCCTGGTCGGGTGCATCCGGGGTGCCGCCAGCAGAGTCGGCAACGCATTCCAGCAACACCATGCGCCACGGCGTGATGCGCAGGCCCGTGGCGCCGCTACGGCGCGCTGCGCGAACCATGTCGGCCCACGCTCGGGCAGGCACGCGGCCCAGCGGGGCCGCCACCAGCGTGCCGACGCCGGGCACCCAGCTGGGCAGGGCATCGTCCCCGCGGATGTGCTCTGGCGCCTGTGCAGAGACCACCGCATCGGCGGGCACCCATGCCACGCCCGCAGGCAGGTCCGCCAGCCATGCCACGGACGTGGATGTGGCCGTGGAATTTTCGTCGGTAGGGTGGTGAAGCGCGCTTTCCAGTTCTTTTACACCGGCGGCCATCCGCCCAGGCCGTTGCCCCAGGGTTTTCTGGTGCACGCAACGTTGTGCAAACCAGCGTGCCAGTGCCAGGCCTGCAGCCACAGCGTCTTGCTGGTTGTTTGCCGTCAGCGCCCAGCGCAGTCCATCGGGCTGCACGCGCCATGCGGTGGTGCCCGGGCCCGGTGCGCGCAGCAGGCGGATGTCTGCTGATACGCCATGCAGCCAAGTCGAATATCCGCCGTCGATGGCCCAGCCGAATTTGGCGGGCAGGGCGTCCAGGTCCGGCGACCGGGCCAGCGCCTGGTGCAGTGCCAGGGCCAGCGCCTGCACGCCGTCGCCGGGCCGGTGCAGCGGGTCGACCACCACATTGCGCAGGCGCTCGCTGCGCGCATCCGCATCCAGCAGCCCGCAGGCCGCCAGGGATCGCAGCAACGCGGCATGGCGCTCGGGCGGCACGCCGCGCAGCTGCACGTTGGCGCGGCTCGACAGCTCCAGCGTGCCCGCACCGTGCACCTGCGCCAGGCGCGACAGCCGCAGCGCCTGGTGCAGGGTCAGCCGGCCCAGCGGCGGGCGCACGCGCACCACCAGCCCGTCGCCCGAGGCCATGGGCTGCCAGGCGCCGGGGCACCAGCCTTGGATCTGCGGGGTGGGGTTCATGCAGGGTGAGGAATATGACGTCGACGTGCCAAGCCCGTGGTGGAATCTGGCGGCACCTGGATCGCCAAATGTACTTGGGGCCTGCCGCGCTGCCACTGCGCCACGTCGAGGCAGGTAACCGCACGGCGCCTGCAGCCAGGTCGCAGGACTTTTGCCCTGCGCGCTGGCACCGGCGCGGACTTCTATGTGAAGATGGCCAGGAGGCTGCGCGGCATAAGGCATCGAAGCGAAAAGTTCGAAAACCGAGGATCGCTAAGTGCTACTGACAAGCCCAGGGCGGGCCCCTGGGCGCAGGAAGCAGTGCTTGGCGAGACCGGTTTGTCGAGCGTTGCAGCCGTTGCTCCTTCTGCCGCGCAGCCTCCTCGACCCCTTGCGGTGCGTTGCGCAGCCCCGCGCCGCACGGCATACACGATGCCGTATGACAGGAATGCAGGCCCCCGTATGAGAGACCACGCCCTTTTCGACAAGATAGACCTCCATCTCATAAGGGTCTTGCACACCGTGCTCACAGAACGCAGCGTATCGAGGGCCGCCGTCCGGCTGGGCATGCACCAGCCGGCCGTGTCTGCCGCGCTCAAGCGCCTGCGGGACCTGGCGGGCGACCCGCTGCTGGTGCGCTCGGGCGCCAGCATGATGCCCACCGACGCCGCGCTGCGCATGGTGGAGCCCGCGGGCGCCATCCTGCGATCGGCCGAGGCCTTGTTCTCCGATGCGCGGGGGTTCGATCCGCGCACGTCCACCCGTACCTTCCGCGTGGCGGCCAGCGACTACCTGGACCCGCTGTTCCTGCCCCAACTGGTCGCGCGCCTGAAGGTCGAGGCACCGCTGTGCCCCATCGAAATTCTGCCGCTGTCGGCCGACGCCCACTACCACGCGCACCTGGCGCAGGGCGAGGTCGACGTGGTCATCGGCAACTGGCCGCAGCCGCCCGAAGACCTGCACATGGGCCGCCTGTTCGGCGACGAGGTGGTGTGCCTGGTCAGCCGCGAGCACCCGGCCGTGCGCCGGGGCTGGGACGCCGAGAGCTGGCTGGCCGCCGAGCACATCGCGCCCACCCCCACCCACCCGGGCGCGCGCGGCGTGATCGACGCGCACCTGGACAGCCTGGGCATGGCCCGCAACATCACCGCACGCTGCGCGCACTTCAGCGCCATACCGCCCATCGTGGCGTCGAGCCTGCTGGTGCTGACCACCGGCCGCCAGTACTGCGAACGCTACGTTGACCAGCTGCCGCTGGCCATACTGCCCAGCCCCGTGCCCTTCCCGCGCCTGATGTATTACCAGCTGTGGCATGCGCGCACCCACCATTCGGCGGCGGCCATCTGGCTGCGCGACTGCGTGAAGACCGTGGCTGCGTCGCTACGAAAAGAATAGCTGCTAGCGCATACGGAGCAAGCGCAAGGCGGTATTTTCATTCCAAAAACAAGTCATAAAACTGAGAGACAATCCCCGCATGAGTTCACCTCCTACCTCCAGCGCCCCGGGTGGTCCGGGCGCACCGCCGCCCCGGCTGCAGCTCGCGGGCATCACCAAGCGCTACCCGGCCGTGGTGGCCAACAGCGGCGTGTCGCTGACGGTGCTGCCCGGCGAGATCCACGCCGTGCTGGGCGAGAACGGCGCGGGCAAGTCCACGCTGATGAAGATCATCTACGGCTCGGTCAAGCCCGACGAGGGCAGCGTGCACTTCAACGGCCAGGCCGTGCAGGTGCGCAACCCGCAGGAGGCGCGCGCGCTGGGCATCGCCATGGTGTTCCAGCACTTCAGTTTGTTCGACACGCTCACGGTGGCCGAGAACGTCTGGCTGGGCCTGGACAAGAGCCTGTCGCTGCCCGAGGTCACGCAGCGCATCACTGCCAAGGCGGCCGAGTACGGCCTCGACATCGACCCCCTGCGCCCGGTGCACACCCTGAGCGTGGGTGAGATGCAGCGGGTGGAGATCATCCGTGCGCTGCTCACCAACCCCAAGGTGCTGATCCTGGACGAGCCCACCTCGGTGCTCACGCCCCAGGCGGTCGAAAAACTCTTCGTCGTGCTGCGCCAGCTGGCCAGCGAGGGCTGCAGCATCCTCTACATCAGCCACAAGCTGCACGAGATCCGTGCGCTGTGCACCGCCTGCACCGTGCTGCGCGGTGGCAAGGTCACGGGCGTGTGCAACCCGGCCGAGGAATCGAACGCGTCGCTCTCGCGCCTGATGATCGGCGCCGAGCCGCCGGCGCTGGAGCACCGCGCGGTGCAGACCGGCGCCACGGTGCTGCGTGTGCAGGGCCTGTCGCTGCCGCGCGCGGACCAGTTCGGCGTGGACCTGGTCGACCTGCAGTTCGAGGTCAAGGCGGGCGAGGTGGTGGGCATTGCCGGAGTGTCCGGCAACGGCCAGAAGGAGCTGCTGTACGCATTGTCGGGCGAGGACACGCGGGCGGAGCCCGCCGCCATCCAGGTGGCCGGGCAGAACGCGGGCCGCATGCGCCCCGGGCAGCGCCGTGCGCTGGGCCTGCACTTCGTGCCCGAGGAGCGCCTGGGCCGGGGCGCCGTGCCCACCATGGGCCTGGCGCACAACCTGCTGCTCACGCGCACCAACTCGGTGGCGGGCAGCGGCTGGATCAAGGTGGGTGCGCTGGAGGCGCATGCCAAGGCGCTGATCGAGCGCTTCAACGTGAAGGCGGGCGGCCCGCACGCGGCGGCCAAATCGCTGTCGGGCGGCAATCTGCAAAAGTTCATCGTGGGGCGTGAGATCGACGCCAACCCCAAGCTGCTCATCGTCTCGCAGCCCACCTGGGGCGTGGACGTGGGTGCGGCGGCGCAGATCCGCGGCTCCATCCTGGCGCTGCGCGATGCCGGCTGCGCGGTGCTGGTGGTCAGTGAAGAGCTGGATGAACTGTTCGAAATCTGCGACCGGCTGCATGTGGTGGCCAAGGGGCACCTGTCGCCCTCGGTACCGCGCGCCGATGCCACGGTGGAGCAGATCGGCGAATGGATGAGTGGCCTGTGGCATGCCGACGTGCAGGCCCATCTGGCCCAGAACGTTCACAGCGCCCACAGCGCCAAGGTGGGGGAGGTGCAGCATGCTTAAGCTCGAACCGCGCCCCCAGGCGTCCAAACTCTGGACCTACGGCTCGCCGCTGCTGGCGCTGGCCTTCACGGTGCTGATCGGCATCGCGCTGTTCGCCGCGCTGGGCAAGGACCCGGTGCGCGGGCTGCAGGTGTTCTTCTGGGAGCCCATCAAGACGCAGTACGCCATCGGCGAACTCATGGTCAAGGCCACGCCGCTGTTGCTCATCGCGCTCGGTCTGGCGGTGTGCTTTCGCTCCAACGTGTGGAACATCGGTGCCGAGGGCCAATTCGTCATCGGTGCCGTGGTGGCCGGCGGCGTGGCGCTGCTGGCCGACAAGACCACCGGGCCGTGGATCGTGCCCGCCATCCTGGTGGCGGGCGTGCTGGGCGGCATGGCGTGGGCGGGGCTCACGGCCCTGCTGCGCGACAAGTTCAACGCCAACGAAATCCTCGTCAGCCTGATGCTGGTGTACGTGGCCACGCTGGTGCTGGGCTACCTGGTCTACGGTCCGTGGAAGGACCCCATGGGCTACAACTTCCCGCAGACCAAGACGTTCGAAAAGGTCACGCAGATCCCGCGGCTGATGCAGGGCTCGCGCATGTCCATCGGGCTGCTGCTGGCGCTGGCCGGGGCGGCCGCGCTGTGGGTGTTTTTGTTCCGCACGCGCGCGGGCTTTGCCCAGCAGGTGGGCGGGCTGGCGCCAGCGGCTGCGCGGTACGCGGGCTTCTCGTCGCGCCGGGCGCTCTGGACGGCGCTGCTCATTTCGGGCGGCGCAGCGGGCCTGGCGGGCGCGCTGGAGGTGGCCGGCCCCATCGGCCAGCTCACGCCGTACGTGCCGGCGGGCTACGGCTTTGCGGCCATCATCGTGGCCTTCGTGGGGCGGCTGCACCCGGTGGGCATGATCCTGTCGGCCATCCTGATGAGCATGTTCTACATCGGCGGCGAGCTGGCGCAGTCGCGCCTGGGGCTGCCCAAGTCGCTCACCGGCGTGTTCCAGGGCTTGCTGCTGTTTACGCTGCTGGCCTGCGACACACTCATTGCCTACCGCGTTCGCTGGGTGGGCGCCAAGAAAGTGGTGGCCTGATGGAATCCTACGCACTCCTCATCGGCGCCACCTTGAGCGCCGGCACTGTCCTGGCCATCGCGGCCCTGGGCCTGCTCATCAACGAGAAGGCCGGCATCGTGAACCTGGGGGCCGAGGGCATGATGCTCTGCGCCGCCATCGCCGGGTTTGCCACCGTGGTGCACACGGGCAACACCTGGCTGGGCTTTGCCGCGGGCATGGCTGCCGGGGCGCTGCTGGCGGCCATCTTCGGTGTGCTGGTGATCTGGCTCAACACCAACCAGTACGCCACCGGGCTCGCGCTGTCGCTGTTCGGGGTGGGGTTCTCGGCCTTTGCGGGCATCAGCTTCGTGCAGGCCAAGCTGCCCGAGCTGCCCAAGTACGCCATCCCGGTGCTGTCCGACGTGCCGCTGCTCGGGCCCGCGCTGTTCCAGCAGCACCCGCTGGTGTACCTGACCATGGTGTTGGTGGCGGCGCTCATCTGGTTTTTGTACCGCTCGCGCGCGGGCCTGGTGCTGCGCTCGGTGGGCGAGTCGCCCGAGTCCGCCCATGCGCTGGGCTACCCGGTGCGCCGCATCCGGCTGGCCGCGGTGGTGGCCGGCGGCGCGCTGTGCGGGCTGTCGGGCGCGTACATCTCCACCGTCTACACGCCGCTGTGGGTCGAGGGCATGGTGGCTGGCCGCGGCTGGATCGCGCTGGCGCTGACCACCTTTGCCACCTGGCGGCCTGCGCGGGTGCTGCTCGGGGCCTACCTGTTCGGCGGCGTGACGATGCTGCAGTTCCACCTGCAGGCCACGGGCGTGCAGGTGGCCAGCCAGTTGCTGTCGATGCTGCCGTACGTGGCGACCATCGTGGTGCTGGCGCTGATATCGCGCAACCCGACGTGGATCCGCATCAACATGCCGGCATCACTGGGCAAGCCGTTCTACCCGGGCTCCTGACCCACGTCCGCGGCCCCGCCCCGGCGCGGGGCCTGCGGGTGGCTCCATGGCCCGTGTCTTGCATCGGGACCGCGGGAGGTGAAAAACCTTTGGTTACTGCCCGGTAGATCGGACCATAATCACCGTTTTCGTGCGTCTGCCTTGTAAAACTCTCTTCTTCCCTTCTCTTCTTCATCTTCATCTATCCATAAGGAACCGACATGACTGATCTGCAGAAACGCTCCCTGCTCAAGGTGGCAGCGCTCTCCGCCGTGGCCGCCGCCGCGCTCGTGGGCTGTGGCAAGAAGGAAGAACCGGCACCGGCCCCCGCGCCCGCACCGGCTCCTGCGGCAGAGGCCCCTGCGCCCAAGGCCGAGCCTCTGAAGATCGCGTTCGCGTACGTCGGCCCTGTCGGTGACGGCGGCTGGTCGTTCGCCCACGACAACGGCCGCAAGGCCATCGAGAAGGAATTCGGCGACAAGGTCGTGACGAGCTTCGTCGAAAGCGTGCCCGAGTCCGCCGACGCCGAGCGCGTGCTGCGCGACCTGGCCGGCCAAGGCAACAAGCTGATCTTCGGCACGACCTTCGGCTACATGGAGTCCATCCAGAAGATCGCCCCGGACTTCAAGGACGTGAAGTTCGAACACGCCACCGGCTACAAGACCGCCGAGAACGTGCGCACCTACGACAGCCGCACCTACGAAGGTGCCTACATGGCCGGCGTGATCGCCGGTGCCATGACCAAGACCAACACGCTGGGCGTGGTGGGATCGGTGCCGATCCCTGAAGTGATCCGCAACATCAACAGCTTCACGCTGGGTGCGCAGTCGGTCAACCCCAAGATCAAGACCAAGGTGGTCTGGGTGAACGAATGGTTCAGCCCACCGAAGGAAACCGAAGCCGCCACGTCGCTGATCAACGGCGGCGCCGACGTGCTGTTCCAGAACACCGACTCGCCCGCAGTGCTCAAGACGGCGCAGGAAAAGGGCAAGCGCGCCTTCGGCTGGGATTCGGACATGACCGCCTACGGCCCCAAGGCCCACCTGGCATCGGCCGTGATCAACTGGGGCCCGTACTACATCAAGGCCACCAAGGACGCCCTGGACGGCAAGTGGGCCACCGGCCAGAGCTGGTGGGGCGTGAAGGAAGGCGCGATCGACATCGTCTCCATCGCTGAAGACGTGCCCGCCGAGACCAAGGCCAAGGTCGAAGAAGTGAAGAAGGGCCTGGCCGACGGCAGCTTCGTGATCTGGAAGGGCCCCATCGTCGGCCAGGACGGCAAGGCCGTGCTGGAAAAGGACGCCGTGGCTGACGACAAATTCCTCGGCGGCGTGAACTTCTACGTCAAGGGCGTGGAAGGCAAGATCCCCGGCGGCGACAAGAAGTAGTAAGACGCCTTTGTGAACACCTTGGCGGGCGCCGTGCGGTGCCTGCAAGGTGGATCGCGACAATGTCCCAGGGCCGCTTTGTGCGGCCCTTTTCGTTGGTGCCATGCCGGTGCATGATGTGGCCCATCCCCACAGAAAAATGAGAGGCCAGGCCGCCATGTTCAAAGTCCCGCCCATCTCCGCCGAGCGCCTGCCTGCGCTGCTGCGCGCCATGCCCAAGGCAGAACTGCACATCCACATCGAAGGCTCGCTCGAGCCCGAGCTCATCTTCGCGCTGGCGCAGCGCAATGGGCTGACCCTGCCGTACGCCAGTGTGGAAGCGCTGCGCAGCGCGTATGCCTTCACCGACCTGCAGAGCTTTCTCGACATCTACTACGCCGGTGCCAGCGTGCTGCTGCACGAGCAGGATTTTTACGACATGGCGCGCGCCTACCTGGTCCGCGCCGCGCACGACAACGTGCTGCACGCCGAGATCTTCTTCGACCCGCAGACCCACACGGCCCGCGGCGTGGCGATGGAGACCGTGATCAACGGGCTGCACCGCGCCTGCCAGGACACGCGCACCGAGCTGGGCATCAGCGCCACGCTGATCCTGTGCTTTTTGCGCCACCTGAGCGAAGAGTCCGCCTTCGAGACCCTGGAGCAGGCCCAGCCCTTCCTGGACAAGATCGTGGGCGTGGGCCTGGATTCGAGCGAAGTGGGCCACCCGCCGGAGAAGTTCGCGCGCGTCTTTGCACGCTGCCGCGAACTGGGCCTGCGCCTGGTCGCGCATGCCGGGGAAGAGGGGCCACCGGCGTACATCTGGAGCGCGCTCGATGTGCTCAAGGTGGAGCGCATCGACCATGGGGTGCAAGCGGTGCACGACGCCGCGCTCATGCAGCGCCTGGCGCAGGAGCGCATTGCGCTCACGGTGTGCCCGCTGTCCAACCAGAAGCTGCGCGTGTTCCCCGACCTGGCGGACCACAACCTGGGCAGGCTGCTCGACGCAGGGCTGGCGGCCACCGTCAACTCGGACGACCCGGCGTACTTTGGCGGCTACATCAACGACAACTTCACCCAGGTGTTCGCCGCCACGCACCTCACGGCCAAGCACGCCTACCAGCTGGCGTTCAACAGCTTCGAAGCCAGCTTTGCAGGCAATGCCGACAAGCGCGTGTGGGAACACAAGCTCAAGGAGACCTTCGAGCGCTGCGTGGAACACGACTACTGAGATCGGGCCACTCCCTGGCTGCGCTGAAGGATGGCGTGGCCGCTGGCACTGGGGAGTTGGGCGTGCACTGCAGCGGAGCGACCTCGTCAGGCAGCCGTACAACGCGCGCGAAGTGGCAGGGACTGACCGAGCGACAGGCCTTCGTTTGATCCCCCATTTGGTGCAGGACTAGCTAATTTTTCGGGTAAACCCTAGAATTGTGAGTTTTTGTACGAGCGGGCTGAGGCCCGCATCCGGGGTGTGCCGTCGGCCGCAGCCCCCTTTTCTTTCGACTTCCCGCGATTCAGACCCTCAGCCCATGGACCATGGGCTGGCGAGGCGCGCGCCCGCGCCACCACGGAGCTTTCCCCCATGTTTCTCAGTCAAATTTCCATCGGCAAGCGCCTCACTTTGGTGCTGGGCCTGATCCTGGCCCTGTTCTTTGCCAGCAGCGTGGTGGCGGTGGTCAAGCTCGGCCAGCTGGGCCAGGAGATCGACACCATGGTGTCCGACAACATCAAGACCGAGCGTGCGGGTGCCGACTGGTTGCGCCACACCACCTCCGGCGTGCAGCGCGCCGCCGCCATCGCCAAGAGCAGCGATGCGAGCCTGATCCCGTACTTCGCGCCGGCCACGGCCGAGTCGATCCGCAACACCAACGAGCTGCAAAAGTTCATCGAATCCAAGATGGACACGCCCGAAGAAAAGAAGCTCTTCGACCAGGTCGGCCAGCTGCGCAAGGACTACCTCGCCGCGCGGGAAGAGGTGAGCAAGTTCAAGCAAGCGGGCGACGCCGAGAGCGCCAACAAGGTGTTCAACGAGCGCTTTGAGCCCACCTCGCGCAGCTACCTGGCAGGCGTGCAGCAGATGGTGGACGCGCAGCGCGCGCAGCTGGACGAAGCCGGCAAGCGCAGCGAAACCCTGCGTGCCCAGACCACCTTGCTGCTGCAGGTATGCACCGGCGTCTCGCTGCTGCTGGGTGCCTTGCTGGCCTGGCTGCTGGCCACCAGCATCACGCGCCCGCTGCGCCATGCCGAGGCCATCGCCGAAGCCATCGCCGACATGGACCTGACCGGCCAGCCCGAGGCCAGCTACGCCAACGACGAAACCGGCCGCCTGCTGCGCGCGCTGGACCTGATGCGCAGTGCGCTGCAGGGCTCGCTGCAGCAGGTGCGCGGCGTGGTGGACAGCATCTCCACCGCCAGCACGCAGATCGCCATCGGCAACCAGGACCTGAGTGCCCGCACCGAGCAGACCGCCAGCAGCCTGCAGGAAACCGCCAGCTCCATGGAAGAGCTGACCAGCACCGTGCGCCAGAGCGCGGATTCGGCCGTGCAGGCCAACCAGCTGGCCGCATCGGCCGCAGCCGTGGCCGAGCGCGGTGGCGCAGTCGTCTCGCAGGTGGTGAGCACCATGGACGAGATCAACGCCAGCAGCAAGAAGATCGCCGACATCATCGGCACCATCGACGGCATCGCCTTCCAGACCAACATCCTCGCGCTCAATGCCGCCGTGGAGGCGGCCCGCGCGGGTGAGCAGGGCCGTGGTTTTGCCGTGGTGGCCACCGAGGTGCGGGGCCTGGCCCAGCGCAGCGCGGAAGCCGCCAAGGAGATCAAGGCCCTGATCGGCGTGTCGGTGGAGAAGGTCGAGTCGGGCTCGGCCCTGGTGCAGAACGCCGGCACCACCATGACCGAGATCGTGACGTCCGTGCGCCGCGTGACCGACATCATTGGCGAGATCAGCGCCGCGGCGTCGGAGCAGAGCCTGGGCATCGGCCAGGTGAACGTGGCGGTGAGCCAGCTCGACCAGATGACCCAGCAAAATGCCGCGCTGGTGGAGGAATCCACCGCAGCCGCCGAGAGCCTGAAGGACCAGGCCGCGCGCCTGTCCGAAGTGGTGGGCGCCTTCCGCCTGGGCGGTACCGTGCCCGAGCATGCCCGCCTGCGGGTGCCGCGCCTGGGCTGAGTGCAGGACGAAAGCGATAGATACGCCGGACGTTGTGCCCTGCCGGGCTTCCAGCCTCAGCACCGAATGACGATCTAACTGACTTTTTCCGTGGACCACCGCCGCCCTGCGGTGGCTCCGCTTTTCAACCTGGGCCATGTAGAGGAACACCATGTACAAAAACCTCGCCACCGCACTGCGTGCGGCTTGTGTGAGTGCGCTGGCGGGCGCCGTTTTCATCACCTTTCCCGCTGTCTCCCAAACCCCGGCAGGTGCCAAACCACCTGCCCCCGCGCCGGCGCAGCCCGTCAAGGCGGGCTTCGTCTATGTCTCCCCCATCACCGAAGCCGGCTGGACGCGTCAGCACGACGAGGGCCGCAAGGCCGTCGAGGCGGCGCTGGGCGCGCAGGTGCAGACCACCTTCGTGGAAAACGTGGCCGAGGGGGCCGACGCGGAGCGCGTGATCCGCGACCTGGCGGCCACGGGGCACCAGATCATCTTCACGCCCAGCTTCGGCTACATGGAGCCCACGCTCAAGGTGGCGCAGGACTATCCGAACGTGAAGTTCGAGTCCATCACCGGCTACAAGACCGCGCCCAACGTGGCCGCGGCCAACGCGCGATACTACGAGGGTCGCTACCTGGCCGGCATTGCGGCGGGCCGCATGAGCAAGACCGGCGTGGCGGGCTACGTGGCGGGCTTTCCCATCCCCGAAGTGCTGCAGGGCATCAACGCGTTCACGCTGGGCATGCGCTCGGTCAACCCCCAGGCCACCGTGAAGGTGGTGTGGATCAACGTGTGGTTCGACCCGCCCAAGGAGCGCGATGCGGCCATGGTGCTCTTCAACCAGGACGTGGACGTGATGGCCTTTCACACCGGCTCCACCGCCGTGATGGCCGCGGCGCAGGAGCGCGGCAAGATGGCCGTGGCCTACCACTCCGACATGCGCAAGGCCGGGCCGGACGCGCAGATCATCGCCGTCACCCACCAGTGGGGCCGCTACTACACCGACCGCGTGCGCGCGGTGCAAAACGGCACCTGGAAGAGCGGCAACCTCTGGGGCGGCGTGCGCGAGGGCCTGATCCGCGTGGGCGACTTCGGCCCCAAGGTGCCGCCCGCCGTGCAGCAGGAGGTGCTGGCCGCGCAGAAGGCTGTCGGCGCGGGGCAGCTGCAGCCGTTCCGCGCGGGTGCCAAGGCCCCGGTGCGCGACAACGAAGGCCACGAGGTGATCCCCGCAGGCCAGGCGCTGACGGATGCACAGATCCTGCAGATGAACTGGCTGGTGGAAGGCGTGCAGGGCCGCATCACCCGCTGACGGGGTACAACGCCAGCCGCGGCGCTCGGGCCATAGCGTTTATTGCAGGCGGCGTATGTCCCGGACCACAGCCGCCGCTAAGCTAGCGCCCATGCATGTATACCGCTCTGCCCTTTTGCGCTTTGCCGATGATGGATCGGCCCTGTATGACGAAGACGGCCTGCTGGCTGTCGGCCCGGATGCCCAGGGCCGCCAGCGCGTGGTGGCGGCGGGTGCCTGGCAGGCGCTGGCCCATCAGTACGCTGACCATCCCGTCACGCACCTTCCGGGCCGCATCCTGGCGCCGGGCTTTGTGGACATGCACATCCATTTCCCGCAGACCGATGTGATCGGCTCGCCCGCGGACGGCCTGCTGCCCTGGCTGGAGAACTACACCTTTCCGCACGAGTCGCGTTTTGTCGACCCGGCCTACGGCGCCCAGGTGGCGGGCTTCTTCGTGGACGAGCTGCTGCGCAACGGAGTGACCACGGCGCTGACATTCGCCACCTCGCACCCGGCCAGCGTGGACGCGCTGTTCACCGAGGCGCAGCGCCGCCAACTGCGCCTGATCACCGGCAAGGTGCTGCAAGACCGCCATTCGCCCGACGGCGTGCGCGACGAAACACTGCAGAGCCTGCTCGACACCGAAGCCTTGATCCAGCGCTGGCACGGCGTGGACCGCCTGGGCTATGCCATCACCCCGCGCTTTGCGCCCACCAGCACGCCCGAGCAGTTGCGCGGCGCGGGCGAGCTGGCCGCGCGCTATCCCGACGTGTGGATCCAGTCGCACGTGGCCGAGAACCTGGACGAGATCCGGTGGGCACGCGAGCTGTTCCCGGCGTCGCGCAGCTACCTGGCGGTGTACGACGACTTCGGCCTGATGCGCGAGCGTGCGGTGTACGCCCACTGCATCCACTTCGACGACGACGACCGCGCATTGATGCGTGACACCGGCACCGTGGCGGCCGTCAGCCCCACGAGCAACCTGTTCCTGGGCAGCGGCTTTTTCGACTACGCGGGCGCGGACCGCGTGGGCTTTGGCTACGGCCTGGCCAGCGACGTGGGCGGGGGCACCAGCTTCAGCCCGTTCCACACCATGCTGGCGGCGTACTACGTGGGCCGGGAAGGGCAGAGCAAGCAGGGCCTGAGTTTGTCGCCCCGGCAGCTGTGGTGGCAGCACACGGCGGGCGCGGCCAAGGCGCTGGGCCTGGCGGGCGTGGTGGGCAACCTGCAGCCCGGCTGCGAGGCGGACTTCGTGGTGCTCAACCCGCGTGCCACACCCCTGCTGGAGCGCAAGACCGCCCAGGCGCGCAACCTGGATGAGCTGTTGTTTGCGCTGATCGTGCTGGGGGATGACCGGCTGGTGGAGCGGACCGTCATCGGCCAAGGGCAGTTGGGCGGCTGCCAACTCTGACGAGGGACCGGATAGCGCCGACGCAGTTCCTGAACATGCTTGGCCCCATGCTGCCACCCCACATTTGGGGGATGGCAGCATGGGGAAAAGGTGTGTCAAATTGTTGGGTGACAACTTTGGGCCTTGGGCTCTTCGCTCACGCCGTCTGTTTCTACCCCATCAGGAGATCACCATGTACTGCCGCTTCCGCATAAAATTCCACATCCTGCCGGCGTCTGCGCTGGCGGCACGCCTGCTGGGCCTGGCTTGCCTTGCACCCGTGGCCTCGTGGGCGCAAGGCGCGGCTGAGGCACCCGTTGCGGCGGCCGCGCCCACCGCAGCGCCCTGCCTTGCCGCGCCGGGGGCGCCGCAATGGCTTCCGTGCGGTCCCGACCGTATCCTGACAGAGGCCGAAGCGAAGTCGCAATTTGTCAAAGAGGGTCAAGTCACAAAGGTCCTGTTGACCGGTGGCCAGTCGGGCAGGAAGTTTTTTGCCCATTTCAAGCCCGGTGGCAAACTGGACGCAGGCTTGGAAGGCGGCACCAACAATGGCAAGAGCTGGAAGTTCGTAGACGGTCGTTTGTGCCGCGATTACTACCGTTTCTCCGTCGTCCATTGCAGTGCCTTAGAGGTCGCAGACGGCAAGCTGTTTTTTCTGAACCAGGATGGGTCCAGGGACACAATTACCTCGGTGGAATTTGCTCAACCTTGACCCTCGTCGCTCCTGCTCCGGGCTGGTTGCAGCTTGGAGGCCTTTTCTCAAGCAAAATATGCCTCTTGCGCTTGATGATCAAGCGCTACCAGCTACATATTTCATAGCGCCCGGCCGTTTGTCGTCGTTTTTGTCGACAGCCCGGGCCACTGCGCAGGGAATTGACCGATGAGCATCAAGAGCGACAAATGGATCCGCCGCATGGCTGCCGAGCACGGGATGATCGAGCCCTTCGAGCCCGGCCAGGTGCGCGAGGCCGAAGGCCGCAAGATCATCAGCTACGGCACCAGCAGCTACGGCTACGACATCCGCTGCGCGCCCGAATTCAAGGTCTTCACCAACATCCACAGCACCGTGGTGGACCCGAAGAACTTCGACGAGAAGAGCTTTGTCGACTTTCACGGCGACAGCTGCATCATCCCGCCCAACAGCTTCGCGCTGGCGCGCACCGTGGAGTACTTCCGCATCCCGCGCAACGTGCTGACCATCTGCCTGGGCAAGAGCACCTACGCGCGCTGCGGCATCATCGTGAACGTGACCCCCTTCGAGCCCGAGTGGGAAGGCTACGTGACGCTGGAGTTCTCCAACACCACGCCGCTGCCGGCCCGCATCTACGCCGGTGAAGGCTGCGCGCAGGTGCTGTTCTTCGAGAGCGACAAGGACGATGTGTGCGAGGTGAGCTACCGCGACCGCGGTGGCAAGTACCAGGGCCAGGTCGGCGTGACCCTGCCCAAGGCCTGATCCCGGGCGCTGGCGGGCGGCGCGCACAGCCGGTGTCCTACACGGGCATGGTCGATCGGCTGAAGTGCAAGCGCACGTAAGGTTTTTAGCATGGTGTCAAGCCTCCAGATGGTCTGGTGGTGAGACAAAAAGGAGTTCCCCATGCTGACCTTTGCTGCACCTTCGGCACCCGCGCAAAACCGGGGCGCTGACTTTTCCCTCACCCCGGACGAATCCTTTGCCTCCCCCCGCCGTGCGGCTGCGTTCATCGGCATGCCGCACCACGGCACGTACTGGCCCTGCGATCTTCTCAACCTCTTCGTCCTGAAGATGGCCGCCGCAGGCCACTGCGTGAACACCGACATGATGCTCGGCCACCGGCCCTATGCCCAAGGCCGCCTGAATGCCGCCTACGACTCGCGCGACGAGAGCCTGTGCGCACTGGCCGCTCGCCTGCAGGTGTACTTCGATGCCGCCACGCCCGAAGGCTGCCGCGTGGCGGCCGAGCTGGACGAACAGGGGCGTGGCCACTTGCTGCTGGTGTAAGGGTCTTGCACGGCGGATCTGTGTGGGTCCGCCGGCAGCCCACGCTCGCGCTTGGATGCGGGCTGGTGCGGGCCTCGCAGGCCCGCCGCCGTTGACCTACCTCCGCACCGGGTAGGACTCATGTTTCCACGCTCACTCGGTTGCGTCCCTGGTTCTTGGCCTCGTACAGCGCGGCATCGCTGCGCCGCAGCATGTCCGAGCCTTCGTCGTAGAGGCCGCGCATGGTGGCCACCCCTGCACTCACGGTGATGTGGCCGACCACCGGATCGGTCTGCTCGTCCATGGCGGTCACCAGTGCCTCGGCAATGGCGCGTGCGCCCGCCAGGTCGGTGTCGGGCAACAGGGCGACGAACTCCTCGCCCCCCAGCCGCGCCACCACGTCCGATGTGCGTAGCCGGACCTCCAGCGTGCGCGCCAGCCGGCGCAGCACCTCGTCACCCGCCTCGTGCCCGTAGGTGTCGTTCACGCGCTTGAAGTGGTCCACGTCCACGGTGATGATGCTCAGCGGGCGTCCGCTGCGCCGGGCCAGCGCCAGGGCAAAGGCCATCTGGGTCTCGAAGCCGCGGCGGTTGAGCAGGCCGGTGAGGGCGTCGGTGCGCGCCTGCAGGTCCAGCGCCCGGTTGGCGGCTTCGAGCTCCAGGGTGCGCAGGCGCACCTTTTCTTCCATCGCCTCGCGGGCGGTCAGCAAGTGGTGCGTCATGCGGCGCAGCGCGCCCGAGAGCTTGCGCACCTCGCGGCTGCTGCGCGTCTGGGGGATGCGCGTGCCGGGGGTTTCGGCCTCCACGGCCGTGGCGGCATCGGCCAGTGCATAGAGGTCGTCGCTCAGCCGGCGCGCCGCCAGCCAGGCCAGCACCGACGCCACCATGGCGGCAGTCAGGCCGATGACCAGCGCCAGGCGCACGGTACGGCCCGCCTCGGCAAAGGCCAGCTCGACCGGCTCGCGGGCCACGACGCGCCAGCCCAGGTCGCTGGCCGCGTTGCGGGGCTTCATCGGGGCGATGGCGGTCAGGTACTCGCGCCCGTCCAGCCAGCGGAC
This sequence comes from Acidovorax sp. NPDC077693, assembly GCF_044542805.1. NCBI lineage: Bacteria > Pseudomonadati > Pseudomonadota > Betaproteobacteria > Burkholderiales > Comamonadaceae > Acidovorax > Acidovorax sp. NPDC077693. Next base: position 102,783 of record NZ_JBITVD010000004.1, on the reverse strand, counting down.
CACGGCGGGCTGCGTGCCGTCACCCGCCCCTCCCCGGGCCGTGGGCGGGGGCTTGGGCAACTGTTGGCCGGCCGCCTGCAGGGCCTGGGTCTGGCCATCGGGGGCGTAGATGAGCTGCCCTGCACGGTCGAAGACGAAGAGTTCCAGGGCGGAATCCTCCGTGGGCGGCGGGGTGAGGCTTTCGATGACCTCGCCGGTCCACTCCCAGCTGCCGTGGATGCCCAGCACGCCCACGGTGGTGGGGCCGATGCGGATGGGCGCCGCGAAGTCCACGAACCGGTACGGGTCGCCCGACGCCTGGGGCGGCAGCAGCTTTTCGAGCAGCTTGGCCGGGTGCACGTCGCCCACGTAGAGCTTGTCGAGCCCGGCCTGGAACCACGGGCGCTCCAGCACGCTCTGCTGAAGCAGCAGCCCGCCCGTGGCGTTGCGCACCACGCCCTGGGCGTCGGCCACGCCGATCCACACGCTGTTGGGCTGGGCGGCCTGGCTGCGCGCCAGCATGTGGTGGGCTTCGGGGGAGTCCAGCCCCTTGACCCAGACGACCTCGGCCGCGGCCAGCACCTCGGCTTCGCGGCTGCGCTCCAGCAGGCCGTTGGCCAGCAGCTTGCCCGCGTTCTCGGCCACCATCAGCAAGGCGGCGCTGGCGTCGCGTTCGTTGCGCACCTTGATCAGCTCGCCAAACCCCAGCGACAGCAAGGCTGCCAGGGCGACGACGATGGTGCCGAACACCAGCGCGATCTGCGAGCGCAGGCTGAGGTCGGAAAATCGCCGCGTTTTCATGGGATGACCCCGAGCGGCAAGCCGGGGGCCGGGGCTGTGGCGCCGGCACGGCCGTGCGCCCGCACCGCCAGCCGGGCCGCGGCCAGGTCCCACCCCGCCCAGCCGCAGCTCTTGAAGAGCACCGGCCCGGTGCGCTGGATGCGCGGGCCCTGCAGCACCTCGCGCAGCGTGGGCATGGCGCCCACGTCCAGGCCGGCCTGCAGCAGGTCGCCGGCCTCGTGGCGCGCGTCGGGGGTGTCGACCACGATGTGGCCCTGCTGCGCGATGTGCAGGCACAGGGTGGGGGAGAGTTCGGCCATGGTGGGTGTGTAGGCGCCCACGGCCGCCACGAAGGCATCGGCCAGGGGCGGCGTGCAAAGCACGACGCGGTGCGCGGGGGTGCAGGTGACGATCAGTGGGCAGTGCCGCACTTCGGCGTCGGCATCGGTCACCACGCGGGCCTTGGCGCCCAGCGCGCGGGCGTGCCGGGCCAGGGCTTCGGCACTGGCGGCGCTGCGCGAGGCCACGCGCACATCCTGTACGCCCAGGCCCTGCACAAAGGCCTCCAGGTGCGCCAGGCCCTGCACGCCGGCGCCCACGATCAGCAGCGGACCCTGCGGCTCCTGCGCCAGGTGTCGCGCGGCCAGCAGCGACGCCGCAGCCGTGCGGCGCGCCGTGATGGTGGGGCCGTCGAGCACCAGGCGCCGCTCGCCCGTGGCCACGTCGAACACCACCACGTCGCCCTGGATGGTGGGGCGGGGCGTGCCGGTGTTGGCGGGCGTCAGGGTGATGAGCTTGGTCATGGCAACCCGGCTGTCGGTGGCCGGCATGACGAACAGGGTGCCGCCCAGGGGCAAGGGCAGCACGCTGCGGGCAGGCACCACCACCGACACATCCCGCAGCACGGCGGCGATCTCGTCGGCCAGCGCAGCCCATGGCAGCAGCGCCGCAGTGGCTGCGGCGTCGAGCGTGGGGGAAGGCTCCAGGCGGTGCGAAGAAGACATGGTGGAAATGTACACAGCCGCCGCGGCGCCGGGGAGCCGGGCAAGCCCGGGTCCAGGGACATTGGCAGGGTGGATGCTCAGTGCGTGGCGCCGGCCCCGAGCGCGATGTCCTCGCGCGCCAGCACCGCCGCCCACAGGGCCGCATGCAGGCCCCGCACCATGTCGCGCAGCGGCAGGTGGGGCGCACCCTGCCCGGGCAGCCAGGGCACGTGCACGAAGCCCCCGCGCACGCCCTGGGCGCCCGCCGGGCGCGTGGCCAGCCGGTGCAGCAGCCCGAACAGCACGTGGTTGCAGACGAAGGTGCCGGCGGTCTGCGATACCTCGCAGGGCACGCCCGCGCGCTGCACGGCGCGCAGCATGGCCTTGACCGGCAGGCTGGAAAAGTACGCGGCCGGCCCGCCCGGCACGACCGGCGTGTCCACGGGCTGGGCGCCGGCGTTGTCGGGGATGCGCGCGTCGTCGACATTGATGCCCACGCGCTCCAGGGAGAGCGCGGCGCGCCCGCCGGCCTGGCCCAGGCACACGACCATCGCCGGCTGGTGCGCCTCGATCAGCGCTTCCAAGTGGTGCAGCGACCGGCCGAACACCGTGGGCAACTGGGCCGACTCCACCCGGTGGCCGCCGATGCGCTGGCCGTGGAGCGCCTGGGCGATGAGCCAGCTCGGGTTCAGCGCGTCGCCGCCGAAGGGGGCGAACCCGGTGAGCAGGATCACCCGTTCGCCGGGCGGCGCGTAGTGGGAGGCGTGGTGGTGCATGGGGTGGCGCCGGCGCGGCGGGTGTCAATGGCGAGGTGGGCCATCGTAATCCGCCCGGCGCCGCCCTGGTTGGCGCGTAACATGGCGCCCATGCCTTCCAGGGAGGAGGGCGCTGGAGACTGGCATGAAGTGGGAAGGCAATCGCGAATCCGACAATGTGGAAGACCGCCGGGACGAGGGCGGTGGCGGTGGGGGCGGCTCGCCCATCTTTGGCGGGCGCAGCATCGGCATCGGCACCATCGTGATCGCCCTGGTGGGCGGCTGGGTGCTGGGCATCAACCCGCTGACGATCCTGGGGCTGCTGAGCGGTGGCTCTCCGGCGCAGGTGCAGCAGCAACCACAGGGCCCGGCGCACCGCCCGCCTGCGGACGACACCATGGCGCGCTTCGTGTCCACGGTGCTGGCCGACACCGAAGACGTGTGGCAGGCCGTGTTCCGCCAGGGCGGCGGCCAGTACCAGAACCCGCGCCTCGTGCTGTTCCGGGGCGCCACGCCCACGGCCTGCGGCACGGGCCAGGCGGCGATGGGGCCGTTCTACTGCCCGGCCGACCAGAAGGTCTACATCGACCTGGGCTTTTATGAAACCCTGAGGAACCGGCTGGGTGCGCCGGGCGACTTCGCCCAGGCCTATGTGATCGCCCACGAGGTGGGCCACCACGTGCAGAACCAGCTGGGCATCAGCGGCAAGGTGGACCAGATGCGCGGCCGCGTGAGCAAGGCCGAGTACAACCAGCTGTCGGTGCGCCTGGAGCTGCAGGCCGACTGCTTTGCCGGTGTGTGGGCCCACCATGCGCAGAACGCCCGGCAGATCCTGGAGCAGGGCGATGTGGAAGAGGCGATGAACGCTGCCGCCAAGATCGGCGACGACGCGCTGCAGCGCGCCAGCGGCGGCGCCGTGGTGCCCGAGAGCTTCACCCACGGCACCAGTGCCCAGCGCCAGCGCTGGTTCAACAACGGCCTGCAGAACGGCAGCGTGAAGGCGTGCGACACCTTCACGTCCCGCAGCCTCTAAGGACGGCCTGCCGCGGTCGTTGCTGACGCACCGCGGCTGCAGCCCTCCACCCACCCAGCCACCCATCAGGCCACCCGCCCGTCATCGCTTGTCATAGCGCAGCACCCGCACCAGCACCCGCACCTGCACCTGCACCCGCACGAGCCCCTCGTTCATGCCATCCGCCCAGCAGTCACGGCCTGCGCCGCTTCAGCCCCCATCGCCCACCGGCTGGAATACGCTGGAGCCCGAGGCGGCTGCGCCCCAGGCATCGGGCGCGGCGGCGGCGTGGTCTGCCGCCGCCGTCACCGTGCCGCATGCCGTCGGCCTGGGGCTGCTGGCCTTCGCCCCGCTGGCGGGGGACCATTCGCTGGCCGCGCTGGCGCTGTGGTCGGCGGCATTGCCCGGCCTGCTGCTCACGCTGGTGGTGCCGCGCCCTGGCGTGGTCTATGCGCCCACCACGGTGGTGGCCCTGCTGTTTGCGGCGGTGCTCGCCACCGCCCATGGCGCGGCGCCGGAGCTGGGCCTGAGCGCACGCCAGGTGCTGGCGGTCAGCGGCGCCACGGTGGCGCTGGCGTTTGTCTTTCAGTGGCTGCTGGGGGTGCTGCGGCTGGCATCCGTCGCGCGGTTTTTGCCGATCTCGGTCACGCATGGTTTTGCGGCCGGGGTGGGCTTGTCGATGGTGGTGGGCCAGGTGCGCAACGGCTTTGGCGCCGGGGCCGCCGATGCGCTGTGGAGTGCGCGCACGCTCTGGCATGCGCTCGCGGCCCTGACCGTGGTGGCACTGGCCTGGTCGCTGCGCTGGCGCTGGCCGCGCGCGCCGGGGCTTTTGACGGCGGTGGCGCTGGTGGCACTGGCGGTGGCGCTGGCGGGCGTGTGGGGCGCGGGGCTGGGCGATGTGTTCGCGCCCGCGGTGCAGGCCAGCGCGTTTGCCGGGCCGCTGTGGCCCGACTGGACGGGCATCCCGTGGGTCGCTCTCGCGCAGCAGCACGGCTCGGCCCTGGTGGTGCTGGCGCTGCTCATGGCCCTGGTCAACAGCCTGGAGATCATGGTCTTCAACCAGGAGCTGGAGCTCGACCACGGCCTGCGCGGCAACGCCAACCAGGCTCTGCGGCGCGAGAGCCTGCTGGGCGCGCTGTGCGGCCTGGCGGGGATGATCCCGGCGTCCACCAGCGCATCGCGCTCGCGCATCCTGCTGGCGCAGGCCGGGGGATCGGGCGGCGCACCGGGGCTGGCGAGCGGGCCGCGCTGGCATGCGGCCATCATGCTGGGCGTGGCCGCCACCGGGGCCTGGTGGCTGCACTGGGTGCCCATGGCGGGCCTGGCGGGCGGCTTGGTGCTGGCGGGGCTGCTGCAGGTGCCTGCGCTGATGTGGTCGCTGCGCTATGCCCGGCGCTCGCGCGTGACCTGGGCGCAGAGCTGGCTGGTGGCGCTGGTGTTCGCGGTGATGGGCGGCGTGGGTGCGCTGGTGGCCGGCCTGGTGGTGGCCACCTTCGTGCTGCTGCACGACTCGGCCGCCAAGGTGCTGCGGCATGTGCGGCTGGATGGCGAGCTGCGCTCGCGTCGGCTGCGGCGCGCGGGATCGGACAGCTGGCTCGTGCCGCGCATGAATCAGGTGGCGGTGTTCGAGCTGCAGGGCGTGATGTCGTTCGGCGTGGCCGCCCACCTGGCCGAGCAGGTGCGCATGCTGCTGCAGCCGCGCCACCGCTGGGTGATCCTTGATGCAGCACGCGTGCCTGCGTGGGACAGCACGGCGCTGGCCCAGCTGCGCGCGTTGGTGCGCGACCTGGCGCAGCAGGGCGTGGCCGGTGCCGTGGCGGGGCTCGACCCGCTGGCGCGCGAGCATGCGGGCGAGCAGGTGCGCAGCTTCGCCGACCTGGACCGGGCGCTGGAATGGGCCGAGGCCGGCATCCTGCTGCAGCGGCCCCTCGACCAGCGCCCCGCCCACCCCGAGCGCGACCTGCTGGGCGAGATCGGCGAGGGCGTGGGCCCCGAGGCCGGCGCCGCCCTGCTGGCCCTGCTGGTGCCGGTGGCCGTGCCCGCCCGCAGCGTGGTCTTCAACGCGGGCGACCATGATCGCGACCTGCTGGTGGTGCAGTCCGGCCACATCACGCTGGCCACCCAGTGGCCGCCCGAGACGGGCCTCAGACTCGCCACTGTCGGGCCGGGCATGGCGTTCGGCGACATGGCTTTCCTGAACGGCGCCGCGCGCACGGCGAGTGCCGGGGCCGAGCGGCGGCCCGCGCAACTGGTGCGCCTGTCGCGCGACCAGTTCGACGCCTGGGCCCGCCAGCACCCCGAAGCGGCGCTTACGGTGATGAATAACCTCGCGATGATTGGGGCCCGGCGGCTGGCCGCGACCACCCGCCAACTGCGCGCCGTGCTGGAATGACGGTCTATGAAAAGTGCCCCTGTCGCTTGACCATAAAGCGCCAGTAGCTATCAAAAAAGTAGCAATCGACGGTGTGGGCGAGGCAGCGCCGGGCCACGGCGCAACCCATTCCCGCCTGAAAAATGGCTTTTTGGGCCACCGGTGCGACAATAGAGGGCTGCGAGCCTGCTCATGACCTCGCGCGATCCCCGACCGCGGGAGATCGTGAGCAGGTTCTAGCGCAACGCCACACCAGGCCTTGGCCCACACGGCACAGGGCCCGTTGGGCCCCCCCACTGTGGCGTTGCAATCCTTGCGGTGGCGATGGTCACCGCTACGGTTTGCGCCTTGCGGCCCGCCCCGAACCTGGGGGTGTCACATTGCTCAGACATATTCAGCGTCGACACCCAACACGCTCTTAATGACAAGTTCCTTTTCCAATCTTTCGCTGGCCGAGCCGCTGGCGCGTGCCGTGGCCGAAATGGGCTACGAATCCATGACGCCCATCCAGGAGCAGGCCATTCCGGTCGTGCTCACGGGGCAGGACGTGATGGGCGCCGCCCAGACCGGCACCGGCAAGACCGCCGCCTTCTCGCTGCCCCTGCTGCAGCGCCTGCTCAAGCACGAGAACAGCTCCACGTCGCCTGCACGCCACCCCGTGCGCGCCCTGGTGCTGCTGCCCACGCGCGAGCTGGCCGACCAGGTGGCCCAGCAGATCGCGCTGTACGCCAAGCACACCAAGCTGCGCAGCACCGTGGTGTTCGGCGGCATGGACATGAAGCCGCAGACCCTCGAGCTGAAAAAAGGCGTCGAGGTGCTGGTGGCCACGCCAGGCCGCCTGCTCGACCACATCGAGGCCAAGAACGCGGTGCTCAACCAGGTCGAGTACGTGGTGCTCGACGAGGCGGACCGCATGCTGGACATCGGCTTTCTGCCCGACCTGCAGCGCATCCTGTCGTACCTGCCCAAACAGCGCACCACGCTGCTGTTTTCCGCCACGTTCTCGCCCGAGATAAAGCGCCTGGCGGGCAGCTACCTGCAAAACCCCATCACCATCGAAGTGGCCCGCCCCAACGAGACGGCGTCCACGGTGGAGCAGCGCTTCTACAGCGCCAACGACGACGACAAGCGCCGCGCGATCCACCAGGTCTTGAAGACCCGGGGCATCAAGCAGGCCTTCATCTTCGTGAACAGCAAGCTGGGCTGCGCACGCCTGGCCCGCAGCCTGGAGCGCGAAGGCCTCAAGACGGCTGCGCTGCACGGCGACAAGAGCCAGGACGAGCGCCTGAAGGCGCTGGAGGCCTTCAAGAAGGGTGAAGTCGACCTGCTGGTGTGTACCGACGTGGCCGCGCGCGGCCTGGACATCAAGGACGTGCCGGCGGTGTTCAACTTCGACGTGCCGTTCAACGCCGAAGACTACGTGCACCGCATCGGCCGCACCGGCCGTGCAGGCGCCTCGGGCCTGGCGGTGACGCTGGTGTCCGGCAGCGACACGCGCCTGGTGTCCGATATCGAGAAGCTCATCAAGAAGAAGATCGACCTCGAGGCGGTGGAGTACGACGAAGACCAGCCCCGTGGCCGCATCAACGACGGCCGCCGCGCCTGGCGCGAAGCCGGCGAAACGGGCGACGGCCGCGACGCCATCTCGGCCGCCCCGCGCCGCGAACGCGAACGCGAGCGCGACCACCGCGGTGGCCGCGAAGGCCGCGAGCCGCGCGAGCAGCACCGGGGCTTTCGCCCCGCGGTCGCGTCGCGTGACCCGTTCTTCGAAAAGCCCTACGAAGCCAACGCGGCAGCCGATGCCGCCCCCGCCTGGGAAGCCGCCAAGTCCGCACCGCGCAGCAGCGTGTCGGCCAACATCAAGCCCAAGCGCAAGGTGGCGGCGCTGTTCAAGGCCGTCCAGCCGCAAACATCGACGCAGTAAGTCATCACCCAGTCGCTGCGCCTGGTGATGCACCGGGTTGCTGAACAAAATAGCTGCCACCGCTTGATACAAAAGCGCTGGCAGCTATATTTTTTGTAGCGCCGCTTTTTGGGCACCCCACCTTGTGCCCTTCCTTTGCGCTCTTGTGCCGTTGGGCCCTGTGCTCCCGCAGCGCAGCCCCGGAGGTTCAGGCGCCGGGAGCCTGGGCCTGCTCGCAGTGCACCTGCAGCAGTTCGCGGTCGGCCAGCGTGGCGCCAAAGCGCACCGCACTCAGGCAACCGCCCCATACGCAGCCCGTGTCCAGGCCGAGCAGGTCGCTGCGGTTGAGCCAGCCCAGCGTGGACCAGTGGCCGAATGCCGTGAGCGTGCCTGCAGCGCGGCGCCCGGGCACGTCGAACCAGGGAATCAGGCCTGCCGGCGCGTCGCTGGCGCTCTCGGTGCTGTCGAAGTCCATCACCCCGTCTGCCGAGCAAAAGCGCAGCCGTGTGAGCGCGTTCACGATGGCGCGCAGGCGGTCGTTACCGGTCAGGTCATCGCTCCAGCGGTCGGGGGTGTTGCCGTACATCGCTTGCAGAAAACCCGGCAGGTCGGGCCCGCGCAGCACGGCCGCCACCTCGTCGGCATGGGCCAGTGCGTCCTGCGCAGACCAGGCGGGCAGCACGCCGGCATGCACCATCAGCAGCGTCTCGCCGCCGTGCGTGTGCGTGCGGGCCAGGGGCTGGCTGCGCACCCACTGCAGCAGGGCTTCGCGGTCGGGTGCCTGCAGCACGCAGGCCAAGGTGTCGCGGCGCGACGGCTTGCGGGCCCCGTGGGCGGCGGCCAGCAGGTGCAGGTCGTGGTTGCCCAGCAGGCTGCGCAGCGCGCCGTCGTGCGCCATGCAGCGGCGCAGCACGGCCGCCGAATCGGGCCCGCGGTTGACCAGGTCGCCCAGCAGGTAGACGGTGTCGCGGCTGGGAGAAAAACCGATCTCGCCGAGCAGGCGCCCCAGCGCGCTGTCGCAGCCCTGGATATCGCCGATGCAGTAAAGAGCCATGGTGAATGTCGTGTGATGGGAACAGGGGATTCTCTGCGCATTGCGCCTGCGAGGTTTTCGACCGGCGAGCGCCTGCAGGGGGAGAACTGCGGGGCGCATTGCGATGCAGGGCCGCAACGCCTGTGCCGGTGGCGATGCGGGAGCCTGTCGGCTGGATATTCGGCATTTATCCGCAGCCATCCGGCCTGCATTAAAAACAGCGTGGTGCGCAGGCCGACGCTCGGGTTGGCTGGTGCGGCTCGATATTCAAAGCCGTCCGCCATTTGCGCAATCTGCCCGGCAGCAAGGCGCAGGGCGTGGGTTGCAGCGAAGGAAGTGGGACGGTTCCTACAAATGGGGCGCTTTTAATCCTTGGGCTGTTCAGAGGTATTTTTGAGGGCCGTGAACCACACAGCAGAAAATATTCCTATAATCGCGCCTGTCATTCACCCTTACACCAAGATCCAGACATCATGACCACCAGCTACAAAGACCTGTTGAAACAGCGTGAAGCCCTCGAGCAGCAAATCAACGAAGCGCGACGCAGCGAATTGTCCAGCGCTGTGGCGCAGGTTCGGTCGCTGGTGGCTGAATATGGTTTGACCGCGCAGGACGTGTTTCCCGCTGGCAAATCGGCAGGCAAGGGCACCCGCAGCTCCACCGCTGGCACCAAGGTCGCGCCCAAGTACCGCAACCCCGCCACCGGCGAAACCTGGACGGGCCGCGGCAAGGCACCCCGTTGGATCCAAAACGAAAGCCGCGAAAAGTTCGCCATTTAATTCCTTGTCCGGCACCTGCCGGATACTTGAAAAGCCCACCCTTCGGTGGGCTTTTTTATGCCCCGCTTAATCCCCTAACTGGTGCATGCCCCTGCGAAGGGATGGTTTTCTCTGCGTGCATTGAAGCCGCCATCGGTGTTTTGTGCGGTTGGCGGCGATGGCGTGCCACGGCGCGAGGGCGGCGAGAAGTCGTAGTACATCCACCGATATTGACGCGCCAGCCCCTTATCGCCCGGCTGCACTTTGGCACACGCGGTCAGGCAGGGCGCGTCGCCATTTATCCATTCAGCCGTTCTGCGCCGCCACATCGCGCAGCACCTGTGCCGTGAAATCGTCGGCTGGAAAGAATGACTCCACTGCCAGCTCCTGCAGCGTCACGTCCACCGGGGTGCCGAATATCGTGGTGGTGCTGATCAGCGAGAGCATGCCGTGGCGGCTTTCAAAGCAGAACGGCATTACCACGCCCAGCAATTCACCGGGCAGCACGGTGGATTTGGCGCCTGCGGGCTCGGGATATTCCAGCAGTTCGGCCTGCAATGCGATCAGCGCCGGGTCGGCCGTGGCCTGGATCTGCTGGCGCAGCCGCTCGAACAGGTGCGCACGCCACTGCGCCAGGTTGGCGATGCGCGGCGCCAGACCCTCGGGGTGCAGGCTCAGGCGGAACACGTTGACGGGGGGTGCGAGCAGCTCGGGCGCGACGTGGTCCGCCAGCAGGGCCTGGGCCGCGCGGTTGGTGGCCACCACGTTCCAGCAGCGGTCCAGCGCGATGGCAGGGCAGGGCTCGTGGCCCTTGAGCACCAGCTCCACCGCCTGCCGCGCGGCGGCCAGCGCCGGGTCGTCCAGCGCGCGCTCGCGGTACATCGGCGCATAGCCGGCCGCCACCAGCAGGGCGTTGCGCTCGCGCAGGGGCACGGCCAGGCGTTCGCACAGGCGCAGCACCATGTCGCGGCTGGGGTTGGTGCGGCCGGTTTCCATGAAGCTCACATGGCGCGTGGAGATGTCCGCCTCGTCCGCCAGCTCCAGCTGGCTCAGGTGCCGCTGCTGGCGCCAGGTGCGCAGGTGGTCGCCGAACGACGCGGGCCCGGCCGGTGCCGCGCGGTGCGGCAGGGTGGGGCGCGGTGGCCGGTGCGACGGAGTGGATGCGGAGGATGCGGAGGAGGTCATGGGCCACATCCTAGGGTCAAAGCGCGCACGGGCCATTACCTGCCAGGTCATCGACTCGGCGCGCCGTGGCGGCAACGATGCAGGCCTGTCTTCGCTGCTTTCACTTCACTTCACCAAGGAGCCTTCCATGTTCAGTCTGATGTCTTCCCCCCGATTCCTGCGTGCCGTGGTCTGGTTCGATGCCTCCACGGGTGTCCTGCTCGGTGCCCTGCACCTGCTGCTCACCGCGCCGCTGGCCGAATGGCTGGGCCTGCCCGCGGGGCTGCTGCAGGCCACCGGCGTGCTGCTGCTGGGCTATGCGGCGCTGGCCGTGGCGATTGCGCGGTCCGAGCCCATGCCCCGGGGCTGGCTGTGGGTGCTGATCGTCGGCAACTTCGCGTGGGCGCTGGCCAGCCTGGCGCTGCTGCTGGGCTCTGCACTCACGCCCACGCTGCTTGGCCAGGCGTACCTGGTGGTGCATGTGGTGTCCGTCGCGCTGCTGGCAGAGCTGCAGTGGTTCGGCGTGCGCCGACTGCAGGGCTGGGCAGCCGCGTAAGTCTGTATAGCCAATTGCTATTAAATATATAGCTTCTGGCGCTTGTCCATCAAGCGGTAGCGGCTATTTTTATTTGAAGTTGCGGCGCTGTGGCCGGGGTCCATGCACGGGCCGGGCGCACGCAGCGCCGTGCGACACCTGTGCATACCCCCACGATTGCGCCGTCACGTGAGGCTGACAGAATAGGCCTGTTGCGTCACACAGGAGTTCGCCATGGCCTCATCGCCCAAGCCGCCAGCCACCCCGTCTTCCCGCCCAGCCACCGGCGCTTCGCCGCGCCACGCGTTTGCCAGCACGCTCAAGAGCTTCAAGACAGCGTCCGGCAAGGAGGGGTACTTCTACTCCCTGCCCGCGCTGGCCCGCCAGTTCCCCGAGGTCAGCCGCCTGCCGGTGTCCATCCGCATCGTGCTCGAATCGGTGCTGCGCAATTGCGATGGCCGCAAGGTGACGCCCGAGCACGTGCAGCAGCTGGCGCACTGGGCGCCCAACGCCGAGCGCAAGGACGAGATCCCCTTCGTCGTCTCGCGCGTGGTGCTGCAGGACTTCACCGGCGTGCCGCTGCTGGCCGACCTGGCCGCCATGCGCAGCGTGGCCGGCCGGCTGGGCAAGAACCCCAAGAAGATCGAGCCGCTGGTGCCGGTGGACCTGGTGGTCGACCACTCCATCATGGTCGACTACTACGGCAAGAAGAATTCGCTCGACCTGAACATGAAGCTCGAATTCCAGCGCAACCGCGAGCGCTACGAGTTCATGAAGTGGGGCATGCAGGCCTTCAGCACCTTCGGCGTGGTGCCCCCGGGCTTCGGCATCGTGCACCAGGTGAACCTGGAATACCTGGCCCGCGGCGTGCACAAGACCAAGGACGCCACGCGCCCCGTCTACTACCCCGACACCCTGGTGGGTACCGACAGCCACACCACCATGATCAACGGCATCGGCGTGGTGGGCTGGGGCGTGGGCGGTATCGAGGCCGAGGCCGCCATGCTGGGCCAGCCGGTGTACTTCCTCACGCCCGATGTGGTGGGCTTCGAGCTCACGGGCCAACTGCGCGAGGGCGTGACCGCCACCGACCTGGTGCTCACCGTGACCGAGATCCTGCGCCAGCACAAGGTGGTGGGCAAGTTCGTCGAATTCTTCGGCGAAGGCACGCGCACGCTGTCGCTGCCGGACCGCGCCACCATCGGCAACATGGCGCCCGAGTACGGCGCCACCATGGGGTTCTTTCCGGTCGACGAGAAGACCATCGACTACTTCCAGGGCACGGGCCGCACCAAGGCGGAGATCGAGGCCTTCGAGGCGTACTTCCGCGCGCAGGGCTTGTTCGGCGTGCCGCTGGCCGGCGAGATCGACTACTCGCAAGTGGTGCGCCTGAACCTGGGCGACGTCACCCCCAGCCTGGCCGGCCCCAAGCGCCCGCAGGACCGCATCGAGCTGGGCAAGGTCGCCAGCCAGTTCGCCGACCTGTTCAGCCAGCCCATCGCCAGCAACGGCTTCAATCGCCCGGCCGAGCTGCTGCACACCCGCCACCATGTGCGCCCGGCCGACGCGCCGGCCGACCCCGTCACGCCCGCCGAAAAGCCCGCGCCCTCGGGCGGGCCGCGCTTCCTGGTCGAGATGGAGCACAACAAGCCCACGCTGGCCGCCGCGCGCGCCGACGTGCCGGCGCAGCAGGCCAGCCAGCCCGGTGACGTGAGCATCGGCAATGGCGACGTGCTCATTGCCGCCATCACCAGCTGCACCAACACCAGCAACCCGAGCGTGCTGCTGGCCGCAGGCCTGCTGGCCAAGAAGGCAGTGGAGGCGGGGCTCCGGGTTTTGCCGCACATCAAGACCTCGCTCGCACCCGGCTCGCGCATCGTCACCGAATACCTCACCGAGACGGGCCTGCTGCCCTACCTCGAAAAGCTGGGCTTTGCGCTCGCGGGCTATGGCTGCACCACCTGCATCGGCAACGCGGGCGACCTCACGGCCGAGCTCAACGACGTGATCACCAGCAACGACCTGGTGTGCGCGGCCGTGCTGTCGGGCAACCGCAACTTCGAGGCGCGCATCCACCCCAACCTCAAGGCCAACTTCCTGGCCAGCCCGCCGCTGGTGGTGGCCTACGCGATCGCCGGCACAGTGCTCAAGGACCTGATGACCGAGCCGGTGGGCAAAGGCAAGGGCGGGCGCGACGTGTACCTGGGCGACATCTGGCCCACCAGCGACGAGATCCACCAGCTGATGAAGTTCGCGATGAACGGCAAGGCCTTCCGCGAGAACTACGCCAAGGTGAGCACCGAGCCCGGCAAGCTGTGGGAAAAAATTCTGGGCGTGTCGGGCAACACCTACACCTGGCCTGCCAGCACCTACATCGCAGAGCCGCCGTTCTTCGCCCAGTTCACGCTGGAGCAGGGCGAGGCCGCGGCCTCCGCGGTCCACGGCGCGCGCATCATGGCGCTGTTCGGCGACTCCATCACCACCGACCACATCTCGCCTGCGGGCTCCATCAAGGCCACGTCGCCCGCCGGCCAGTGGCTGCAGCTCAACGGCGTGCAAAAGGCCGACTTCAACAGCTACGGCGCACGCCGCGGCAACCACGACGTGATGATGCGCGGCACCTTCGCCAACGTGCGCATCAAGAACCTCATGATCCCGCCCACCGCCGACGGCTCGCGCGAGGAGGGCGGCGTGACGGTGTTCCAGAACGAAGGTGCGCTGCAGGGCGAGAAGATGTTCATCTTCGACGCCGCCATGCAGTACATCGCGCAGAAGACGCCCACGGTGATCTTCGCGGGCGAGGAATACGGCACGGGGTCGAGCCGCGACTGGGCGGCCAAGGGCACGCAGCTGCTGGGCATCAAGGCCGTGGTGGCGCGCAGTTTCGAGCGCATCCACCGCTCCAACCTGGTGGGCATGGGCGTGCTGCCCCTGCAGTTCAAGGCGGGTGAGTCGTGGGAGACGCTGGGCCTGGTCGGCAACGAAGAGATCGACGTAGTGCCCGACCCCGCACTCACGCCGCAAAGCGATGCGCAACTGGTGATCCGCCGCGCCGACGGCTCGCGCCAGGAGGTCACCGTCACGCTGCGCATCGACACCCCCATCGAGGTGGACTACTACCAGGCGGGCGGCATCCTGCCGTTCGTGCTCCGCCAACTGCTGCAGGGCTGAGGGCTGAGGGCCGGGCGGGCAGCGGGCGGCGCTGCCGGGGCGCCACAACGGCCCTGGGCCCGGTCCCCGGGCCGGGTGAAGACACGGGCCGCATGCATGCACTACATCCGGCCCCGCGGCCCGCAGCGCCTCAGGTTCGGCCTGCACAGCGCCGAAACAGCCTTCACCACGGCCACGGCGGCGGGCCGGGATGCCGAGGAGGGGAGGGGGCTGCAGGTAAAGCCGGCCCGGCGGCCTGCGGGCGGGTTTACTCATGGATACACTTGTGACGCGATGTAGAACTCTGTAGAAATACGCCTGTCTCTCGCCCTCCCATGGCTCCACCACCCCTCACCCGCCCCTCAAGGACGCGCCTGCCGCAGATGACCGACGCGCCCGCCGCCACGGTGGTGCTTGTCGTGGCCGTGCTGGCGGTGACCGTCGTGCCCCTGGCGCAGGTGCTGGGCGAGGGGGCTGGCGCGCAGCATGGGCTCGAGCCCTTCCTGGAGCTGATGGCGGTGCTGCTCGGCCTGCTGGTGGTCACCGTGTCGCTGCACACGCTGGACGCGCCCGAGCAGGGCCGCGCCAACGTGCTGGCCGCAGGGTTTGGCGTGGCGGCGGCCTGCAACTTCCTGCACGGGGTGCTCGCGCATTCGACGCCGGTGCACATGCCCTCGGCCACCTCCGACATCTCGCTGTGGCTGAGCAGCTGGGCGCGGCTGGCCGAAACCGTCACCTTGCTGCTCATGGGGCTGCAGGTGGCTGCTCCGGGCCCGGCCCGGGCGTGGCTGGCTGGCGCAGGTGCCGTGGCGCTGCTGCTGGTGGTCTCGTCGCTGGGGCCGCTGCCCGCCTGGTTCGCGTCGTCTGCGGGGGGCGGCCTGCGCCGCTACCTGGCCTGTGTGCTGATCATCGCGCTGGCGGTCGCGGCCCTGTGGTTCTACCGCGGGGCGCAGCGGCGCGAGCGCGTGCTGGCCTGGGCCGCCCTGGCATTCCTGTGCGGCGAGGTCGCGGTGGCCACGCTGGGCGGCCACTCGCCCGTGGGCGGGCCGCTGGCGCACGGCCTGCGCGTGGTGGCCTATGCGCTGCTGTACCAGGCCGTCTTCAATGCCGGCATCCGCCGGCCGTTCGCCCGCGTGCAGGAGGCCGAGCGCCGCCTGCGCGAGAGCGAGGGCCGCCTGTCCCTGCTGGGGCGCAACCTGCCCCACAGCGTGCTCTACCAGGTGGTGCGCGAGCTCGACGGCCGCACGCACTTTGCCCACGTGGGCGAGGCGCTGGAACGCCTGCACGGCGTGAGCGCGCTGGACGCGCTGCGCGACCCGCTGCGGGTGTACCGCCAGATACTCCCCGAAGACCTCCAGCGCCTGCGGCAGATGGAGCGTGCGTCTTTCCTCACCATGTCCACGCTCGATGTGGTGTTCCGCATCCGCCGCGCCGACGGCCAGCTGCGCTGGATGCACCTGAGCGCATCGCCCCGCCAGCTCGAAGATGGCCGCGTGATGTGGGACGGCGTGCAGACCGACATCACGGCCCACCACCTGGCCGAAGAGGCCGCGCATGCGCACGAGGCCTTGATGGCCAACATGCTGCGCCAGGTGCCGGGCGGCGTGGCGCGCCTGGACAAGGACCTGCGCGTGCTGTACGTGAACGAGCAGCAGGCGCGCTGGCTGCGCACGCAGCCTGCCCAGTTGCAGGGTCAACTGCTCAAGGACGTGCTGCCCCCCGAGCTGATGGCACGCATGCAGCCTCACTTCGACAAGGCCTTCACCGGCGAGACGGCGGTGTTCGAGAACCGCGTCGACGCCCCCGACGGGCCGCAGTACCGCCACACCACCATCGCGCCCGAGGCGGTCACCGACCAGGGTGTGTCGGCCGTGGTGGTGTTCGCCTACGACCTGACCGAGCTCAAGCGCATCGAGACCGAACTGGCCCTGCAGAAGGCGCACCTGGCGCGCGTGGTCAACGCCATGCCGGACATGGTGTTCCTCAAGGATGCGCAAGGCGTGTACCTGTCGGTCAATCCGGTGTTCGAGCGGTTTGCCGGCCTGCCCGAGAGTCAGGTGGTGGGGCGCAACGATTTCGACCTGGTGCCGGCCTCGGTGGCCGAGCGGTTTCGCAAGTACGACCTGCGCGCCATGCAGGCCTGGCAGCCGCTGGTGTACGAAGAGACGCTCACCTTTGCCGAGGACGGCTACCAGGGCCAGTTCGAGACCATCAAGACCCCCATCCGCGACCTGCACGGCCGCGTGACCGGCGTGCTGGGCGTGTGCCGCGACATCACCGACCGCAAGCGCGCCGAGCAGGAGATCGAGCGCCTGGCCTTCTACGACGCGCTCACCGGCCTGCCCAACCGCCGCCTGCTGCTGGACCGCCTGCAGCGCTCCATCGCCGCCTGCCAGCGCACCAGGAACCTGGGCGCCCTCTTGTTCATCGACCTCGACAACTTCAAGGACCTCAACGACACCCTGGGCCACGACATGGGCGACCAACTCTTGTCCCAGGTGGCCGCCCGCCTGGTGGGCAGCGTGCGCGAGGCCGACACCGTGGCCCGCTTTGGCGGCGACGAATTCGTCGTCATGCTCGAAGCCCTGGCCCCGGACCTGGCCGAAGCCGCCACCCAGGCCGAGACCGTGGCCGAGAAACTGCTGGCCCACCTGAACCAGCCCTTCGAACTCGACGGCGCCCAGCACTACAGCACCCCCAGCATCGGCATCACCCTCTTTGGCGACGAACGCCTGTCGGTGGACGAACTCTTGAAGCGCGCCGACCTGGCCATGTACCAGGCCAAGGCCGCAGGGCGCAACACCCAGCGCTTCTTCGACCCCGACATGCAGGCGGCGGTCAACGCCCGCTCCAACCTGGAAGCCGACCTGCGCCAGGGCCTGGCGCGGGGCGAATTGCTGGTGCACTACCAGCCCGTGGTCGACCACCAGGCGACCCTGATGGGGGCCGAAGCGCTGGTGCGCTGGCGCCACCCCCAGCGCGGCATGATCAGCCCGGGCGACTTCATCCCGCTGGCCGAGCAGACCGGACTCATCCTGCCGCTGGGCCAGTACGTGCTGCAGACCGCCTGCGCGCAGCTGCAGCGCTGGGGCCAGCACCGAGAGACGGCGCACCTGTCGATCTCGGTGAACGTGAGCGCCCGCCAGTTCCGCCAGCCCGGCTTCGTGGCCGAAGTGCTGCAGACCCTGAGAGAGCACGGGGCGGACCCCCGAAGGCTCAAGCTCGAGCTCACCGAAAGCCTGCTGCTGGGGGACATCGAAGACACGATCGCGCGCATGGTGCAGCTCAAGAGCGAAGGCGTGGGCTTTGCGCTGGATGACTTCGGAACGGGCTATTCATCCCTGTCCTACCTCAAGCGGCTGCCGCTGGACCAGGTGAAGATCGACCAGAGCTTCGTGCGGGACGTGCTGTCGGACCCGAACGACGCGGCGATCGTGCGGACGATTCTGGCGCTGGCCAAGAGCCTGGACCTGGAGGTGGTGGCCGAGGGGGTGGAGACGACGGGGCAGCTGGGGTTCCTGCGGCTGCACGGGTGCGAGGGGTTCCAGGGGTATTTGTTCGGGCGGCCGGTGCCGGTGGATGTCTTCGCCCGCGAGCACGACCTGGGCGCGGCTGCGGGCACGCAGGCAGCGTTGCCAGCGCCACAGCATCCGCAGCCCGCGCCCGCTGCCGCCTCTTTGCCCAAGGGCCCTGCCGCATGAGCGGGCCGGGCGTCCTGTGGGTGGACAGCGACACGCAGCACGCGGCGCTCGCGCGGCGGCTCATCGCCGTCAACCACCCCGACTGGCGCGTGGTCAACAGCCCGGGGCCAGAGGCCGCCATGGCCCCGCTCGCATCGCAGGCGTGGGACGCGGTGGTGCTGTGCCTCAAGCCTTCGGTGCAGGAGCTGCCCGACGTGCTCGAACTGTGTGCGGGCCGGCCCGTGCTGATGTGCATCGACGTCCAGCAGGAGGCTCTGGCCGCGCGCGCCTTTCGCTGTGGCCTGGGGGATTATGTGCTGCGCGATGCCGACGGCACGGCCCACCTGGGCGAGCTGCTGCACCGGCTGGCCGCGCTCATGAAGACCGCCAGCGTGCAGGGCCAGCAGCCCGTGCGCATGGTGGACGCACGCATCTGGCAGGACGCGCTCGCGCTGCTGCAGGAGCAGCGCTCGGCCCTGCAGGCCACGCTGGGCAGCATGAGCCAGGGCATCTTCAAGACCGGGCCCGACGGGCGCATCACCGTCTACAACCAGCGCGTGCTGGAACTGCTGAACCTGCCCGAATCCCTGATGGCGGCGCGACCCACGATGGCCGAGCTGACCCGCGTGCAGGCCGAGCGCGGCGATTTTGGCGAGGGCTACAGCCTGGTGGACCGGCGCGGGCACGAGTACGTGGCGCGCGGCGCCGTGGCCCCCGCGCCCGAGCTGTACTGGCGCAGCACGCGCGAAGGCCACACGCTGGAGGTGCGCACCACCACCTTGCCCGACGGCAGCCTGGTGCGCACCTTCACCGACGTGAGCGACTACGTGCGGGTGGAGAACGAGCTGCGCGAGAGCGAGATGCGCTTTCGCTCGCTCAGCGACCTGTCTTCCGACTGGTACTGGGAGCACGACGCCGAAGGCCGCTTCGTGCAGCTGGCGGGCGACCTGAGCGTCAACGGCCTGCCGCTGGCAGACGTGCTGGGCCACACCCGCTGGGAGCTGGGTGCGCTCAACATGACCGATGCCGACTGGGCCGCGCACCGCGCGGTGCTGCAGGCGCGCCAGCCGTTTCGCGACCTGGAACTGCACCGCCACCGGCCCGACGGCACCATGCACTGGATCTCGGTCAGCGGCGTGCCCGTGATCGATGCGCAGGGCACGCTGCGCGGCTACCGCGGCGTGGGCCGCGACATCACCGAGCGCAAGGCGGTGGCGAGCCAGATCGAGCGCCTGGCCTTCTACGACGTGCTCACCGGCCTGCCCAACCGCCGCATGCTGGTGGACCGCCTGCAACGCGCCATGGCGGCCGTGGGCCGCTCGGGTGCGCAGGGCGCGCTGCTGTTCATCGACCTCGACAACTTCAAGGACCTGAACGACACCCTGGGCCACGACACCGGCGACCAGCTGCTGCTGCAGGTGGCCCAGCGCCTGACCACCTGCGTGCGCGATGCCGACACGGTCTCGCGTTTTGGCGGCGATGAATTCGTGGTGCTGCTGGAGGGACTGAGCGCCGACGGCCCCCACGCCAGCGCCGAGGCCGCGCTGGTGGCCAGCCACATCGCCGCCACGCTGGGCACGCCCTACGCGCTGGGCGAGACCAGCCACCACAGCACGCCCAGCATCGGCATCGCGCTGTTCGGCCAGCAGACCGGCAGCGTGGACGAGCTGCTCAAGCACGCCGACCTGGCCATGTACCAGGCCAAGGCCGCGGGGCGCAACACCCAGCGCTTCTTCGACCCCGACATGCAGGCCGCCGTGAGCAACCGCTCCGCGCTGGAGGCCGACCTGCGCCGCGGCCTGCAGGAGCGCGAGCTGGTGCTGTACTACCAGCCCGTGGTGGACGGCAAGGGCCGGCTGATGGGCGCCGAAGCGCTGGTGCGCTGGAAGCACCCGCGCCGCGGGCTCGTGTCGCCGGCCGAGTTCATCCCGCTGGCCGAGCAGACGGGGCTCATCCTGCCCATCGGGCAGTGGGTGCTCGAAGCCGCCTGCGCGCAGCTCGTGGCCTGGTCGCGGCACTCGCTCACGCGGCAGTTCTTCCTGTCGGTGAACGTGAGCGTGCGGCAGTTCCGCCAGCCCGACTTCGTCGAGCAGATGCTGGGCATCCTGCACAAGAGCGGCGCCAACCCCGAGCGCCTGAAGCTCGAGCTCACCGAGAGCCTGCTGCTGACCGACGTGGAGGATGTGATCTCGCGCATGGAGTACCTGCGCCGCTACGGCGTGGGCTTTTCGCTGGACGACTTCGGCACGGGATATTCGTCGCTGTCCTACCTCAAGCGCCTGCCGCTCGATCAGATCAAGATCGACCAGGGCTTTGTGCGCGACCTGCAGACCGACCCCAACGACGCGGCCATCGTGCGCACCATCCTGGCCCTGGCACACAGCATGGACCTCACGGTGGTGGCCGAAGGCGTGGAGACCACGGGCCAGCTGGAGTTTCTGCAGCGCCACGGCTGCCAGGCCTTCCAGGGCTTTCTGTTCGGCCGCCCCATGCCGGCCGAGGTGCTGGAGCGGGCGCTGCGGCCTGCGCTGTAAGGCCGCGCAGGGCCGCATCTCACCCGCAGGTTTTGGCAGGCAGCCCTGCGCCATGACAAAAAGCGGCGCCCGGGCGCGCGGCACAATCGGCGCATGACACATTGCATGCGCGCTTTCCGTCCCGTGTGGTCGCAGTCCCGTGCGGGGGCTGCGCTGGAGCCTGCGGTGGGGGGGCGATGAAAAAGCAGGTCCTGGTGGCCGGCGGCGGCATCGGCGGGCTGGCGGCTGCGCTGGCCGCATCGCGCGCGGGCTGGGAGGTGCGGCTGTACGAGCGTGCGGCCGCGTTCAGCGAGGTCGGCGCGGGCGTGCAGATCGGGCCCAACGTGGTGCGCCGCCTGCAGGCCTGGGGGCTGCAGCAACCGCTGCAGGCCGTGGCGGCCTTTCCCAGCCGCCTGCAGGTGCGCAGCGCCGTCAGCGGCCGCGGCCTGGCCGAGCTGCCGCTGGGCCCGACGGCGGTGCAGCGCTACGGCGCGGCCTACGCCACCATCCACCGCGCCGACCTGCACGGCCTGCTGCTGGCCGCCGTCGAAAAATACACCGACACCCAGCTGCACCTGGCCCACGCCATCGACAGCTTTGCCGACGACGGAACCGCCGTCACCGTGCGCACCAGCCGCGGCAAGGAGGTGGAGGGCGATGCGCTCATCGGCGCCGACGGCCTGTGGAGCCGCACCCGCACGCAACTGCTGGGCCCCGTGCCGCCGCGCGTGACCGGCCACCTGGCCTACCGCGCCCTGGTGCCGCAGCACGCGCTGCCCCAGGCGCTGCGCACCGCCCAGGTCACCGCCTGGCTGGGCCCGCGCCTGCACGCGGTGCAGTACCCCGTGCGCCGGGGCGAGCTGCAGAACATCGTCGTCATCGTGCAGGGGCCGGTGCCGCACGACCTGGAGAACTGGGACCACGCCGCCAACGCCGCGGGCCTGGAGCACGCCCTGAAGGGCACCTGCACCGCGCTGCAGGACGTGGTGCGCAGCGTGGCCGCGCCAGGGGCCGCCGGCTGGCGCCTGTGGCCGCTGTGCGACCGCCCGCCGGTGCGCAGCGCGGCCGAGATGGCGCGCGGCCTGGTGGGCCTGCTGGGCGACGCGGCCCACCCCATGCGCCCCTACCTGGCCCAGGGTGCGGGCATGGCCATCGAAGACGCCGCGGAGCTGCAGCGCGCCCTGGCCATGCACGACCTGGAGGTGCCCTTGCGCCTGACGCGCTACGCCCTCAACCGCTGGCAGCGCAACGCGCGCGTGCAGGCGCGCTCCACCCGCAATGGCCGCATCTTCCACGCCACGGGGCCCGTGCGCTGGGGGCGCGATCTGTCGCTGCGCCTGCTGGGCGAGCGGGTGCTCGATGTGCCCTGGCTGTACCGGGGCGACGGGTCGATCGCCAGTTCTCTGTGATGCTATTTATTTGATAGCTGGTGGCGCTTTCCCATAGCGCGGTAGCGGCTGTTTTTATTCGAAATCAGCGGTGTGGGTCCGGGTGTGGCGGGCTGGGTGCGCCTTCAGCGCGGCTCGGCGGCGCGCAGCGGGCAGTCGGTGGCCACGCGCTCGGCCAGGGTCTGCCGCAGGCTCTGCAGTGCGGCGATGCGTGCGTCGATCTCTCCGAGCTTGCTGGCCAGCACCTCGGCCAGGGCGGGGCCCGGGTCCGGCGCGTCCCAGATGGCCGGCAGGCGGTCGCCGATCTCCGCCAGGGTAAAGCCCAGCTGCTGCGCGGTGCGGACGTACTGGACCAGCATCACCGCCTCGGGCGGGTAGTCGCGGTAGCCGTTGGCCAGGCGCCGCGCGCGGATCAGGCCCTGCTGCTCGTAAAAGCGCAGCGCCTCGCGGCTCAGGCCCGACGCGGTGGCCAGGTCACCGATCAGCATGGTCGTCGCCCTGGTGGGCCAACCGTTTGGCATCGGCTTCGGCGGCCGCTGACAGCACCCAGCGCACGATGGCGATCTGCACGGGCAGCAGCAGCTCCTTTTGCGCGTAGCCCACAAAGCCGGGGTAGGCCGCAGGGTCCACCGTCAGCTCGCGGCCCAGGGTGAAGGGTGGCGTGGGCAGCAGGGCGGGGGAGCCCATCGCGGCCAAGTGGTCCTCGGACAGCGGCGTCAGGTCGGTTTGCGTGGTGGCGTCGGCTTCGGCACTGGCCGGCCAGCTGTCGGTGATCACCACGTCCACTGCCTGCGGCAGCGCCGACGGCTCCACGAACTCGACCTGCGGCAGCACCTCGTGAAAGCGCCGGTCGCACACCTGCACCAGCGCGAACCCCAGCACCTGTGCCAGTTCGTGCCACGAGCGGAACACGTTGGTGCTGGGCCCCCACAGGCACACGCGCGCGTCCTGCAGCGGCTTGATCCGGGTGTCCACGTAGTACGCATCGGTGAGCACCTCGCACGGGTGGCCCTGGGCCGACATCGCGTTTATCACCGGCCGGCGCGACGCCGCCGCAAACGCCGACAGCCGCGGGTGGTCGGACTCGCGCACCACGTACAGCGCATAGAACGGGTCCAGGTACCCGGCCAGGTCCTCGGGCCGCTCGCCGGTCTTGAGCAGATTCGGCAGCTCGGTAAACGCCAGGCCCAGCTGCCGGAACGCCTCGATGAAGGTCGTGCGCGTGCGGAGGCCGTTGCCCTCGAACGACCACGCCACGGTGCCGCCCGGAGCGGGGTTCAGTGCGGGGCCCGGCGGCTCGCCCGCGAGCGCCCAGATGCGGCGGATGTCGTCAGGTTGCAGGTCGGTCAGTTGAAGAAGGTTCATGGGAGTGCCCGCTGCCGGGATGAAGGCGTGTGAAAGAGAAACAAAGAAAGAGCAGCACGCGTTGCAGAGAGTGCTTGACCTTGAAGCGTACTTCAGGCCTGAAGCTCGGCGCTTCCTTCACTTCGATGACCGCGTTGCCATGGCCACCATTCCTGCATTTTCCGAACCGCGCTACCTGCGCATCGTGCGCGCCAGCGGCTGGTACGACCTGCTCGTCACCTGGCCGTTCGCACTGCCCTGGACGTTTGCGTGGCTGTACGCGCAGCTCACCGCACTGGCCCAGGCACTGGCCCTGCCAGGCACGCTGCACCCGCTCGACACCACGCACATGCTGCTGGCCAACCTGCTCGGGTCGGTGGTGGTGGTGTGGTCCATCGCCCGCATCGCAGCGCCGTCGCGGCTGCTGGGGCGGCTCGATGGACTGGCGCGCATGCTGTTCTCTGCGTGGCAGATCCATGCCGTGGCCCACGGGGCCAATGCCATCGTGCTGGGCTTCACCGCATTCGAGCTGCTGTTCGGGGTGTTGCAGTGGTGGCGGGTGCAGGGCACAGGCTCCGCCCAGTGCCCGCCGCGGGCCGCTGGCGTCAGCGCGCAGGGCGGTGCCGAGGCGCAGGCAGCAGCCTGAAGGCCAGCACCCCGGCTGCCAGCATGCCGGCGATGGTGAGCATCACCGCCACGTACGGGTCCGCGCCCCGCGCGGCAGCCAGCGATGCTGCCAGGCCCGTGGCCCACTGCATCAGCGCCACGCCCAGGAACAGCGCCATGGTGAAGACCGCCATGGCGCGCCCGGTCATGGCCGCGGGGTAGGCCGAGCGCACGTCGGCGTACTGCAGCACCATGTAGCCCGACAGCAGCCCCACGGCGATGGAGCCCGCCACGTCCAGCCATTGCGCATGCAGCAGGCCCACGGCGGTGAACAGCGCGGCCAGCAGCAACGAGAAGCCCGTGATCCAGCGCCGCCGCCGCCCCGGCCCCGGGTCGAGCCGCCCGAACAGCGCGGGCGTGAACAGCGACACCAGCGACGACAGCATGGCCACGTTGCCGCTGGCCACCAGCGAGTAGCCGTGCCGCTCGATCAGCAGCGGCCCGAGCCACAGCCCGCGCAAGGTCAGGAACGACGCGTACGTCATCAGCGCCAGCAGCATGATGCCGGCCGTGTGCGGCAGCAGGAACAGCGCGCCGAAACCGCGCACGGCGGCACTTACCGATTCACGCGGCTGGGTGCCGTGGCCGGCCGCTGCAGGCTCGTGCACCTTCCAGAAGATGAGCAGCCAGGCCAGCGCCGCCAACACCGCCAGCACGGCAAACCCCATGCGCCAGGACGACTGCTGCACCAGCCACGCCAGCGGCGTGCCCGTGAACAGCATCCCGAGCCCGCCCACGCCCATGGCCACGCCCGACACCATCGCAAACCGGCTGGCCGCAAAGTAGCGCGCAATGAACACCGTGCAGACCAGTAAGGCCGGCGCGCAGCCCACGCCGATCAGCACCTGGCCCAGCAGCACCACGCCGTAGCCGGGCGCGAGCGCCGACAGCAGCGACCCGGCAATGGCCAGCGGAAACGCCACCAGCAACGTGCGCCGCACGCCATACAGATCGATCCCCACGCCCATGAACAGCTGCATGGTGCCGAAGGCGAACGCAAAGGCACCGGCAAACACCCCCAGCGCCTGGGCCGACAGGCCGAACTCCGCCCGCAGCCCGGTGGCCATGATGGCCGTGATGGTGCGAAACGCCTGGCTCAGCGCAAAGCCGGACACCAGCGCCAGCAGCATGGCCCAGGCGGCGCGGGCGGGCAGCAAGGCAGGGGGCGGGGGCGACGCTGACGGGGATGGGGGCGCAGGCAAGGGGTGGTCTCCAGAAAGAGGCGGCGCTCGGAAGTCACGGCCGGGCCGCTGGGTCCGGCGAGCGTACCTGCTGATCGGCATGCCCGCTGTCGCCGGCTGTGCGCAGCTGGTGTGCGGCCCTGTGTGGCAGGTGGCCGTGGCAGCGCTCGATCCGCCCCGGCCTAGGGTATGTCCTGATCCCCTGCATGGGGTGCTACCTGCACCGCTGCGGGGCTGCTTTCTTTTTCAACAGTTGCATGCAATCCACCAGTTCAAAAGCCATTGAGATGGCTGGTGATCTCAATGGAGCCATGCCCGGGGGCTTTTGGTGCCGTCACAGGCACGCCACAGGCCGGGGGCAGACTTTAGAGGAGCCTCTCGATGTGGGGATCACCCCAATGACGGGCCGAAAGCCCTGGGGCACTCTTGTGGACATGCCTCTGCGGGGCTCCGAAGGATCTGGAATCCGGTGGCTTCGGTCTCGTGCCAGCAGGCCGGGAGGACCCATCCGGCGTGGTACCGCTCACGGGGATACCGGCAGGCAGGAGTGGCAAGGTTTGTGCTTGGTGATAGCCGGGGCCGCGAGTCCGCAGGCCCCAAGGTGTGGATGTTGGATGGTTGTTGTCGGGTGTGCCGCCAAGGTGCACCGCGACGTCAGGAGTGACCGATGAAGAAGATGGTTGTGCTGGGTTCGGGTGCGCTGGTGACTCTCATGCTGACGGGTTGCGCCAGCCAACCGCCTGCGCTGCAGGCTTTCTCCGAGCCCACGGACCGTGGCAGCATGCAGTTTGCATGCGGCAACGGCGAGAAGGTGGAAATGCAGTTCTTCCCCGACCAGGACATGGGCGTGCTGCTGCGCAGCGGCTGGACGGTGGACCTGCCCAAGCAGGCGGCTGAAACCGGCTACGCCTACAGCAACGGCCCGACCACCGTGCTGGGCAAGGGCAACGAGCTGACCATCCAGATCGGTCACCTGGCACCGATCTGGTGCCGCAGCAACCGCCCCATGATGGTGGCGGGCGGCACGCAAGGCAGCGTGCGCTGATTGCGCCTTTCTTTCATCGCCTGTGCGGCGGTGAAATGGCTGCGGAGGCCGTCCCGGGCCCCGCGCCCTGCGGTCATCCCTGCCTGAGCCTGAGCACCTGGAGAGTGCCGTGCGGCGCTCTCATCCGCAGTGTGTGCGGGCTCTGACCGTGCAGACAGCAGTAGCGCAGTAGCGGCGATTGGAAGGCCTGTTCACCGTGCAGTGAGCAGCCTCCTTGTTCGCGTGGGCCGCGTCACAGGTCCGTGCGCAGCTTCCATATCTCCGGGAACAGCACCACGTCCAGCATCTTGCGCAGGTAGCTCACGCCGCCGGTGCCGCCCGTGCCGCGCTTGAAGCCAATCACGCGCTCCACTGTGGTCACGTGCCGAAAGCGCCACAGGCGGAATGCGTCTTCCAGGTCGGTGAGCTCCTCGCCCAGCTGGTAGAGGTCCCAGTGCTCCTTGGGATTGCGGTACACCACCAGCCAGGCCTGCTCCACGCCGTCGCTTTCTGCGTAGGGCTGCGTCCAGTCGCGCTCCAAGTGGCTGGCGGGCACGGGGATGCCGCGGCGCGCCAGCAGGCGCAGGGCTTCGTCGTACAGCGACGGCGCCTCGTACGCGGCCTGCACCTGGGCCAGCAGGTCGGCGCGGTGCTCGTGCGGCTTGAGCATGGCGCGGTTCTTGTTGCCCAGGGCGAACTCGATGCTGCGGTACTGATAACTCTGGAATCCACTGGACTGGCCCAGGTACGGGCGCATGGCGGTGTACTCGGGCGGCGTCATGGTGGCCAGCACGTCCCAGGCGTGCACCAGCTGCTCCATGATCTTGGAGACGCGCGCCAGCATCTTGAACGCCATCTGCAGCTCGTCGTTGGCGATGTGCGCAATGGCCGCGCGCAGCTCGTGCAGCATGAGCTTCATCCACAGCTCGCTGGTCTGGTGCTGCACGATGAACAGCATCTCGTCGTGTGCGGGCGACAGCGGCTTTTGCGCGGTGAGGATGGCGTCGAGCTGCAGGTAGTCGCCATAGCTCATCGACTGGCTGAAGTCGAGCTGGGCGCGTTCTTCATGCACGATGGACTCGGGCAGGGCGGCGGCTGGTGCGTCGCTGGCGGGGACGGTGGTCTGGGAAAAAGGGCACATGGTGGGTCTCCTGCGTTCGCGCCGTGTCAAACGGAGCGCTCGATCAATCCGGGCCGTTCGGGCGGAGCCTGTCGAAGCCTTGCGCGGCACATCGACAAGCCCGGTGTGAACGGTTGAGGTGTTTTGGGATGCCGACAGGCCTCAGGTCACCGCGTGCGTCTGGTTGAACTCGGGCTTTTGCCAATCGCCACTCTCCAGCACCTGGCGCAGGTGCTCCACCGCATTCCACACGTCTTCAAACCCCAGGTACAGCGGCGTGAAGCCAAAGCGCAGGATGTCCTTGTGCGGGCCCGTGCCACCATCGCCCTTGCGGAAGTCGCCGATCACGCCGCGGGCGATCAGCGCCTGCACGATGGCGTAGGCGCCGCTGCCCTGGCCGCTGACGCCCGCGCCTTCGTCGCGCGTCAGGCAGACCTGCGAGCCGCGCTGTGCGTGGTCGCGCGGCGTGGCCAGGCCCAGGCCGTGGCCTGCGCAGCGCTCCTCCACCAGGCGGATGAACAGGTCGGTAAGCGCGAGCGACTTGGTGCGCAGCGCGGCCATGCCGCCCAGTGCCTGCGCGGCGGTGAACACGTCCAGCCCGCACTGCAGGGCCGACAGGCTGATGATGGGCTGCGTGCCGCACAGGTAGCGCGTGATGCCGGGTGCAGGCTGGTAGTCAGGGGTGAACTGGAACGGCGCCGCGTGGCCCCACCAGCCCGACAGCGGCTGCCAGAAGCGGTCGGCGTGGCGCGGGTGTACCCACACAAAGGCCGGCGCGCCGGGGCCGCCGTTGAGGTACTTGTAGCCACAGCCGACGGAAAAATCTGCACCCGCGCCGTTCAGGTCGACAGGCACCGCGCCCGCGCTGTGCGCCAGGTCCCACACGCACAGGATGCCCTGGGCATGCGCGGCGGCCGTGATGGCGGCCATGTCGTGCATGGCGCCGGTGCGGTAGTTCACATGGGTGAGCATCAGCACGGTCACGTCAGGGGTCAGCGCGGCGGCGATGTCTTCGGGCTCCACCAGCACCAGCTCCAGCCCGCGCTCCTTGCACAGGCCTTCGGCGATGTACAGGTCGGTGGGGAAGTTGCTGCGCTCGCTGACGATGCGCTTGCGCGCGGTGTTGTCCTCGCGGGCGATGTTCAGCGCCGCGCTCAGCACCTTGTAGAGGTTGATCGAAGTGCTGTCGGTGCAGACCACTTCGTTCGGGCCGGCGCCGATCAGCGGGGCCAGCTGGTTGCCCAGGCGCTGGGGCAGGTCGAACCAGCTCGCGGTGTTCCAGGATTTGATGAGGTCCGTGGCCCACTCGCGCGTCACCACATCGGCCACGCGCGCCGCGGCAGCCTTGGGCGCCACGCCCAGCGAGTTGCCGTCCAGGTAGATCACGCCCGGGGGCAGCGCGAAGTGCTCGCGCAGCGGGGCGATGGGGTCTTGCGCGTCAAGTGCGCGGCAGTCTTGTGCGGTGATGGTCATGGCAGATAGGTGGTTGTTTGCTTCTGTTTTGATAGCTGCTGGCGCTTTATCAGCAAGCTGTAGCGGCCCAAAAGCTTAAAAAAATGAGTGATCAGGCCAACGCACGCAGCACGGCGCGCACGGGTGAGGCGTCGGCGGTGGTGAGCTTGAGCGGCAGGGCGATCAGCTCATAGTCGCCCTCGGGCACATCGTCGAGCACCAGGTTCTCCAGCACGCGCAGACCGCGGCGGCGGATGACCTGGTGGCTGTCCAAAGTCTTGCTATCGGCCGGGTCGATGCTGGCGGTGTCGATGCCCACCAGCAGCACGCCCCGGTCCGCCAGGCGCTCGATGGTGTCGGGGGCATAGGCCGCCAGGGCGCCGTCCCAACGGTCCTGGGGCATGTGCTGGTAGGTGCGCACCAGCACGCGCTGCGGCAGCGTGGCGTCCACCGCGTGGGCGATGTGCTCCCAGGTGATGAGCGGCCCGCGGGCGATCGCGTGGATCACGCGGCAGGGGCCCAGAAAGGCGTCGAGCGACACATCACCGATGCTGGCGCCGTGCTCGTCGTAGTGCAGCGGCGCATCGGCATGCGCGCCCACGTGGGGCGACAGCGTGATGGCGCTCACGTTGACCGGGCAGCCGGGCCCGATGGTGGCGCACCACTGCTGGCTGTACGCCGTGTCGCCCGGGAACACGGGGCTGCCCGCATGCACGGGCGGCGAAATGTCCCAGAGCCTGCGGGCGGTGGGGGAAGAGGAGCTGGTTGGCATGGGACAAAGTTTGCATGTCCCGGAAAACCCGTGGTGTCGGTTATTTCCAACACGGCGGCGGTTTTTTGTTGAGGCTTCAACGATCTGCGAAATGGGAAAAGCCACCCTGATGTTCCTGCGGATGCTGCTGCTCAGACGGGCCAGGTCCCGGGGGACTGCTGGGTGACAACTGCTTGCAACAGGCGACCCGCGAGAGGGCTATCCTTTGGCGCCTCACCACGAGACGCGCTGCGCGCTTTGGATGCCATGCTTCTACGAACACTGCTTTTTTCGGTTGCGCTGCTTGCCGGTTGCAGCACCACCACTGAAACCGTCCATGTTCAGATCCTGCCCACAGAGTACAGAGCGGGGGATGTGACATCGGCTCTGGCCACGCCTGTCGTGGATGAGGTTGTCCGCCTGCGGCCTGACAAGGTCCACCTTTCGATGTGCCGGTCAACGCCCAACGCGAAGGTGCTCCAATTCAACACCGAGCTGCAAGCGCGCAGCGGGGCGAAGGTGACAGCGGGTTTCTACGACGCGTGCCCTGAAAGCTGATTGCGGGCTTTTTGCAGAGCGCTCAACGCCCCAGTCTGCGTCGCCGGCGCATCTGAACAGTGCCTAGAACCTGACGATCAGTGTTCATGCGCTGTGGGTGCCGCATCTTGGGTGGTGCGCTGTCGCAACTCGACCAAGCCCGGTGGGTCCGCGGAAAACCACAACCACTGAGTGTCGGTGCCGCCCTTGCGCAAGATGAATTGCATGACTGTGAGCACGGCGATGGTGGTGATCACCAGGGCAATGAACACCGTTGCGGCGCCTATCGCGCAGTAGAGCAAGACGGTATGCAGCGGAACCTGCGGTGCGATGTGAGAGCCCGCCAATCCTGCCAGCGCTGACAAAAGCATGGTGGCGATAAACGCCTTCGCGGCGACTGGTTTGCTCAACTTGCAGCGAAACATGGCCATCTCCCGGAGAGTGTTCGGTGCAGTGTAGGGCTCAGAGCCGGTTCTTCACTGAAGGCCAGCCAAAGGACGGCATCACGTCCGCCACGACGCAAGCGCTCTGTGCTCGCACGCCTGTGATGCCTCACGCTTGTCATTTGATCCATTCCTCTCGTCGTACGTGCGTACGTGCGTACGTGCGTACGTGCGTACGTGCGTACGTGCGTGCTGCGACGTGCCAAAGTGACGACCGGATAGCCGTTGCAGTTTGCCATTGCCATTGCCATTGCCGATGGTCGTGGGGTGTGCGCCGGTATGGATTTGGCACGCGGTGTCAGCACCGGAGCGCATTTGCGCTGCATCAATCACCCCTCCCCCACGGAACCAAACCCCCAAACCCGGTGTCAGTAAAATGAGAATCAATAACATTTAAAAAGCAGACTCCGATGACCACCCCGCACGACAGCTCTGCTGTGCCGCAGCATGCCTCCACTGGCCCCGCGCCATCCACAGCCCTTGACCGGCTGCCCCTGCACACCCCTGCGCTGGTGACGGGCCTGCATAGCGCCAGCGGCGAGCAGGAAGAAGGCACCGTGCTGCGCCTGATGGAGATCGGCTTTCTCCCCGGCGAGGCGGTGCGTGTGGTCGCGCGCGGTGGGTTCGGGGTGGACCCGATTGCGGTGCGGGTGGGGCAGGCCACGTTTGCGTTGCGCCGTAGCGAGGCGTCGATGGTGCAGGTGCAGGTCGAGGTGCAGCCATGAATGCGCGAAGCACGTCCGCTGCCACCAGCACAACCCCGCCATCGACAACTGCCCCGCTGCGCATCGCCCTGCTGGGCAACCCCAACTGCGGCAAGACCGCGCTCTTCAACCTGCTGACCGGCGCGCGGCAGAAGGTGGCCAACTATGCGGGCGTGACCGTGGAGCGCAAGGAGGGCTCGCTGCAGACCGCCAGCGGCCGGCGCGTGCGCGTGCTGGACTTGCCGGGCGCCTACAGCCTGCATGCGCAAAGCATGGACGAAGCCGTCACGCGCGACATCGTCACCGGGCAGCGGGCAGGCGAGCCCGCGCCCGAGGTGCTGGTCTGCGTGACCGATGCCACCCACCTGCGGCTCAACCTGCGCCTGGTGCTGGAGGCCCGCGCCCTGGGGCTGCCCATGGTGCTGGTACTGAACATGAGCGACGTGGCCGAGCGCCAGGGCATCGTGATCGACCGCGAGGCGCTGGCGCGTGAGCTGGGCATGCCGGTGCTGGCCACCGTGGGCGTGCGGGGCGGCGGTGCGCAAGAACTGGTGCAGTGGCTGGACACGGTGCAGCCTGCGGCGCTGGCTGCCGCGCAGGTGCCGCTGGCGATGCCCGAAGGCAGCGCGCAGCAGCAGGTGATGCAGCTGCACCAGCAGGTGCGCCGCATCATCGACCTGGCAGTGCGCGCGCCGCAGGTCAGCCTGCACCGCGACGACCGCATCGACGCGGTGGTGCTGCACCCGGTGTGGGGCATGGTGCTGCTGGCCGTCACGCTGTTCCTGATGTTCCAGGCGGTGTTCAGCTGGGCCGCAGCGCCCATGGACTGGATCAAGGCCGCCACCGAGGCCGCGGGCGCGTGGGTCAACGCGAACATGGGCGAGGGCACGCTGCGCAGCCTGCTCACCGACGGCATCATCGCCGGCGCGGGCGGGGTGGTGGTGTTCCTGCCGCAGATCCTGATCCTGTTCTTCTTCATCCTGGTGCTGGAAGACTCGGGCTACCTGCCGCGCGCGGCGTTTTTGCTGGACCGGGTGATGGGCGTGGTGGGCCTGTCGGGCCGCTCGTTCATCCCGCTGCTGTCGAGCTTTGCATGTGCCATCCCGGGCATCATGGCCACGCGATCCATCCCGAGCTGGCGCGACCGGCTGGTGACGATCATGATCGCGCCGCTCATGACCTGCTCGGCACGTTTGCCGGTGTATGCGCTGCTCATCGCGGCCTTCATCCCGGAGCGCACGGTGGCCGGTGTGTTCAACCTGCAGGGCCTGGTGCTGTTCGCGCTGTACGTGGGCGGCATCGTCAGCGCCATGGCGGTGGCCGCCGTGGCCCGGCTGGCGCGCACCAACACCGGTGCCGCGCCGCTGCTGATGGAGCTGCCCACCTACCGCTGGCCCAGCGTGCGCAGCCTGGCCATCGGCCTGTGGGAGCGCGCCAAGATCTTCCTGCGCCGCGTGGGCGGCATCATCCTGGCGCTCACCGTGCTGCTGTGGTTCTTGTCGTCGTTCCCGGCGCCACCGGTGGGCGCCACCGGGCCCGCCATCGAATACAGCCTGGCGGGCAAGGTCGGCAGCCTGCTGGCGGTGGTGTTCGCGCCCATCGGCTTCAACTGGCAGATCTCCATCGCCCTGGTGCCCGGCATGGCCGCGCGCGAGGTGGCCGTGGGGGCCTTGGGCACCGTATACGCGCTGTCTGCCACGGGCGAGGAGACTGCCGCGCAGCTGGGCCCGCTGATCGCCGCCCAATGGTCACTGGCCACGGCGCTGTCGCTGCTGGTGTGGTTCATCTTCGCGCCGCAGTGCCTGTCGACCATCGCCACCGTCAAGCGCGAGACCAACAGCTGGCGGTACCCGTTGATCATGACGGCGTACCTGTTTGCGCTGGCCTATCTGGCCAGCTTCGTGACGTACCGCATCGCACTGGCGATGGGTGGAGGGTAGACAACCATGGCCCAGGACATCATCGTCGGCGTGATCGTGGCCGTTGCCATGCTCTACGTGGCGTGGCGCTACATGCCGCAGGGTTGGCGGCAACGCCTGGGAAGGGTGCACCCGGCGTTGGTGCAGGCACCGGGCTGCGGCAGCGGGGACGGCGGTGGGGGGTGCAGCAGCTGCAGTAGCGGTGGCGGTGGCTGCGGTCCTGCAGCATCGTCGCCGGGCGAGGCTGCCGAGAAAACAGTGGCCATGCCGCGCTCGCGGCATTGATATGGGTTGCTATATTATTTGTAGCTGCTTGCGCTTGTCCATCAAGCGGTAGAGGGCGCTGGAGCATCTAATAGGCTTGGATGGCTTGGATGGCTTGGATGGCCACATGCGTCACATACCCCCAATCCGTTCGGGCTGAGCCCGTCGAAGCCTTGCACGCTGGGGGCATGCCCTGGCTTCGACAGGCTCAGCCCGAACGGATGGTGAGGTCGCTGAGGCTGCAGTTCATCAGGCCGCGAGTTCGCTGAGGCTGAAGCTCATCAGGCCGATGTCCAGCGGTTGTCATGACGGCCATGGCCCGCTCGGGTCAGCGCCGCATCAGCCCCGGCGCGCCGCCAGCGGTATCTCCACGAAGAATCCCACGCCCCGCCCACCCAGCCCCTGGCCCAGCCGCACTTGCCCGCCCATGCGCAGCGCTGCCTGGCGCACGATGGCCAGGCCCAGGCCGGAGCCGTTGGTGGCATGGTCCCCATCGTTGTGGCTACCGCTGCCGGCCGCATGGCCCGGGCCGCGGTAGAAGCGTTCGAACACCTTGCCCTGCTCAGCGGTTGGAATGCCCGGCCCGTCGTCCTGCACCGCCAATTGCAGCGTTGTGCCACCGTCGTCCACCCGCAGGCCGACAGCCACCGTGCCGCCTGCGAGCGAGTAGCGCACCGCGTTGTCCAGCAGGTTGTGCACCACCGATTCCAGCGCGGGCAGGTCCAGCCGCGCAGTCAGGCTGTCGGGCGCGTCCAGCGATAGTTCGATCTGCCGGGCCATGGCCCGCGGCGCGGCCTGCGCCAGCGCGGCGCGCAGCCACTGCGCCACGTCCAGGTCGCGCGGAGCAGGGCGCTGCGCTTCATCGAGCGCGGCCAGGTCCAGCAGTTGCTGGGCCAGGTGCGAGGTGCGGGCGATGGCCTGCTCCAGGTGCGCCTGCGCCTGTGTGCGTTCGGCTTCGCTTTGCGAACGTGCCATGACATGGGCTTGGGCGGTGATGACGGCCAGCGGCGTGCGGATCTCGTGGGCGGCGTCCTGCACGAAGGCGCGCTCGCGTTCGACTTTCTGGCGCATGCGGGCCAGCAGGGTGTCCAGGG
Organism: Acidovorax sp. NPDC077693; assembly: GCF_044542805.1. NCBI lineage: Bacteria > Pseudomonadati > Pseudomonadota > Betaproteobacteria > Burkholderiales > Comamonadaceae > Acidovorax > Acidovorax sp. NPDC077693. The sequence goes on along the minus strand of NZ_JBITVD010000004.1, from coordinate 68,280 downwards.
ACTGCTCCAGCGGTTTGAGCTCGCGGTGCTGTGCGTCGAAGCCCACGGGCTGCAGGTCGTCGTTGTTGCGCCGGGCAATGCGGCTGGCCAACTGCTGCAGCGGCTTGAGGCCGTTGCGCACCGATAGCCACACGGGCACCAGCACGAAGGGCATGGCCAGCAGCAGATAGGGCAGGATGAAGCGGCCGTTGTAAGCCAGAAAGGCTGCATCCGTGCGCTTGGGCTCGAACACCTGCAAGGCCCACCGGGCGTTGTGGCCTGTGTAGATGCGGTACACGGTGCCTTCTGCGATGGCTTCGGTAATCACGCCCACCGCATCCGGGTGCCTGGGGGGTAGATTCAGGGTCTTCAACTCATGCGAGGCAAACACCGGATTGCCGTCTGCATCACTGAGTGTGTGCAGTGTCTTGCCAGGAAAAATGCCAATCTGGCGGCGTCGTATGTAGGTCCACGTTTCGGTGGAGTCGATGGCCGCTGCAGCGTGTGCGGGGTCGGTCACGCCCTGCAGAGACACCAGCAGGGCGTCTCCGTACTTTTGCAGGCCCGGGTCGTTGGTGATGGTGTGTTTGTAGGTCATGAAGATGTAGCACAGCAACACCCCCCAGACCAGCACAAACGCCAGCAGCACCGATACCACGCTGCGGCGCACCAGGGTGGGCTCGGCCAGCCGCTGCCATCTGGCGCGCAATGTCGTGCGTGCGCTCATGCTTGAAGCAGGTAGCCCACGCCACGCACCGTGCGGATCAGCTCCGGCCCGATCTTGCGGCGCAGGTTGGACACATGCACTTCGATGGCGCCAAAGTCCACTGGCTCGCCCAGCGGGTCCAGCCGCTGCGCGATCACGCCCTTGGGCACCACGGCGCCAGGCTCGCGTGCCAGCTCCAGCAGCAGCTGAAACTCGCGCGGCGACAAGTCCAGCGCCTCGCTGCCACGCCGCACCTGGTGGCGCCGGGGCTCGATCACCAGCTCGCCCAGCACCCAGCGCTCGCTGGCCTGCCGCGCGCTGCGGCGCAGCACCGCGCGGATGCGCGACATCAGCTCGGCCGTGGCAAAGGGCTTGATCACAAAGTCGTCCGCGCCGCCGTCCAGCCCCGCCAGCCGGTCCTCCACCGCCGAGCGCGCGGTGATCACGATGACGGGCACCTGCTCCCCCTGCGCCCGCCAGCGTGCCAGCAGGTCGAACCCGCTGCCGTCGGGCAGCGTCAGGTCCAGCAGCACGCAGTCCACGGTGGTGGCATCCACTGTGGCGGGCGCGTCCACCGCGCGGCGCAGCCACTCGCTGGTCAGTCCCTCGACCTTCAGCGCCGACTGCAGGGCCCGGCCCAGGTCCAGGTCGTCTTCGATGAGCAGGATGTGCATGGGGGGATTGTGGCGGTTTGCACCACGGTTGGACGGGGCAACAGCATGTTGGCGCGCCGTCTTTGGCTGCGCTTAAGACACGCGCTGGACAATGACCGGAGGAGGGTAGGTATGAGAAAAATCAAGCGCCATGCCGCGATGTGGATGACTTGTCTGGCGGGCCACGCTGCGTGGGCCCAGGGTCAGGCCGAGGGTGCGGGTGCACCCCCGCAACTGGAGGGCGTGACGGTGACGGCGCGCCGCTCGCTTGAGCAGCGCTTCTTTGCTGCGGGCTCGCTGGTGGTGGTGGACCGCAACGACATCGAGCAGATGGGCGCTTTCTCGGTGGCCGATGTGCTGCGTCAGTTGCCCGGCGTGCAGGTGACGCCGTCAGGGGACGGCAGTGTGGAGATTCGCATGCGCGGCATGGACCGTGGCGCGACCCAGCTGCTGGTGGATGGACAGCGCGTAGGCAGCAAGCGATCGCAGTTGCCCATCGACCAACTGCCGCCAGAGCTGATCGAGCGCATCGAGGTGGTGCGCGCGCCGACGGCGGAGTTCTCAGGGGCCACGGGCGGCACCATCAACATCGTGCTGCGCCAGGCCACGGTCAAGCGCGAGACAGTGCTGCGCCTGACGGACAACCATGTGTGGGGGCGCGATGCGGGCCAGGCCTTCTTCTCGCGCACGGGTCCTATCGGCGCCACGCCGACACGGGCTGGCGATGAGAGTGATGCAGCGCCCAGCCCGCCGTGGTCGTACTTCGTGGCCGCGTCGGCCACAGGGCTGCTGCTGGGCTCGGACACCCACCGCAGCACGCAGCGTGCGGGTGTGGAAGTCGCCCAGTCGGACACCAGCGCTCGCTATCGGCGCACCGACTATGCGTTGGTCCCGCGCGTCAGCGGTCGGCTGTCGGCGGTAGATCAGCTCACGCTGCGCGCAACGCTCAGCCGGGGCGAGTTTGCCGGCGAGTCTGTCAGCGTGGGTAGCGGTGATGGAGCCTATGCGCTGAGTTCACAGGAAGCGCACCGTTACGAGCGCCGCTACCTGCAGGCCGCGGCCGACTGGACGCACCGCTTTGCCGCCAGCAAGCTCGAAACCACACTCGCCACAAGCCGGGCAAGTGACACCGTGGACCGCGATGGAACGCTGGTCCGCGCTGCGGGAATGGCGGGGGCCGCTGCAGTGACCGACAGCTACAGCTTTCTGGATGACCGGCGGGAGGACCTGGTGAGCCTGAGTACCAAGCTCACCGGCACCACCAGCGCTTTGCTCTGGAGCGTTGGTGCGCAGTTGGAAGACCGTCAGTTGCACGTCCGCACGACAGCGAGTGGCGAGTTGCCGTCGAACACTGCGTTGGAGTCTGGAATCCGCCGCGCCGTACTGTGGGGGCAAAACGAATGGGAGCTGCCCGCCAACACCACGCTCACCCTCGGGTTGCGGGGCGAGCAGGTCACGCTCCATGGTGGCAGCTCGCTGGTGGCGGGCCAGAGGCAATGGAACATTTTGCAGCCCTCGCTGCACACGCGCACACCGCTGTCCGACGACCTGCAATGGCGCTTCAACCTGGCCCGCGTAACGCAACTGCCGCGCGTGTGGGACCTGGTGGACCGGACCATTCCCAGCCAGGGCAGCAACAGCCTGAGCAACCCCGACACCATGGGCAACCCGAACCTGCGCCCTGAAGTGACGTGGACGCTGGACACAGGCTTTGAGCGCCGGCTGGCGGCGGGCCACATGGGCTTGAACGTTTTCGTGCGCAGGGTGAGCGATGCGCTCGCGCCCCCGCTCCAGCTACAGGGCGCGCGCTGGGTCGAGCAGCGCAGCAACGTGGGCGACGCCATAGTCTGGGGCCTGGAGGCGGACGCCCGCACCGGCCTGGGTTGGCTGGGGCTGGCCAGCGACTGGACGCTGTCTGCCAACGCCAGCCTGCTGCAGTCGCGCATGACCAGTGGGCGCAACGAGGGCCAGCGCATTCCCGGGCAAGCCCGCTACATCGTCACGTTGACTGCAGCCCGCCCTATGCCGCGCGGCGGCGGTTGGTACGGCGGGGCCACACTGTCGATGACCGGGCCTGCAGACCAGAATGTCGACCCGGTGTTGACGGGGCGCAGCCGTGCCCATGCGATGCTGGATGTGTACGTGGGGCAGTTGGTGCGGGGCCTGGGTTACTGGCGGCTCGGTATCTACAACGTGGGGGACGCACGCTTTCGCCGCGACCGTGTAGATGCATCGGGCCCGGTGCCGCTACTGAGCACCAGCAGCATGCGGCTGACACCGCGTGTGTACCTGACGGTGGGCACGCAGTTCTGACGGTGGCTGCCGCCTTGTCTTGCCCCTGGCTGCGCTGAGCGGTTCAATCCCACCTGTCTACCCATCGCCTGGAAATCATGGATGCTCCCAACGCTTTGATCGAACTGCGGCACCTGTCTGCCGCCAATGCGGAGGTGTTTTCCTCGCTGCGCCGCGAACTGACAGCGGACAACCCGATACCCATGGGTCTCACGTTGGAGGAAGAACTGAGCCGCTCTCTGGACGGCTTCAGGGAGCAACTGGCGTATCCGGCGCCGAATGCCGTATTCGGAGTCTTTTGCGATGGTGTGTTGGCGGGGACGGCAGCCGTGGCATGGCAGAGCAAATTCGCATCGTCTCGCCACAAAGTATTGTTGTGGGGCACTTTTGTTTCCCCACGGTTCAGACGCCGAGGTTTTGCGCGCAGGCTGGTTGTGCGGGCCATTGAGCACGCACGCGCTCAAGGTGCGCGGCGGATCAATCTCATGATGTATTTGCCCAACGATGCGGCGGCCCAGCTGTACCGGTCGCTGGGTTTCTCGACATACGGTGTGGAGCCGGAGGCCGTGTGTCTTGACGGGGCGTACTTCGACGCTGCGCTGATGAGCCTGCGGTTGGACTGAGCCCTGCGCGGGGTGGCCCTGTTACCCGCTCATCCGTACAAGCGGCCTGAGGAAAGGGCTTGCAAAGCGTTCTGGAGGTTTGCGCGCGCCTGTGCCTCATAACGCTCGTGGAACCACTCCGAGCCATATATCCGCGGCCGCTCCACAAACCCCTGCAGCACCGCGCTGCGGCCCGCCACGTAACGCGGCCAGCGGACAAAGAAGTATTCACGCCGCACGTTGCGCTCGAACTGGCGGTAGACCGCCTCGCTCTGGCCGAGGATGGACAGGTCGATATCGACAACCCATTGCGCATCACCGGCCAGGGTGCCCGGGTTGTGGCGGGTGTCGAGGATGTGCTGGTGCACGCTGAGAACCATGGTGTCGGGCAGTCCCTGGCTGCGCAGGAAGCGCACGGCCCAGTCAGCGCTGCGCTGCTCGTTGTGGCGGCTCCACGGCCAGTAGACCGCGTCGTGGTACCACAGCGCCAGGGCTACGGCATGGGGGTCTTGCAGGACACCGGGCTGCGGGTCCTGCACGGCCTGCAGGTGCCGCAGGCAGGCCCACAGGTGCGTGGTGTCGTGGTACGCGCGGGGCCAGTGGGCCCAGCTCAGGATGAGGCGGCGGCCCTCGGCGCGCCAGGCGGGGGTGTCGCGGCCCAGCGCCTGGCCCAGCGTGTTCCAGTGCGCCTGCAGTTCGGCGCTGTGGACGGGCTGGCGGCGCCAGGGCATGGTGGAGCGGTGGATCAGGCCACGCGGCCGAGCAGAAGGTACTCCATGAGTGCCTTTTGCACGTGCATCCTGCTGTGGCTTCGGCGCGCGGCCTGCGGCCGCTTCATGTCCGCTGTGCGGACATGAGCCTGCGCCGAAACAGGCTGCTGGCGCTGGCGCGCCACCGGATTGCATGTCATGCAATCCGGCCGAGCAAAAGGTACTCCATGAGTGCCTTCTGCACGTGCATCCTGTTTTCTGCCTCGTCCCAGACCACCGACTGCGGCCCGTCGATCACATCGGCTTCGACCTCTTCGCCGCGGTGGGCGGGCAGGCAGTGCATGAAGAGGGCATCCGGCTTGGCGGCGGCCATCATCTCGGTGTCCACGCACCAGTCGGCAAAGGCTAATCTGCGCTCTTCGTTCTCGGACTCGTAGCCCATGCTGGTCCACACGTCGGTGGTGACCAGGTCCGCGCCCTGGCAGGCTTCGAGCGGGTTGCTAAAGAATTGATAGCTGCCAGCGCTGATCCCGCGGGCGCCAGCGGCCAGTTTCTCGTCCACTTCGTAGCCGCGCGGCGTGCTCACATGCACCTTGAAGCCCAGCAGCGATGCCGCCTGCAGCCAGGTGTTGGCCATGTTGTTGCCGTCGCCCACCCACGCCACGGTCTTGCCCTTGATGGCGCCGCGGTGCTCGATGTACGTGAAGATGTCCGCCAGGATCTGGCAGGGGTGGTATTCGTTGGTCAGGCCGTTGATGACGGGCACGCGCGAGTTGGCGGCGAAGCTTTCGATCTTGGCTTGTTCGTACGTGCGGATCATCACCAGATCGACCATGCGGCTGATGACCTTGGCGCTGTCTTCGATGGGCTCGGCGCGGCCCAGCTGGCTGTCGCCCGTGGTCAGGTGCACCACGGAGCCGCCCAGCTGGTACATGCCGGCTTCGAAGCTCACGCGGGTGCGCGTGCTGGCTTTCTCGAAGATCATGGCCAGCGTGCGGTCCACCAGGGGGTGGTGCTTGTCGTAGGCCTTGAACTTCTTCTTGATGAGCGCGGCGCGCTCGAAGAGGTACGCGTATTCGTCGGCGGTGAGGTCGTTGAACTGCAGGTAATGTTTCAGCGTCATGGCGTGCTTGCTCTTCATTCAGCCAGGATGGCTTTGACCAGCGGGGTCAGCTTGGCGACGATCTCGTCGGCCTCGGCAGTGGTGAGGATCAGCGGCGGCACCAGGCGGATCACGGTGTCGGCGGTGACGGACAGCAGCAGGCCAGCCTCGGCCGCGCGGGCGATCAGGGCGCCGCAGGGCTTGGCAAGCTCGATGCCCAGCATCAGGCCCTGGCCGCGGATATCCTTGACGCCCGGCAGGCTGCCCAGCTCGCGCTGCAGCGCCGCGCGCAGGTGGTCGCCCACCTTGGCCGCGTTGGCCAGCAGGCCATCTTCTTCCATGATGCGGATGGTCTCGACCCCGGCGCGCATGGCCAGCGGGTTGCCGCCGAAGGTGGTGCCGTGGTTGCCGGGCTGCAGCACGTTGGCGGCCTTGGGGCCGGCCACCACCGCGCCGATCGGCACGCCCGAGCCCAGGCCCTTGGCCAGGGGCATCACGTCGGGCACGATGCCCGCCCATTGGTGGGCGAACCACTTGCCGGTGCGGCCCATGCCGCACTGCACTTCGTCGATCATCATGAGCCAGCCGCGCTCGTCGCACAGCTTGCGCAGCTGCTGCAGGTATTCGATGCGCATCCCGTTGATGCCGCCTTCGCCCTGGATGGTCTCGAAGAACACGGCCACCACGTTGGGGTTGCCTTCGGTGGCCTTCTTGATGGCCTCGATGTCGTTGAGCGGCACGCGGATGAAGCCTTCAACCAGCGGGCCGAAGCCGTTGTGGATCTTGGGGTTGCCGGTGGCCGACATGGTGGCGATGGAGCGGCCATGGAACGCCTTCTCGTACACCACGATCTCGGGCTTGGCGATGCCCTTGTCCACGCCGAACTTGCGGGCGATCTTGAGGGCCGCCTCGTTGGCTTCGAGGCCCGAGTTGCAGAAGAACACGTTCTGCATGCCCGACAGCTCCACCAGTTTGGCGGCGAGCTGCTCTTGCAGCGGCACGTGGTAGTAGTTGGAGGTGTGGATCAGCTTGGTGAGCTGGTCCTGCAGCGCGGGCACGAGCTTGGCATGGTTGTGGCCCAGCGTGTTCACGGCGATGCCGCCCAGGCCGTCCAGGTATTCCTTGCCGTTGACGTCCCAGACTCGGCTGCCCTGACCGCGGGCCAGCGCGATGGGTACGCGGCCATAGGTGTTCATCACGTGGGGCGAAGCTGCCGGGGTGGTAGCGGTCATGCAGAAATCTCCTGACGGTGCGGTGAATGGGCTGCCCTGTTGGGATCAAAGCCCGAGAAAGCGAAGCACGATTCTAGGGGGAGCACGGTGAACGGCTGTTGACGATTGCGCATTACTGCAATGCCGTGTGTTGGCAGCAATCCGGGCCTGATTCCCGATGCCGGCCGTGGATTAGAGGGGTAGCTCTTATATAAGAGTTAGAATGTCGCGTTGCGGTGCAGCATGCAGTGATCCTGCCTTGGGGCGCCCTTACTACCACTCCAATCCCCCGATGGTTTCCCCCTCCTCCAAAGAAGTCTTCATCCAGGGCATCACCCACGACGGGAAGACCTTTCGCCCCAGTGACTGGGCCGAGCGGCTGGCCGGGGTGATGAGCAGCTTCCGCCCGGGCGGGGCGCGGCCTGGCAGCCATCTGAGCTACTCGCCGTGGTGCATTCCGACGACGCTCAATGGCGTCAAGTGCGTGGTGGTGCACCGCGACCTGCAAGGGCACGAGCCCATGGCGTGGGATTTCGTCATCAACTTCGCACGCGACAACAACCTGCAGGTGGCCGAGGCCTGCCTGCTGCCCGACCCGCCGCCCAAGGGCTGAAGGCGCAGCGCCCGGGTTGTTTAGCGCTGGACGTTGCTGCCCGCAAGCCCCGCGCGCAGCAACTGGTCCGCCTGCAGCCGGTTCATCCAGGCCTTTTCCACGAACGGGTCGGTCACGCCGTAGTGCCCGTGCTTCACACGCATGAGCAGGTTGGCCGAGGTCATCATGCCGATGATGCCCTGCACCTCCTGGGCCGTGACCTCGCGGCCGATCTGCGCGGCGTAGGTCTTGAGCGCCTCGCCGGTAAAGACGCCCTTCACGTCGCCGCCGATGCTGCAGATGCGCGAGAACACCGCCTCGGCCAGCGGGCCCATGGCCTCCACCTTCTGCAGTTCCACATCGGCCGCCGCGGCGCCCAGCGACTGCGCAATGGTGGGCAGGTGCTCGTCCGGCAGGGCATCGGCGGGCAGGCTGCGCAGCACGTTCAGCGCCTTCATCAGTTCCTCCGGCCGGCTGCCCATGCTGCGAAAGGCAGATTCTGTGACGTCGGCCGAAGGCAGCATGGCGCCCAACTGCGGGCGGACCTGCTCCAGCACGTAGTCGATGAAGTCCCGCCCCAGCACCGGAAACTCGTTGGTCACCGCGCCGTTGAAGGCCTGGTTGCCCTTGAGCGTGAGCTCCTGCACCCGCGCGCGGTGTGAGCCGGTGCCGATGAACAAGAAGTAGCCAGGAGTGTCGGGGCGGGTGTTGATGGCGTCGCGCGCGGCCTTGAGCGCGTGCAGCAGGTGGTCGCCGTCGGCGCTGCCCAGTGCGTGCTGCACCTCGTCGATGATGAGCACCACGTCCGTTCTGGCCTGGTCGATCAGTGCCTCGAAGGCGTGGGCCAGGGTGGTGCCGTCGTCCTTGCCCACGTCGGCCAGCTTGAAGCCGAACTTGAACCCCGCCGCCCCGGCCTCCACGCTGGCCACGTCCTTGAGGCGCTTCAAGATGCCCGAGCCGGGCGTCTGCAGGTCCTTGAGCGTCTTGCGGATGGCCTCGTGCACCAGGTCCGCCGGGTTGGCCTGGGGCTGGCTCCACAAATCCACATAGACCACGATGGCGCCCAGCGCCTCGAGCGCAGGGATGAGGTCGGTTGCGAGGAACGTGGTCTTGCCCACCCGGCGCTGGCCCGACAGGAACAGCCCGGAGCGCAGGGACATGTCCAGGAACGAGGGCCTGAGCAACTGCGTGGCCATCTGCTCGGCAAGGTCGGTGCGGCGGAACGTCATGGTTTATGGATTTTTATGAAATTCCAATAATTATGATCAATCCATAATTTGCCGTAAAGCCGGATGGCGTGCATTCTGGGGCGACGGCTTTGGATACGGAGCGCCAAACCGGCGCAAAGCGTTCGGAAACGAAAAAACCGCCCGAAGGCGGTTTTGTTCGTTTGCTGGCAGCGCACCCGTTACAAACGGCGAACGGCACATGCCGTTCGGGCTGTTTGCCTGAAGTGAATCAGGCGGAAAATGAGTTTTAAGCGGCTGCCAGAGCCAGGGTCTTCACCTTGGCAGACAGACGGCTCTTGTCGCGAGCAGCCTTGTTCTTGTGGAAAATGCCCTTGTCGGCCACGGAGTCGACCACGGCTTGCATCTTGGCGAACAGTTCGGTCGCCTTGGTCTTGTCGCCAGCCAGAACAGCCTTTTCGACGTTCTTGACAGCGGTACGGTACTTGGAGCGCAGCGAGGTGTTGGCTGCGTTCAGCTTGGTGTCCTGACGGACGCGCTTGCGGCCCGACGCCAGGCGCGGGTTCTTCTTCTTGGGTTTAGCGGATGCCATGATTTAGTTCCTTGAGTCTGAGGATGATGCCAGCAAAGCCCGCGATTATAGCCCAGACCGGGTTTCAGCTGCCACCACACTCAAAAGCCGGCGCAGCGCCATCGCCTGCGCACCCAGTGCGTGGGCTTCGCCCTGCCACCCGATGCGTCCCCGCCTGGGGAGAAGCCGCGCAGCGGCACAGGGGGAATACACTCCAGCGGTGTCATTGCTCAAAGCCGCCTCCACCGTTTCCCTGCTGACCCTGGCCTCCCGTGTGACGGGACTCATGAGCCAGCTGCTCATGGCCTCGATGTTCGGGGCCAACGCGCTGACCGACGCCTTCCAGGTCGCCTTCCGCATCCCCAACCTGTTCCGGCGGCTGTTTGCCGAAGGGGCGTTCAGCCAAGCCTTCGTGCCGGTGCTGGGCACCGCCAAGACGCAGCAGGGCGAGGAAGCCACGCACAAGCTCATCTCCGCGGTGGCCACCGCCCTGGCCTGGGTGTTGCTGCTGGTATGCATCCTGGGCGTGGTCGGCGCGCCGCTGCTGGTATGGGCGCTGGCCAGCGGCCTGCGCCAGAACGCCGAGGCCTACGACGCAGCGGTGCTGATGACGCGCTTCATGTTCCCGTACATCGGCTTCATGTCCATGGTCGCGCTGTCGGCGGGCATCCTCAACACCTGGAAGCACTTCGCCGTGCCCGCCGCATCGCCCGTGCTGCTCAACGTGTGCATGATCGCCGCGGCCTGGCTGGGTGCGCCGCAGCTGGAGGCCCGCGGCATCGAGCCCATCTACGCCATGGCCGGCGGTGTGATGCTGGGGGGCGTGCTGCAGCTGGCCGTGCAGATACCGGCCCTGGTGCGCCTGGGTCTCATGCCGCGCATCGGCGTCACCTGGGGCACCGTGCGTGCCGCCTGGGCCGACCCCAGCGTGCGCCGCGTGCTCACGCTCATGGGGCCGGCGGTGCTGGGCGTGGGCGTGGCGCAGATCTCGCTCATGATCAACACGCAGATCGCCTCGTACCTGGCGCCGGGCAGTGTGACCTGGCTGTTCTATGCGGACCGGTTGATGGAATTCCCCACCGCGCTGCTGGGCGTGGCGCTGGGCGTGGTGCTCACCCCACAGCTCACGGCGGCCAAGGCGGCGGGCGATGCCGAGAAGTACTCGGCCATGCTCGACTGGGGCCTGCGCATCGTGGTGCTGCTGGCCGTGCCCTGCGCGGTGGCGCTGCTGACCTTTTCCACACCGCTGGTGGCCACGCTGTTCCACTACGGCAAGCTCACCGACGACGATGTGGGGCAGATTGCGCTCGCGCTGTCGGGCTACGGCGCCGGGCTGATCGGCATCGTGGCCATCAAGGTGCTGGCGCCCGGCTACTACGCCAGCCAGGACGTGCGCACGCCCGTGAAGATCGCCATTGCCGTGCTGGTCATCACGCAGTTGCTCAACATCGCGCTGGTGCCTTTCATCGCCCACGCGGGCCTGGCCTTGTCGATTGGTCTCGGGGCCCTGGTCAACGCGCTGTGGCTGCTGATCGGCCTGCTGCGGCGCGGCAGCTACCAGCCGCTGCCGGGCTGGGGCATGTTCGCCTTGCAGGTGATTGCCGCCAGCGCCTTGCTGGCCGTGCTGCTGCTCTGGGGCTCGCAGCATTTCGACTGGGTGGACATGAAGGGGCAGACCCTGCGGCGCATAGGGCTGCTGGCGGCGCTCATGGCGGCCGCTGCCGCGCTGTATTTCGGCGCGCTGTGGGCGGCGGGGCTTAAGCTGCGCCAGTTGCTGCGGCGCTGATGCCGGTGATGCTGGTAACAGCCTGGCAAAACCTGGGTTTGTGCAGCTTGACGCCAGGGCAGGGTGCACTTACAACAACGCCATGCCCCTGAGTCTTTCCGTGCCCACCTCGCTCGAGTACTTTGCATCGCTGGTGCAGAGCGACGACCACTTTCCGCTGCTGGAAGCCGCCGCCAGCCTCGCCCAGGACGAGTACCCCGAAATGGACGTGCAGCTGCTGCTGGGCGACATGGACCAGCTGCTCGCGCGCATCAAGCGCCGCCTGCCGGTCGATGCGCCCGCGCTGCAGCGCCTGCGCACGCTCAACCAGTTCTTCTTTGCCGACCTGGGCTTCGCCGGCAACATCAACAACTACTACGACCCCGAGAACAGCTACCTCAACGCCGTGCTGCGCACCCGCCGGGGCATTCCGATCTCGCTGGCCATCCTGTGGATGGAACTGGCGCAGGGCCTGGGCCTGCACGCGCGCGGCATCGCCTTCCCGGGGCACTTCATGGTCAAGGTGCTGCTGCCCAAGGGGCAGGTGGTGCTCGACCCGATCTCGGGCCAGTCGCTCAGCCGCGAGGAGCTGTCCGAGCGGCTGGAGCCCTACAAGCGCCAGAGCGGCCTGGTGGACGACTACGACGTGCCCCTGGGCCTGTACCTGCAGGCCGCCACGCCACGCGACATCATTGCGCGCATGCTTCGCAACCTTAAGGAAGTGCACCGCACCCAGCAGGACTGGCAGCGGCTGATCTGCGTGCTGGACCGCCTCATCGTGCTGCAGCCGCAAGCCTGGGGCGAGTGGCGCGACCGGGGCCTGGCGCATGCCGAACGCGGAAACACTGCGGAGGCCGTGGTGGACCTGGAAACCTATCTTGACCATGTCGAGGACGGCCTCGACATCGACCTGATCTCCGACCGCCTGAGCGCCTTGCGCAGCGCGGGCTGACCTGCAGCAGCGCAGGCAGGCAGACCTGCCGCCTGCGCGCCGGGCAGCCTGGGGTCAGCGCGGAACGAAACCCCGTGCCTAGAACGGCGCGCCGTCCGCTGGCAGGGTCGCCTGCAGTTGCAACAGCTGCCGGCGCAGCTCGGTGTTCTCGGCCGTGAGTTCTGCCACGCGGTGGCGCAGCGCCTGCAGTTCATCAGCACCTGAGCCTGCACCTGCGCCAGTGTCGGCGTCAGCGCCTTCGGCCTCTGGCGACGGGGCGTCTTCCTTGGGCTTGCGCTTGTTGAGTTCACGCACGCGCTTGGCGGCCTGCTTGAGCTCGTCCTTGCCCGCTGCGACGGCGGCCACCTGCTCCTCGGCAGGCAGCGTGGCCACGGCAGCGGCGGCGTTGATGGAGATGGTGCCGGACTTCACCGCGGCCACCAGCTCGGGCGCGGCCTGCTTCTGGATTTTCTCGATCATCACCACCTGGCTGCTGCTCAGGCGGGCGGCCTTGGCGATCGCCTCGCGGCTGCTCAACGGGTCGGGCGCGGGCAGTGCGGCCATTGCTTCGGGGGCGGCTGCGGGCACATCGGCCATGGCCGTGGCGGCCGACTCAGCGGGTTCGGCCGCCGTGGTGGCGCGGGCCTTGCGGTCCGCGATGATCTCGCGCTTGCGCAGGGCCAGCACACCGCGCTGGAAGTCGGACACGCTGCGGCGCCCCAGGTGCTGGTCGATCATCCACAGGTGCACGTCTTCCATCGACTGAAAGCGCGGGTTCTGCACCGTCTGGAAGGGCAGGCCGTGCTTTTGGCAGATGCCATAGCGGTTGTGGCCGTCCACCAGCACATCGCCCCACAGCACCAGCGCATCGCGGCAGCCTTCGGCCAGGATGCTGCGCTCCAGCGCCTCGTGCTCGTCAGGGGTCAGGGGTTCGATATAGGCTTTGAGTTCTTCGTTGACGACGATGTTCATGGCAGGCAGGGCAGGGCTTGGGAGGGCGAATCGGAGGCGGGCAAGGGGCGCGATTGTAGACATGCTCGGCCACCGGCCCCGCGCAATCGCCCCGCTGCGCTGCGCTGCGCTGATGCAGCAGCTCAACGGCCGCTGACCCTTCGCTCACCGGTCGCGCGCATCCCGCAGCGCCAGCCAGCCTGCCACGGCCGTGAAGGCCACCACCACGGCCACGATGATCCAGAAGCCGTGCGGCTCGTCCGCCAGCGGCACGCCGCCCACGTTCATGCCGAACAGGCCCGCCAGGATGTTGATGGGCAGGGCCAGCACCGTGACCACCGTCAGCACGAACAGGCTGCGGCTGTTGGCCTCCTGTACGCTCGCGGCGATCTCTTCCTGCAGCAGCTTGATGCGCTCCTGCAGGCCCTGCATGTCGCGCAGTACCACCGAGAACTCTTCGGTCGAGTCGCGCAGCTCCTGCGCGTCGTCCGCCCCCATCCAGGCGGGCGGGTGCTGCAGCAGCCGAAAGAGCGCCGCAGGCTCCGGCGCCAGCAGCCGCTGCAGGCGTACCAGCAGCCGCCGCAGCACGCCCAGGCGGGCGCGCTTGTGGTCCAGGCGGCCTGCCAGCAGCGCGTCTTCCACATCGTCGATGCGCTGCGTCACGCCACGCACGATGTTCACCAGGCCCGACGCCTGCGTGCGCATCAGCTCGGCCAGCAGCCCCACGCTGGAGCGCGGCGCCTGCCCGCTGCGCACCGCCGTGCGCAAGGCATCCACCGACCGCAGGGGGCGCGTGCGCCCCGTCACCATCAGGTGCGGCGCCACGCTGGTCCACAGCGTGGCGATGTCCGACGGCTCGAACGCGAAGTCGAAATGCGCGTCGTTGAGCACGGCGATCAGCGTGTCGTCGTCGCGCTCGATGCGGGTAGAGACCGATCGGTCCTTGAGCGCGTCGAAGAACGCTTCGGGCAAGTGGGCATGCCGCTCCATCCAGCGCACGGCCTGGGCCTGGCTCAGGTTGAAATGCAGCCACAGGAACTCGCCCTGGGCTGCGTCGGTGATGCCATGCGCCTGCAATGCCAGCCACTGGGCGGCCTGCACCGAGTCCACCTCCCGCGGCAGGGCGTCGTCGCCCAGCAGATAGCCGCAGATGAGCCCTGCGGCATCGCCACCATAGTTGAGGCTGGCGTGGAGGGCGCCCGGAACAGGCGGGCTGGGGGGAGCGGGGGTTGCAGGCGTGGGCACGGACGTGCATGATGGAGCGCCGTTGTGACGCTGCGGTGACAGATCATGGTGCTGTCATGCCGCTGTCACGGCAACGTCACTCGCCGGGAGCACCATGGCGCTCTTTGTGTGAAGACCCTGACGCCCATGCTCTACAACAACGCCCTCGACACCCAGGAACTGATGCAGCGCATCGCCAATGACCTGATCGACAGCTACGACGAAGAACTGGAGCTGGAGATCGAAGACCGCGAGGTGGACGACATCGGCGCGCCCACGGCCGCCGACAAGCTCGCACGCCAGCAATATTTCAAGGAACTGTTTCGCCTGCAGGGCGAACTGGTCAAGCTGCAGGACTGGGTGCAGCACAGCCGCGAGAAGGTGGTGATCCTGTTCGAGGGGCGCGACGCCGCGGGCAAGGGCGGCGTGATCAAGCGCATCACCCAGCGCCTGAACCCCCGCGTGGCCCGCGTGGCGGCACTGCCCGCACCGAACGACCGTGAGCGCACGCAGTGGTACTTCCAGCGCTATGTGGCGCACCTGCCCGCCGCGGGCGAAATGGTGCTGTTCGACCGCAGCTGGTACAACCGCGCCGGCGTGGAGCGCGTGATGGGCTTTTGCTCGGACGACGAGTACGAAGAGTTCTTCCGCACCGTGCCCGAGTTCGAGAAGATGCTCGTGCGCTCGGGCATCCGCCTCATCAAGTACTGGTTCTCCATCACCGACGAAGAGCAGCACCTGCGCTTTCTGGGCCGCATCCACGACCCGCTCAAGCAGTGGAAGCTCAGCCCCATGGACCTGGAGAGCCGCGTGCGCTGGGAGGCCTACACCAAGGCCAAGGAAACCATGCTCGAGCGCACCCACATCCCCGAAGCCCCCTGGTGGGTGGTGCAGGCCGTCGACAAGAAAAAGGCGCGGCTGAACTGCATAGCGCACCTGCTGTCGCAGATGCCGTATGAAGAGGTGCCGCACCCCACCGTGGTGCTGCCCGAGCGCGTGCGCAACCCCGAGTACCTGCGCCAGCCCGTGCCTGCGTCGATGTACGTGCCCGAGGTGTACTGAGCCGCCTGGCTCAGGCAGCCTGGGCGGTGAGCGGCTCCAGGCGCCCGCCTGCTTGAGTGCCCTCTGCATGGGGCGATAGCCGGATCGGCTGCGGGCCTGTCGGATTGCTCGGCAAGTTGGCCGGCTCGCCGGCTCGCCGCTTGGCAGTTTGGCAGGCCCGCAGGGCGCTCGGTTGCTGGTTCAGCAAACCAACTGTGGTGCTACTATTTTTATAGCTGCTACCGCTTGCATATCAAGCGATAGGGCATCAAAAAATCAAAATCCAGGGCGCGCTACGCCGTGCCTTTGAGCATCTGGATCGTCGAGATCACATCCCGCACCTTGAAGGGCTTGAGCAGCACGCGCCGCACCTGCAGGGCCTTCATCTGCACGGCGGTGGAGGCGTCGACCTGGTCCGTGGTGACGGCCACGGGCACCTGGGCGTCCACCGCGAACTGGGCGCTGCGCACCCGCTCCAGCAAGGCCACCGCTTCGGCCACCTCATCCAGCGACACGATGACGCCCGAGAAGTCTTTGTTCGTCAACTGCTGCTGCGCGTTGCGCACGCTGTTGACCTGGCGCACCGGCGGCAGGTTCAGTTGGCGCGCGGTGGCCACGATGATGCTGCCCGTCAGCGAGCTGGGCTCGACCAGCAGGATGTCTTGCTGCGAGGTGGGGCTCATGGGGCCACCTCCTCGCGGGCGCGGCGCACCAGTTCTTCCACCGCCAGGTCGCGCAGTGACCCGAGGATGGCCAGGTCGACCTCGTCGAGTTGGCGCGGTGTGCGGTCGATCAGGCACAGCGTGCCGATGTTCTGCCCGCCCGGCATCTTGAGCGGCGCACCGGCGTAGAACTGGATGTGGGGGTCGCCGGTGACCATGGGGTTGTCGGCAAAGCGGTCGTCCAGCGTCACATCGGGCACCACCATGGTCTCGTCCTGCAGGATGGCGTGGCCGCAAAACGAGATGCCGCGCCCGGTCTCGCACACGTCCAGCCCGACGCGGGCCTTGAACCACTGCCGGTCTTCGTCGATGAGCGACAGCAGCACGATGGGCATGTCGAACTCGTCGGCAGCGAAGGCGGTGAGCCGGTCGAAGCGCTCTTCGGGCGGGGTGTCCAGGATCAGCAGCTGGCGCAGGGCCTGCAGGCGGTCATCCTCGTTGGCGGGGCGAGGGGGCTCTTTCATGGCGGTGTGGGGGTAGCAGTCGCGATGGCGTCGATTATGGCCGTGGCTGTGGCCACTGCGCGGGCACCTGGTGGGTCAGTGGGGTTGACCCCGCCCCGCGCCCTGGGAGGGCGTGCCGCCCCGGCCGAACTGGTGCCAGGCGCGGCGCAACTGCGTGTCGGAGCTGAAGCCCGCCATCTGCGCCGCCTGCGTCACGTTGCGCCCGGACTGCAGCGCCGCCTCGGCCGTGGCCAGGCGGATGCGGCGCAGGTAGGCCAGCGGGGCAATGCCCGCATGCTCCAGAAACAGCCGCGTGAGGTGCCGCGGCGAGGTATGCGCCACCTCGGCCATGGCGGGCACGCTCCACTGGGCCTGGGGCTGCTGGCCCACGGCGTCCTGCACGCGGTGCAGGGCGGCGTGCAGGTGGTTGCGGTGGTGCAGAAACGGCGAGAACTGCGGGTCATCCGGCCCGCGGCGCAGCACGATCACCATGGCCTGCGCCACCTGCACCGCCACCGTGGGGCCGCACAGGTCCGAGATGCGGTGCAGCAGCAGGTCGATGCCGGTGGTGACGCCCGCGCTGGTGTACACCGGCCCGTCGGTCACGAACACGCGGTTGGCGGCCACGTCGCAGCGCGGGTCCACCTCGGCCAGCTCGTCCAGGTGCAGGTGGTGCGTGGTGGCGTGCCGCCCGGTCAGCAGCCCCGCGTGCGCCGCCAGCACGGCACCCGCGCACACGGTCACCAGTTCCAGCTGCCCGGCCGCCAGGCGCAGGCCGCGCAGCCAGTGCAACAGCGCCTGGGCCTCGTGGCCGCTCACGTCGATGCGCTGGCCGACCAGGCCGACCAGCACCACCCACGCCGGGCTGGGCAGCGTGTCGGGCAGCGGTGCCAGCCCGCTGATCGCGACCCCCACCGACGAGAGTGACTCGGGCGTGGGGCTCACGAAGTGCTGCACGAATCGCTCGGGCAAGCCGCGCGCGCGCAAGGTCTGGTTGGCGATGCGCAGTGCCTCGGCCGGGCCCGCCCAGTCCAGCACCAGGCTGCCGGGCAGCAGGGCGAAGTAGACGTGGATGGGGGTGGGTGGGGTCAGGGCTGCGGGTTCCATGGCGTGTCCAATTGGCGGGCAGTGCGCTTTGACAGCGCCTCGCTCACCAGGCGCGTCACCAGATGCAGGCTCATGTCGATGCCCGCGCTGATGCCGGCCGACGTGACCAGGGCGCCCCGGTCCACCCAGCGCACATTCTCTCGCACGTCGAGCGCCGGAAACTGCGCGCGCAGGTCGGCAATGTCTTCCCAGTGCGTGGTCACAGGCCCGTCGGTGACCACGCCGGCTGCCGCCAGGATGAACGCGCCGGTGCACACCGACGCCGTGATCTGCGCGCCGCGCGCCGCCTGGGCGACCCAGGCACGGGTCTGGGCGCAGGCTGCGGCGGCATCCACCACGCCGCCGGGCACGATGAGCACGTCGGGCGCCGTGGCGGTGGTGAAGTCGGCGTCCGGCAGCACGCGCAGGCCGGCACGCGCCTGCACGGGCGCCAGGCTGCGGGCCACGCACTGCACGGCAAACGGCGCGGGTGCGCCGGGCTGCAGGCGCTGCTGCATGCGGGTGGCGGTGGTGAACACTTCGTAGGGGCCACCCAGGTCCAGCGCTTCCACCTCGTCGAAGACGAGGATGGCGATGTTCAGGGGGTGTGGAGCTGCAGTGATTGAGGTCATGGCCGTGGTGAAGTCGAAGAAAAGACGTAGCGCGGGTAGGTCGCCTGCGCGGCGGCCGGGGCCTGCAGGTCCAGGTCCACCGTGCAAAACGGCTGTGCGGGCGAGGTGCGCGCCAGCAGCGCGCCGTCGGGGCAGATGACCCAGCCCGCGCCGCCGTAGGTGCCGGCGGCGGTGTCCACGCGGTTGGACGACAGGCTGTACGCCCCGGTGCGTGCGGCGGCCACGGTGCCCACGGCCTGCCACTTGGCGGTGGTGGCGGCAGCCGTCGCGCGCGGCGACAGGATGGCCTGCACGCCGCCCAGCGCGGCATAGTCGCCGTAGGTGTCCAGGGCCCAGAGTTCGGAGCAGATGTTGAGCCCGAACGCGAGCGCCCCGGCGTCGAAGCGGGGAAAGGCCGCATCGCCGCGCTCGAACCAGTGCGCCTCCCAGCCGCCGGGCTCGTCAGGCAGGTGGAACTTGCGCCGCAGCGGCGTGTAGCCGCCCAGGCGCGACCAGGCAAAGCCTTCGTTGAGGCGCCGCCCGCCCACCGTGACCGGGCGTGCGCCCACCACCCAGTCGGCGCCCAGCTCGTGCAGGCGCGCCTGCCAGGCATCGCTCAGCGCCACGGCGGCATCCCAGCGGGCGGGGTCCGGGGGCAGGGTCTCCCACACGGGCTCGACGAACGCAAACTCGGGCAGCAGCACCAGCGTCGACCGCTCGGCGCGGGTGTGCGCGCACAGCGCCGCCCAGGCGCGGTCGAGCAGCGCGGGGAGGTGGGGGAGTTCACAGACGGTGGCGCGCATGATGGTGGGTCCTGGTGTGTGGGTTTTTGGGTGATCCATCGGGCATCCGTCCAGCGTCATCACGGTGCCATCACTATGGGACATCGCAGTGAGACGGGGCGGATGCCATGGTTCAAGGCATGGCGCCTATGGTGCCTGGCCTGCAGGAGCACGTCCGAACCCTGCGGGACAGGTTTCGATCAAATTGAGACATCCGGCAGGCCCGATGGGCGGACCCGGCGCGCGCCACCGTCCACAGCGCAGTTGAAGGGCTTGGAATATGGCAAAAAATGGCCTCTAAAGCTTGCCTGGATTACGCTAGAAGCTATCAAATTGATAGTAGATGCGCGCAGGGCCCGAGATGCTGTTAAGGTGGCTAGGGTTTTCCCTTAGCTGTCGATCACGCTTTTCTCCAGCGCCCTCGTCACCGAGGCCTCCCCGACACCGCCTCTGCCACTGCCACTGCCTCTACCGCTTCATCCACACCCATGGCCCGACGTTCACGCATGTTCTCCCTGTCGGCGCTGACGCGGGCGTACCAGCGCAACCTCAAGGCCCTGGTGCGCGCCACGCGGCCCGCGGCCACGCCCAAGAAGACCAAATCGCTGAAGGCGGTGTCGCCCTTGCGGGCAGGGGCTTTGGCCCCCGCGCGGGCGCCTGCGGCCCCACGCAGTGCCAGCCGCGTGCGCAAGCCGCGGGTGGCGGCGGTGCGGGGCGAGTGGCTGGCTGGCGTGGCCCCGGGGCCGGCCGGGGCGCGGCGCTACCACCTGTTCGTGCCGCCGGGGTTGGTAGCACGGCCTGGCGAGACCTTTCCGCTCCTGGTGATGCTGCACGGCTGCGGCCAGACGGGGCGCGATCTGGCCGTGTCGTCGCGCATGAACCGGCTGGCCGCGCGCGAGCGCTTCCTGGTGCTGTACCCCGAACAGGAGCGCGTGGCCAACGCACACGGCTGCTGGAACTGGTTCGAACGCCGCAGCGGCAAGGCCGAGGCCGAAGCGGCCACGCTGCTGGCTGCCGTCGACAAGGTGGCCCGCCGCCAGCCGGTGGACCTGTCGCGCGTGGGGGTGGCGGGCTTGTCGGCGGGGGCCAGCATGGCGGTGCTCATGGCGGCCACCTACCCCCACCGGTTCTGCGCCGTAGCCATGCACTCGGGGGTGGCCCCGGGCACGGCAGAGTCCGCTGCCACCGCCATGGCCGCGATGGGCGGACGGCGCGAGGCGCAGTTGCCCGAGCCCGTGCTGGGGGCTGCGGCCGATCTGCCTGCGCAGCCCCGCGGTGCCACGGCCACGGCCGCCGCCGCAGTGGCCGCAGGCGCGCCGGGGGCCGCCGCCGCGCTGCCCCCCCTGCTGGTACTGCACGGCAACGCCGACAGCGTGGTGTCGGTGCGCAATGCCACCGCCACGGCGGCGCTGTGGGCCGACAAGCTGGGTGCCCGCGCCGGGGCGGTGCGCATCCTGCAGCGCGGGCAACGCCACGCCACGCAGGTGACGGAGTTCAAGGCCCGCGGCCGCACCGTGGTGGCACTGCGCGAGGTAGTGGGCCTGGCGCACGCATGGAGCGGCGGCGCGGCCGACCAACCCTACAGCGACCCGGCCGGGCCCGATGCGTCCGCGCTCATCTGGGCTTTTGTGGCCAAACAGTTCGATCGCAGGAAAGCCTGATCAAAAACAGCGGCTGGCGCTTGATAGAAAAGCGCTGGAAGCTATGCTTTTGGTAGCGTCTGGCGCGGGTGTCCTGCGCGGTGTCGGGCGCAACGCAGGTCAGCCCGTTCGATCCATCCAGGCAGAGGGCCGGCCGTGGTGCGCAGGCCGGCTACACCAGCCGCGCCGCCACCAGTTCCTTTTTCAGGTACGCATAGAACAGTGGTGCCGCCACCAGCCCCGCGGGGCCGAAGACCGCCTCGGCGACGAACATCACCGACAGCAGCTCCCACACGCCCATCTGGGTGCGGCGGCCCACCACCTTGGCGTTGATCACGTATTCGGCCTTGTGGATCAGGATGAGAAAGCCCAGGCAGGCCGCGGCCGCCAGGGGCGACACCGACAGGCCCACGATGGTGATCACCACGTTGCACACCAGGTTGCCCACGATAGGCACCAGCCCCGCGATGAAGGTGAAGGTGATCAACACCGGCGTGTAGGGCAGCTCCAGGCCCCAGACCGGCAGCACGAACAACAGGAACAGGCCCGTCAGCAGGGTGTTGAACGCCGCGATCCAGAACTGCGCGGCGACGATCTGACGGAACGCCTCGCCGAACAGCGTGATGCGCAGCCGCAGTTGCTGGGCCAGGGGGCCGCGCGCCAGCACTGCGGGGCGCACTGCGGCCAGGGCGCCGATCAGCAGGCCCACATACGCAAACAGCACGCCGGCCAGCCAGGCACGGCCGGCCATGGCCAGTGCGCCTGCCTTGGCGCCCAGGTAGCTGGCGATGATGCGCTGGATGTCGGCCACGCCTTCGGGCAGGTGCGCGGCCATGTCCTCCGGCAGCTTGAGCCGCAGCTCCAGCACCGTGCGCGCCATGTAGTTGAGCAGCTCCTGGTACTGCTGCGGTGCGGTGACCAGATAGCCGCGCGAATGCGTGAGCCCCGCCGCCAGCAGCGCCAGTGGCAGCAGCATCACCAGTGCGGCGGCCGCAATCTGCGCGACGCGCAACGCCGAGACCGAAGGATGGGCCTGGCGCCGCACCCGGCTCAGACCCTGCGCGAACCAGCGGGTGAGTGCCCGCGTCAGCAGAAAACCCAGGCACACGCACAACAGGCCCGGCAGCAGCCCCCGCCACATCACCAGCAGCAGCGTGGCCGCCATGAGCACATAGCTGGCGATCACGATGCCTTGCGTCGCGGCGAGCGGGGGCAGGGTGGTGGGATGTTGGCTAGCCACGGTGCTCGGTATCGACCGCATGGTCTGCAACTGGCGCGGCCCCGGCCAGCGGACGCCTCGTCCGGACCACCCCGCCGTGCTGCTGCCGTCCCCCCGCCCGCAGGGTTCTATCCTGCGAGAGTGGGGAGAAGCCGCGAAGCGGCTCGGCGGGGCATTGCATCACTTCAGGCCACGACCACGGCCGCACCATCGCCGCGTGCGGCGATGGTGCCGATGGCGTACACCTGCTCGCCCGCGGCGCGCAGCGTGGCGGCCGTGGCTTCTGCGGCGGCAGCATCCACCACCACCACCATGCCGATGCCGTTGTTGAAGGTGCGGTTCATTTCGATGTCGTCGATACCGGCCGTCTTCTGCAGCCAGGCGAACAGCTCGGTCTGGGGCCAGCTACCCTTGGTCAGGTGGGCGGCGGTGCCGTCGGGCAGCACGCGGGGGATGTTCTCCAGCAGGCCGCCGCCGGTGATGTGGGCCAGGGCCTTGATGCCGCCGGCATCCTGCGTGTGCGGGTGGGCAGCCAGCGCGGCCAGCACGTTCTTCACGTACAGGCGGGTGGGCTCCATGATGGCCTGTTTGAAGGGCTTGCCGTCCAGCGTGGCCGGGGCTGTGGCGCCCGCGCGCTCGATGCACTTGCGCACCAGGCTGAAGCCGTTGGAATGCACGCCGTGGCTGGCCAGGCCCAGCACCACATCGCCGGGCTTCACGTCCTGGCCGGTCAGGATCTTGGCCTTTTCGACCGCACCGACGGCAAAGCCGGCCAGGTCGTATTCACCTGCGGGGTACATGCCGGGCATTTCAGCGGTTTCGCCGCCGATCAGCGCGCAGCCAGACAGCTCGCAGCCCTTGGCAATGCCGCCGATCACGGCCGCGGCGGTGTCCACATCGAGCTTGCCGCAGGCGAAGTAATCCAGGAAGAACAGGGGCTCGGCGCCCTGCACCAGCACGTCGTTCACGCTCATGGCCACCAGGTCGATGCCCACGGTGTCGTGCATGTTCCATTCGAACGCGAGCTTGAGTTTGGTGCCCACGCCATCGGTGCCGGACACCAGCACGGGCTCCTTGTAGCGCTTGGGCACTTCGAACAAGGCGCCAAAGCCGCCGATGCCCGCCAGCACGCCTTCGCGCATGGTCTTCTTGGCCAGCGGCTTGATGCGCTCGATGAGCGCGTCGCCCGCGTCGATGTCAACGCCGGCGTCTTTGTACGAGATGGGGGTGGAGGAGGCAGAGGAGCTCATGGAAGGGGCTTTGGTGCTGGTAGACCCGCCGGGCGGGCTGGAATCCGAGGATTTTAAGCGGCACACCCGGGACGGACTTTCTCAGCCCTGACCGGGCGGGGGATTTGAAGCTGGCACCCGGGCGGTGCCATCGCACGCACACGCCGGCCACCGCACGCCGCGACGGCTGCCCGCGGGGGATGGCGCGGCGTCCCGCACAGCTCGGTTCCACGGCTGTGCAACTAATAAGTTCACTCATCAAACTATGTCGGGTTTGCCCGGATGTGTGCGCCGGTTCGGCCCTTTCATAATTAGTTCGTCGTCCGCACTATGTCGGCGGAAGGCGGTG
Organism: Acidovorax sp. NPDC077693; assembly: GCF_044542805.1. NCBI lineage: Bacteria > Pseudomonadati > Pseudomonadota > Betaproteobacteria > Burkholderiales > Comamonadaceae > Acidovorax > Acidovorax sp. NPDC077693. The sequence continues at coordinate 44,682 of NZ_JBITVD010000004.1, read as the reverse complement.
GCCCGGAAGGGAAGCTGCCCGCCACGGACTGCAGCCTGCAGGGTTCAGCGAGAGGGGTTGCGGCGCGACAGTCATCGTCGTTCACACCAACCAAGGCCCGCACGAGGCCATCAATGGAGACAAGAATGAAATTGAAGACAACCTTGACCGCCCTGGCAGCCCTGGTGCTGGGCCTGTCCGGCGCCAGCGCCTTTGCCCAGGTGGTGGGCGTGAGCTGGTCCAACTTCCAGGAAGAGCGCTGGAAGACGGACGAGAAAGCCATCAAGGACCAGTTGGCCAAGCTCGGGGCCAGCTACATCAGCGCCGACGCGGGCGGCTCGCCCGAAAAGCAGCTGTCCGACGTCGACTCGCTGATCGCCAAGGGTGCCAAGGTGCTGATCGTGCTGGCGATGGACAAGGACGCGATCCTGCCCGCGGTCAACAAGGCCGCGCAGCAGAAGATCCCGGTCGTGGCGTACGACCGCCTGATCGAAGCGCCCGGCGTGTTCTACATCACCTTCGACAATGTCGAGGTCGGCCGCATGCAGGCCCGCGCGGTGTTCGAGGCCAAGCCCAAGGGCAACTACGTGATGATCAAGGGCTCGCCCACCGACCCCAACGCCAACTTCCTGCGCGGCGGGCAGCAAGAGGTGATCGAGGCGGCCATCACCAAGGGCGACATCAAGATCGTCGGCGAGGAATACACCGAAGGCTGGAAGCCCGAGGTCGCGCAAAAGAACATGGAGCAGATCATCACCAAGAGCGGCGGCAAGATCGACGCCGTGGTGGCCTCCAACGACGGTACGGCCGGCGGTGTGGTGGCGGCGCTCACGGCCAAGGGCATCAAGGGCATTCCGGTGTCCGGCCAGGACGGCGACCATGCGGCGCTCAACCGCGTGGCCCAGGGCTCGCAGACCGTGTCGGTCTGGAAGGACGCCCGCGACCTGGGCCGCGACGCGGCGGCCGCCGCCGTCGCGCTGGCCAAGGGGCAGAAGGTGGCCGGCGCCCAGACCTGGAACGGTGGCGAGAAGAAAGTGCCGCTGCAGGCGCAGTTCCTGAAACCCGTGCCCATCACCGCCAAGAACCTCGACCTGGTGGTGAAGGCCGGCTGGATCCAGAAGGACGCGCTGTGCAAGGGTGTGGATGCGGCCAAGGCGCCCGCCGCCTGCAAGTGACGTGACCCCGGCGCGGCGCTGCATGCCGCCCGGTGGCTGAACAACACGTTTTGAAGCTCCCGGACCGGGAGCGCGGCCCTGCCGCGCGCGGCGGGCCGGCCTGCGCCCGGTCCCTTCACGAACAATTCTGGCGGAGTGCGCTTGTGAGTCCTGTTCCCCATGCCCTCGGGCAGTTGGCCATCGACTGGCGGCTGGTGCTGATGGGCGCCGTCCTGGTGGTCACCGCCATCGTGTTCAACATCCTCTCGGGCGGCCTGTTCCTGTCGCCCGAGAACCTCTACAACATCGCGCAGCAGACGGCGGTGGTCGGCATCGTGGCCACGGTGGTGGTGCTGGTGATCGTGGCGCGCCACATCGATCTTTCGGTGGGCTCGGTGATGGGTTTCGTCGGCGTGCTGATCGCCACGCTGATGTACACCGCCGGCTGGCACTGGGTAGCGGCGTCGCTCGCCGGGCTGGCGGTGGCGATCGGTGTGTCGCTCTACCAGGGCGCGCTGACTGCGATGCTGGGGGTGCCGTCGTTCGTGGTCACGCTGGGCGGGCTGATGTCGTTTCGCGGCGCGGCCTTCATGGTGGCCGACGGCAAGACCCAGCCGGTCAGTGACAGTTTCTTTCAGCGCCTGGGTGGCGGCTTCGATGGCGCCATCGGCGTGCAGGCCAGCTGGGTGCTGGCCGTGGTGCTGGTGGTGGCGCTGGGCGTGAAGACCTGGCTGCGGCGCCGGGCCAAGGCGTCGTACGGCGTGCCCAACCCCGCGCTGTGGCTCGATGCGCTGGTGGCAGCCGTGCCGGCGGTGATCGCCGTGGGCTTTGTCGCCACCATGAACGCGTACCAGATCCCCACCAAGGATGCGCCGCAGGGCGTGCCCATCCCCGTGCTCATCTGGGGCGGCGTGGCGGTGGTGCTGTCGTTCATCGTGCGGCGCACGCGCTTTGGGCGCTACGTGTTCGCGATCGGCGGCAACCCGGAGGCCGCGGCCCTGGTCGGCATTCCGGTGCGGCGCGTCACGCTGATGCTGTTTGCGCTGATGGGTGTGCTCATCACGATTGCGGCCATGGTCTCGATCGCGCGGCTCAACGCCGGCACCAATTCGCTGGGCACGGGCATGGAGCTGTTCGTGATCGCGGCGGCCGTGATCGGCGGCACGGCGCTGGCGGGCGGCAGCGGCTCCATATTGGGGTCGGTGCTGGGGGCGCTCATCATGCAGAGCATCGACAGCGGGCTCTTGCTGCTCGACATCTCGATCGGCCTGCGCTACGTGATCATCGGGCAGGTGCTGATCGCGGCCGTGGTGTTCGACGTGGTGTACCGCCGCCTGACCGGAGACACCGCATGAACGCGCCCCTCGTGGAAATGCGCGGCATCCGCAAGTCGTTCGGTGGCGTTCGGGCGGTGGACGACGTCAGCCTCAACCTGTACCCGGGCGAGGTGGTGGCCCTGCTGGGGCACAACGGCGCGGGCAAGTCCACGCTGATGAAGATGCTGGCCGGTGCCTACCCCATCGACAGCGGCGAGGTGCTGGTGCAGGGGCAGGGCGCCCACATCCGCACGCCGGCCGATGCGCAGCGGCTGGGCATCGAGTCCATCTACCAGACGCTGGCGCTCGCCGACAACCTGGACGCGGTGGCCAACCTGTTTCTGGGCCGCGAGCTGCTCACCCGCTGGAACACGCTGGACGACCACCGCATGGACGCCGAAGCCCGCAAGGTCTTCGAGCGCCTGAACAAGAACTTCCGCAACGTGCGCACGCCGGTGCGGCGCCTGTCGGGCGGGCAGCGCCAGGTGGTGGCCATCTCGCGCGCCATCTACTTCAACGCCCGCATCCTGATCATGGACGAGCCCACCGCCGCGCTGGGCCCCGAGGAGACCGCCATGGTGGGCCGCCTGGTGCGCCAGCTCAAGGCCGAAGGCGTGGGCATCTTCCTCATCACCCACGACATGCCCGACGTGTTCGGGCTCAGCGACCGCCTGGCGGTGATGAAGAACGGGCGCATGGTGGGCGCCTACCGCACGGCCGATGTCACCGAGGACGAAGTTCTGGGCATGATCATCGCAGGCAAACAACCCGAAGGAAAAGCGCAGACCCACCGCCTTGGCGAGCCTGCGCCGACCCCCACACCCGCATGAAGACCACCGGCGACCAGCAACTTGTCAAACGCATCAACCGCAGCGTGCTGCTGCGACTGCTGCGCCAGCGCGGCAGCCTCTCGCGCGCCCAATTGGCCGGCGAGAGCGGCCTGACCAAATCCACCGTGAGCCTGCTGGTGCGGGAGCTGATCGACGAAGGCTGGCTCGCCGAGACCGGGCTGGCCGCCGCGCAGGGCATGGGCCGCCCGTCCACACCGCTGCGCCTGGACGGCAGCCGCCGTGCCATGGTGGGCGTGGAGATCGGCGTCGAGTCGCTGCGGGTGGTGGGCGTGTCGGTCACCGGCGAGGTGCTGTGCGCGGCCGAAGAGCCCCTGGCTGACCGCGACCCCACCGCCGTGTGCCGCCAGGTGGCGGCGCTGGTGGTGCGCACGCAGGCCGAGCTGACCGCCAGGCCGGTCACCGTGTCGGGCGTGGGCATCGGCGTGCCCGGCGCGTTCGACGAGGCCACCGGCACCATCCGCTTTGCGCCCAACCTGGGCTGGCGCGACGTGGCCTTTTTGCCGCTGATCACACGTGCGCTGGCCGACGCGGGCAGCCCGCCTGTGGCGGTGCATGTGCAGAACGAGGCGGACACCGCCGCGCTCAGCGAGTACGAGTTTGCGGACGGGGAGGCGACGGACTCGCTGATCTTCGTGACCTGCGGCGTGGGCGTGGGGGCGGGCATCGTGCTCAACGACCGGCTGTTCACCGGGCTGCAGGGCATGGCCGGCGAAATCGGCCACAGCATTTTGCAGATCGACGGGCCGCCGTGCTCCTGCGGGCGCAGGGGGTGTGCCGAGACCTTCTTCGGGGCCCGGGCGCTGGAGCGCCAGAGCGACCCCGCGCGCGGCGGCGTGTTCCTGGGCGTGGTGCTGCAAAACCTCTGGACCACCTTCAACCCCGGCGCCCTGGTGGTGGGTGGGCCCTCGTGCGAGCGGCACCCCGGCATCGTGCAGCAGGCCCGCGACACGCTTGATGCCTACGCAACCAGCGCCGGCGTGGCGGCGCCCGCCGTGCGCGCAGCCCGCTACGGCCTGCTGGCCTCGGCCGTGGGCGCGGCTGCGCTGGTGCTGCACCACGAGCTGCGGCCCATGCACGCACCGGCAGTCGCCGCGGCGGGGGCCGATGAGCAGACCCTGGCCCCACCACCGGCAGGCGCCACACCGCCCGCCCTTCTTCACTGAACGCAGCCATCCACCATGTACATCGGCATCGACATCGGCACCTCGGAAGTGAAGGCTTTGTTGCTCGGCCCGGACCAGCAGGTGCTGGGTGCCGCCGGTGCGCCCCTGTCGGTGTCGCGCCCCCACCCCGGCCACAGCGAGCAGGACCCGGCCGACTGGTGGGCGGCCACGCAGGACGCCCTGGCCAGCCTGCGGGCCGTGCACCCCGAGGAATACGCAGCCACCGAGGCCATCGGCCTGTCGGGCCAGATGCATGGCGCGGTGCTGCTCGATGCACACGACCGCGTGCTGCGCCCCGCCATCCTCTGGAACGACACGCGCAGTGCCGAGGAGTGCGCAGAGATGATGCGCGAGCTGCCGGCGCTGAGCGGTCTGGCCGGCAGCCTGGCCATGCCCGGCTTTACGGCCCCCAAACTGCGCTGGGTGGCACGCCACGAACCCGCGGTGTTCCGGCATATCGCCAAGGTGCTGCTGCCCAAGGACCATGTGCGCCTGATGCTGACCGGCGAGCACGTGAGCGATCTGTCGGACGCGAGCGGCACCCTGTGGCTCGATGTGCAGCGCCGCGACTGGTCGGATGAACTGCTGGCGCTGACCGGCCTGGCGCGCCAGCACATGCCGCGCCTGGTGGAAGGCAGCGCAGCGAGCGGGCGCCTGCGGACCGATGTGGCGCAGTCGCTGGGTCTGCGGCCCGGCACCGTGGTGGCCGGTGGCGCGGGCGACAACGCCGCCAGCGCCGTGGGCATGGGCGCGGTGCAGCCCGGGCATGGGTTCCTGTCGCTGGGCACCAGCGGTGTGCTGTTTGTGGTCACGCCGCAGTACCAGCCCAATGCCGCCAGTGCCACCCACGCGTTCTGCCACGCAGTGCCGGGCCGCTGGCACCAGATGAGCGTGATGCTGGCCGCCGCCAGCGCGCTGCAGTGGGTGGCCCACCTGCTGGGCGCTGCCGACGCGGGCGAGGTGGCCGCACGCGCCGCGGCGCTGAGCACCCGGGACCGCGAGGCGGCGCCGGTGTTTCTGCCCTACCTCAGCGGCGAGCGCACGCCCCACAACGATGCGCGGGTGCGCGGCAGCTTCCACGGGCTGGACATGGACACCGACGCCGCACGCCTGGGCTATGCGGTGATGGAGGGCGTGAGCTTTGGTTTGCGGGACGGCCTGGCGGCATTGCACGCCGCGGGCAGCGAGGTGTCGCGCCTGTCGCTGGTGGGCGGTGGCGCCCGCAGCGCCTTCTGGGCGCAGATGCTGGCCAGCGCGCTGAACGTGGAGATCGTGACCCACGGCGGATCGGCCGTGGGCGGCGCTCTGGGGGCCGCGCGCCTGGGCGCACTGAGCGTCGGCATTCCCATGGAGTGGGCGTGCCTGCCGCCGCCCATCGACACCGTCTACCTGCCGGACCCTGCCGAGCGCGCTTTGCTGGCGCCGCGCCATGCCCTGTTTCGCAGCCTGTACCGCAGGCCCTGATGTCCCCGAGCCCCGTCCTGAGCCCTGTCCCGAGCCATGTTCCGTCCTTAGCCGAGAAAACCATGAGCACCTACTTCTCCGACATTTCCCCCATCGCCTACGAAGGCCCCGATTCCACCAACCCGCTGGCCTTCAAGTGGTACGACAAAGACCGCCTGGTGCTGGGCAAGCGCATGCAAGACCACCTGCGTTTTGCGGTGTGCTACTGGCACAGCTTCTGCTGGAACGGCTTCGACCCCTTCGGCTACGACGGCACCTTCGAGCGCCCGTGGCAGCAGGTGGCCGACCCCATGGCCGCGGCGCGGCTGAAGGCCGATGCGGCGTTCGACTTCTTCGCCCGGCTGGGCGCGCCGTACTACTGCTTTCACGACCGCGACGTGGCGCCCGAGGGCAGCACCCCCCGCGAGAGCGTGAGGTACCTGCACGAGATGGTGGACGTGCTGCAGGCCAAGCAGGCCCAGACGGGCGTGAAGCTGCTGTGGGGCACGGCCAACCTGTTCAGCCACCGGCGCTTCATGTCGGGCGCCTCGACCAACCCGGACCCCGACATCTTTGCGCTGGCCGCGTTGCAGGTGAAGGAGGCGATGGACGCGACGCTCAAGCTTGGCGGCGAGAACTACGTGCTGTGGGGCGGCCGCGAGGGGTATGAAACCCTGCTCAACACCCGCGTGGGCCACGAGCTGGACCAGATGGGGCGCTTCTTGAACATGGTGGTGGAGTACAAGCACAAGATCGGCTTCACCGGCAGCATCCTGATCGAGCCCAAGCCGCGCGAGCCCTCCAAGCACCAGTACGACTTCGACACCGCCACGGTCTACGGGTTTCTGGCCCGCTACGGCCTGGACAAGGAGATCAAGGTCAACATCGAGGCCAACCACGCCACGCTGTCGGGGCACAGCTTCGAGCATGAGATCGCCACGGCCATCGACCTGGGCATCTTCGGCTCCATCGACATGAACCGCGGCGACATGCAGTGCGGCTGGGACACGGACCAGTTCCCCAACAACATCCCCGAAACCGCGCTGGCCCTGTACCTGATCCTGCAGGCCGGCGGCTTCACCACCGGGGGCCTCAACTTCGACGCCAAGGTGCGGCGCCAGTCGCTGGATGCCGAGGACATGTTCCACGGCCACATCGGCGGCATGGACGTCGCGGCCCGGGCGCTGCTGATCGCCGAGAAGATGGTCACCGACGGCCGCCTGGCCCGCCACGTCGATGCCCGCTATGCTGGCTGGAACGCGGCCTTCGGCCAGGATTTGCTGGCCGGCCGACTGGGACTGGCCGAGGTGGCCGACCGCGCCCTGGAGCGCAACCAGGACACGCGGCCGGTGTCGGGCCGGCAGGAGCTGTTGGAAAACCTGCTCAACAGCTATCTTTGACAACAACGAACAGAGAGCTTTTTTATGAAACCTGTGGTGTGGGGCGTGCTGAGCACGGCCAGGATCGGCATGCAGCACGTGATTCCGGCCCTGCTGGCGAGCCCGCTGGTGGAGTTGCGCGGCATCGCCTCGCGCACGCTGCCAGCGGCCCGGCAGGCGGCGCAGCAACTGGGCATCGCCCAGGCGTATGGCAGCTATGAAGAGCTGCTGGCCGACCCGGCCATCGAGGCCATCTACAACCCGCTGCCCAACCACCTGCATGTGCCGCTGACCCTGCAGGCCGCGGCCGCCGGCAAGCATGTGCTGTGCGAGAAGCCCGTGGCGCTGAGCGCGGCCGAGGCTGGCACCCTGCGCGCCGCTGCAGGCCAGGTGCACATCGAAGAGGCCTTCATGGTGCGCCACCACCCGCAGTGGCACCGCGCGCGCGAGCTGGTGCGGGCCGGCCGCATCGGCACGCCGCAGGCGGTGCAGGTGTTCTTCTCGTACTTCAACGACGACCCGCACAACATCCGCAACCAGCCGGGCATCGGCGGCGGGGCGCTGTACGACATCGGCTGCTACGCGGTGCTGGCCGGGCGCTACCTGTTCGAGGCGGAGCCGCAGCGCGCCGTCGCCCTGGTGGACCGCGACCCGGCGCTGGGCACCGACCGCCTGACCAGCGCGCTGCTGGACTTTGGCGCGAGCCGGCAGGCCAGCTTCACCGTGTCGACGCAGAGCGTGCGCTACCAGCGGGTGCAGGTGGTGGGCACGCGCGGCCGCATCGAGCTCTTCATTCCCTTCAACGCGGTGCGCGGTGGCGAGATGCGCCTGGCGCTGGACGAGGGCGGCCTGCTGGACGGCAGCAGCATCACCACCGAAACCCTGCCAGCCTGCGACCAGTACCAGCTGCAGGTGGAGGCCTTCTCGCGCCGCGTGCGGGACGGTGCGGCCCCGCAGGCCCAGGGCATCGACGACGTGGTGGCCCAGGCGCGGGTGATCGACGCGCTCTGGCAGTCCGAGCGCACCGGGCGGTGGGAAGCACTCGCCTGAAGGCGGCGCGAACCCGCGACCAGAGGGCGCCCGGGCCCACCGGCTCGGGGTTTGGCACCATTGACAGGGTGCCCCGGGCAGGACGCACAAGCCCTCCGGCGCCGCCGTCCGGGCCCGGAACGCTGGCGGCCGCCCGAAGCCGGTTGGCGGCAGTCTAAAATCCCGCTCACTGTCGCCCCCCGTCCTTGCGATGTCGGATCGGGGCGACCCCGCGCCCCAGCCTCTTGTCCGCGGTGCCCGCCGTAGTTGCTCCGTTGCTCTAGGGTCAGGCACCTTCCAATTCACCTGTGATGCCGCTGCCGATCCCATACCTGTCCGCCGCTCCTGCACCCGCCACCGCTGGCCTGGCCCGGCCGGGGGGGTGCCGCGCATGATGAAGCAGCTGGCGCTGGACATCGGCCTGGCCACGGGGCCCACCCTGGCCCGTTTCTTCGCCGGCCCCAACGAGGCCGCGCTGCAGCACCTGCGCCTGGCCGCCGGGGACGGCAGCAGCCTGGCCACCCGGTCGCCCGTGCCCACCTACCTGTGGGGCGAGCCCGGCAGCGGCAAGACCCACCTGCTCAAGGCGGTGCGCCAGTCCCTCCGGGAGCAGGGCGCCAGCGTCGGCTGGCTCGACCCGTCGGTGGCCGAGCCGCCGGACTTCAACGAAGACTGGGCCGCCATCGTCATGGACGACGTGCATCTGTACGACACCGCCCAGCAGGCCACGGCGTTCAACTGGTTCGTCAACGCCATCAGCCCGGCCAGCGGCAGCCAGCGCTGGGTGCTGGCCGCCGGCAACCTGCCCCCGGCCGACCTGCCCCTGCGCGACGACCTGCGCAGCCGCCTGGGCTGGGGCCATGTGTTCCAACTGCAGCTGCTGGGCGAGTCCGAGCGCCGCTCGGTGCTGCGCCAGGAGGCCGACGCCCGCGGCGTGTTCCTGGGCGACGACGTGATGGACTACATGCTCAACCGCTTCTCGCGCGACCTGGGCAGCCTGATGCTGCTGCTCGACCAGCTCGATGCGTTTGCGCTGCGCACCCAGCGGGCGATCACCATCCCCCTGCTCAAAACGATGCTCGAATCGGAATGATGACGCGTCCTTCCTTGCCTTTTGTGAACCTGAATGACCTCTGACACCCGCCCCCTGCGGCTTGCGCTGTTCGACCTCGACCACACGCTGCTCCCGCTCGACTCCGACTACGAGTGGGGCGAGTTCACCATCCGCATCGGCTGGAACGACCCGGTGGAGTTCGCGCGGCGCAACGGCGAGTTCTATGCGCACTACCAGGCCGGCACGCTCGACGTGCACGACTACGTGCGCTTTGCGACCGAGGCCGTGCGCCTGCGCGGGCCCGAGGCTTCGGCGGCCGCGCATGCGCAGTTCATGCGCGAGGTGATCGGCCCGGCCATCAAGCCCCAGGCGCGCGACCTGATCCGCCGGCACCAGGCTGCGGGCGACACCGTGCTCATCGTCACCGCCACCAACGAGTTCGTGACCCGCCCCATCGCCCATGCGCTCGGCGTCGCCGACGATGCGCTGCTGGCCGTGCAATTGGCGCGCGACCCGCTCAGTGGCTGGTACACCGGCGAGATCGACGGCGTGCCCACCATGCGCGAAGGCAAGGTGCGCCGCATGGAAGAGTGGCTGGCCGCGCGCCAGCTCGGCTGGGCGGACGTGGACAGCACGTTCTACAGCGACTCCATGAACGACGTGCCCCTGCTGGAGAAGGTGAACCGCCCCGTGGCCACCAACCCCGACCCGCGCCTGCGCGCGCTGGCCCAGGAGCGCGGCTGGCGCATACTGGACCTGTTCCCCCAGACTGAAGCCAGCCAGGACGCTGCTTCCTGACACCCGCGCGCCAGCGCCAGACCTTTTGCTTCACTCGCTGACCCATGATCAAGAAGTTCATTGACAAACTGCTGGGCAAATCGACCCCCGGCACCTCGGGCGGCAAGCCCCATTTCGGCAAGCGCGAAGAGGTGCCCGCCACGGTGCACGGCATCAACCCCGAGCTGGTGGACCGCCGGGCTGCCGAGGTCGTGGCCACGCTCAAGCAGGCCGGCTACGAGGCGTATATCGTGGGCGGCGCCGTGCGCGACCTGCTGCTGGGCCTGCGCCCCAAGGACTTCGACGTGGCCACCAACGCCACGCCCGAGCAGGTCAAGGGTCTCTTCCGGCGCGCGTTCATCATCGGCAAGCGTTTTCGCATCGTGCACGTGGTGCACGGCCGGGGCCGTGAGCATGAGGTGATCGAAGTCTCCACCTTCCGCGCCTACCTGGACAACAGCGCCGCAGGGCAGCAGGTCAGCGGCAACGAGAAGACCTCCAGGGCGGCCCTGGCGGGCATGCAGCATGCCGTGGACGCATCGGGCCGCGTGCTGCGCGACAACGTCTGGGGCCCGCAGGACGAAGACGCCACGCGCCGCGACTTCACGGTGAACGCCATGTACTACGACCCGGTCAGCCAGATCGTGGTGGACTACCACAAGGGCATCCAGGACGCGAAGAAGAAGACGCTGCGCATGATTGGCGACCCGGCCACGCGCTACCGCGAAGACCCGGTGCGCATCATCCGCGCGGTGCGCTTTGCGGCCAAGCTCAGCGGCCTGGGTTTCACCATCGAGGCCAAGACCGCCGCCCCCCTGGTGGAGTCGCAGACCCTGCTGGCCGACGTGCCGCAAAGCCGCATGTTCGACGAGATGCTCAAGCTGCTGCAGACGGGCCACTCGATCGCGAGCGTGGAGCAACTGCGCAAGCTGGGCATGGCCAAGGGCATCTACCCGTTGCTGGATGTGGCGGTGGAGCGCGCCGACACCCCGTTCGTGAAGGCCGCGCTGCTGGACACCGACCGCCGTGTGAACGAAGGCAAGCCCGTGGCCCCGAGCTTCTTGCTGGCCTGCGTGCTGTGGGAAGACGTGCGCAAGAGCTGGACGGAGCGCCTGGCCCAGCGCCAGCACCCGCTGCCTGCGCTGCAGGACGCCATCGACGATGTGTTCGACAAGCGCATCGGCGATGTGTCGGGCCGCGGCAAGCTGGCCGCAGACATGCGCGAGATCTGGGTCATGCAGCCCCGCTTTGAAAAGCGCGTGGGCAGCACGCCGTTCGGCATGGTGATCCAGCCGCGCTTTCGCGCGGGCTTCGACTTCTTGCGCCTGCGCGCCGATGTGGGCGAGGTGGAGGAGGCCCTGGCGGAGTGGTGGCAGGACTTCCAGGGCGCCGACGACGAGCGCCGCGAAGACCTGATGGACCAGGCCAAAGAAGAGCAAAAGACCCGCCAGAAAGCCCAGCAGGCGGTGGTCAAACGCGTGCCGCGCCCGGCACCTGCACCCGCCCCTGCACCCGCCGCGGCCCCCCGCGAGGGCGGCGATGCCGACGCAGCCGATGCCGGTGACGGCGCCGGCGAGTTCACGGCCGACGGAGCAGCCGCCCCCAAGAAGCGCCGCCGCCGTCGCCGCAAGCCCGTGGGCGACGGCAGTGCCAGCAGCTCCGTCCCCGGCCCCGAGCAGGACGCCTGATCGGCATGGCCCCCGCGCCCTGCCGCCGCGATGCGGTGGGTGCGGCAGCCACAAGACAACCCACGGCGCAGACCCCGATGACCCCGGCACCGCAGAGCGGCGCAGCGCCTGCGCTGCGGCCTGACGACCAATCCGCTTCCACGGCCTATATCGGCCTGGGTGCCAACCTGGGCGATGCCGCCGCCGCCCTGGGCGCAGCCGCCCGTGCCATCCATGCCTTGCCAGGCACGCAGGTGCTGCGCGCATCGTCGCTGTACCGCAGCGCGCCGGTGGACGCCACGGGCCCGGACTATCACAACGCGGTGGTCGCCGTGCGCACTGCCCTGGCCCCCCACGCCTTGCTGAGCGCGCTGCAGGCCATCGAGGCGGCCGCCGGCCGCGAGCGCCCCTACCGCAACGCACCCCGCACGCTGGACCTGGACATCCTGTTTTTTGGCGAACAGGCGATCGACACGCCCACGCTGACCGTGCCGCACCCGCGCCTGCAGGAACGCGCGTTCGTGCTTCTGCCCCTGGCCGAGATCGCGCCCCGCCAAGTCCACCCTGAGTGGCTGGCGGCGGTGCAGGATCAGCGCATCGAGCGGCTGTCGGCCGCGTGGTGCGAAGGGCTGTAGCCGCCCACTGGTCGCGCTGATCGGCTCTGCCGAGAGCAGCCGGCAAGCCGCAGGTGGTGTCGCCCTGGGGGCGGGCGCCGCCGGCGACTCAGGGGTTCAACCCTGCCGCGCGCGTTGGTTGGACGCAAACACGTTGTCCTTGGCCAGCGCCGTGCCCGCCTGCACCGCGGCCATCCAGTCGGCCGTGGACACGGCTGCGGCAAAGTTGCTGTGGAACACCACGCTGAACACCCGGTGGATCTCTTCAGCGCTCGCGCGGCCCGCGGCATTGGCGTAGGGCAGGGCGCCCGTCGCATCGGCCAGGAACTCCACCGACAGCCCGCGGTGCGAGGCTTCGTAGATCGTGCTGGCGTCGCAGTTGTGCGTCATGTAGCCCGCCACCGTGAGGGTGTCGATGTCGCGCTCGGCCAGCCACTCGGCCAGGCCGGTGTTCGTGAAGGCGCTGGCCATGCTCTTTTCGATGCGGTGGTCGGCGTGGCGGCGGGCCACTTCGGGGTGCAGTTGCCAACGGTCGGTGGCCTTGTCGAACACGGGCGCACCGGTCGGCGCCGTGTGCTGCACCACCACCACCGGCACGCCGGCGGCGTGGGCGGCGTCCATGGCGCGGGCGATGTTGGGCAGGGTGTCGGCAACGGGCGGGTATTCGATGGGCAGGTTGCCGCCCGCGAAATACTCGTTTTGCACGTCGATGACGATCAAGGCGCGGCGGGGGGCGGTGTTGGCAGAGGTCATGGTCACGGTCCTGGGTGGATGAAGAATAGTTTGGGATTGCCGTTCGGGAACGAGGTGATTGTTCGCGCTTGGGCTGTCCACCAAAAGTGGCTGGATTGACATGCATCGATAGAATCGGGCCATCATGCCTGCCTCTGCTGCGTCTTCCCCGCTGCCCGCTTCGTCGCCCGCCCCGGACACCGTGGCCGTCGTGGCCTTCGACGGCATCAGCCCGTTTCACCTGTCGGTGCCCTGCCTGGTGTTTGGGGAGGACCGCACGGCCGAGGGCGCGCACCGCTACCGGCTGGTGGTGTGTGGCGTGGAGCGCGGGCCGCTGCGCACCTCGGCGGGTTTTGGTATCCACGTGGACCATGGCCTGGTGGCACTGCGGCGCGCGCAGATCATCGTGGTGCCGTCCTGGCGCGATGACCTGGCGCCGGCGCCACCTGCTTTGCTGGCGGCGCTGCAGGCGGCACACCGCCGCGGCGCGCGCATCGTGGGGCTGTGCCTGGGCGCCTTTGTGCTGGCCGAGGCGGGACTGCTCGACGGCCGTGCCGCCACCACGCACTGGGCGCTGGCGCAGGAGTTTGCGCGGCGCTACCCCCGCGTGCTGCCGCGCCCGGAGGTGCTGTACGTGGAGGATGGCCTGGTGCTCACCTCGGCCGGCACGGCTGCGGGCATCGACTGCTGCCTGCACCTGCTGCGCCAGCAGCACGGCGCCGAGGTGGCCAACCGCGCCGCGCGCCGCATGGTGGTCGCCCCGCACCGCCAGGGCGGGCAGGCGCAGTACATCCAGCAGCCGGTGGCGCCGTCGGTGCGTGGCGACCGGCTGGCGCCGCTGCTGCAGTGGCTGGGCGAGCACCTGCACCACACCCACACGCTCGAATCCCTCGCCGAGCGCGCGGTGATGAGCCCGCGCACCTTCACCCGGCGTTTTCGGCAGTCCACCGGCACCACCGTGGGCCAGTGGCTGCAGAACCAGCGCATCGCCCTCGCGCAGCGCCTGCTAGAGGGCAGCGACCAGTCCATCGAGGCCGTGGCCGCCGAGGCCGGCTTCGGCTCGGCCGTCTCGCTGCGGCAGCACTTCTCGGCGGGCGTGGGCATAGCGCCCTCGGCCTACCGGCGGCAGTTTCGCCGCACGGCGTAGTGCATTCGTGATGGAATGATTTGCTATTGATTTAATAGCTGCTTGCGCCCGATGGAAAAGCGGCAGAGGCGTTTTTCATCCCATGGATGCGGTGCACGAAGGGCCCGTCCAGCCTGTCGCCTGATCACTGCTCCGCACTCCCCCGCACTGCACGCATATTCGAATGTCAGCGCCGGGGCACTGCGGGATTGCTTTCGGTGGTGCATTAAATGCCGCATTTCAATAAGCGCCAGTGATTTTCTGTTGTTATTAATTTTTCGACGTTATTTTTGTTCGGAATATTGCACTCCGTCGGGGTCGGAATTAATGGGGCGAAACGCCCAGAAGCATGCGTTGCATAGAGTGAATGGACCCGCTGGTTCTGTGCGGAAAATCGTATGGCCTCTGGGCTGGCGAATCATTTTTCTGATTATTCCGAGTGCTGCATACTGATTTTCTGTCATTGCCTGGCAGTTTCCCATCAGCACAGGAGGTCACCGCACCATGTCACTCGGTCGCCGCGCATTGGTTCAATCCACATTACTGGCTCCGCTGTCCGTGATCGGCCGGAACGTGAGAGCTGCAGAGGTCGTACGCATCGGCCAGACGGTTGCACTGTCGGGCAATTTCGGCGAGATGGGTGGCATGTACACCCAGGGCATCAAGGCCGCGTTCGATCATGCCAACCGAGGCCGTCCGGCGCGGCAGATCGAGCTGATCACGCTCGACGACAAGCTCGACGGCCCGGCCGCCCTGACCAATGCCAAGCGGTTGGTGGAGCAGGAAAAAGTGGCCGCGATCATCGGCGTGGCCGGCACGGGCGTCGCCAAGGCCGTGATGCCGTACTGCGAGGAAAAGCGGGTGCCGCTCTTTGCACTGACCGGCGACGACAGCGTGCGCAAAATCAAGCAGGAGTTCACATTCTTCTCGTGCGCCAGCTACGGCGACGAGGTCAGGAACATGGTGCGGCATGGCGCCACCATCTCGCACAAGAGCGTGTTCGTGGTGCACACCGACGTGCCCGCAGGCGCTTCGTGGGTCGACAGTGCGCGCCTGTCAGCGCAGGACAACAAGCTCGAATTCAAAGGCTCGATCGCTGCGGCGCCCGATGGCTCCAATGCCGACGCGGTGCTCAAAGCCTTCCTGGATTCTCGGGCGAGTTTTCTGGTGATGGTGTATGCGGGCGCGGGCGTGAAAGTCCTGCTCGAACGATTGCACCAGGCCCATGTGTTTCCCGGTTCGATCTACCTGTTGTCGCAGGGCGCGACGCCCGGGCTCGTGGATTCGGTGCGCAGCAGTGCGTCGGGGTTGATCGTGTCGCAGGTGGTGCCGAACCCGTTTTCCACCCTCAGCCCGCTGGCGCGCGACTACGACACCGCCATCGCTGCGTCGGCGGTGCCCAAGAATTACATGACCTACCAGGGCTTTTTGCTGGGCCGCGCCTTTGCCGACGCCCTGGGTAGAACCAAAGGGGCGGCCACCGCGGCCGCGGTGGCCGATGCCTTGCAGGAGGCCCCGCTGGCCTATGGCGACTACAAGCTGGACTACCGGGGCGGCAAGCGCCTCGGGACATCGTTTACCGACATTTCGATGCTCACCCGAGACGGCCGTTTCATTTCCTGAGACAGCCAGGGCGCCACGCGCCCGGCGCGGTCAATCCACCTTGGCGCCCGACGCCTTCACGACCTGCTGGTACTTGGCGCGCTCCGCGGCCATGAAGCTGTCGAACTGCGCTGGCGTGGTGCTCACCGGCTCGGCCAGCAGTGCGGCGAAGCGGGTCTTGGTTTCGGGCGTGTTCAGGGCCGCCACGAAAGCCTTGTTCAGCTTGTCGATGATGGGCTTGGGCGTGGCTGCAGGCGCCACCAGGCCCCACCAGGTGTCGATGGAGAAGCCCTTGAAGGTGGCAGACAGCGGCGGCACACCAGGCAGCGAGGGCGAGGCGTCCAGCGAGGTCACGGCCAGGGCCTTGAGTTTGCCCGCGCGGATGTTGGGCGCGGCGGCGGCCAGGTTGTCGATGTTGAAGTCCACCTCGCCGCCCAGCAGGGCCAGCTGTGCGGGGTTGGCACCGCGGTAGGGGATGTGCAGCGCGAAGATGCCGGCGCGCTGCTTGAACATCTCGCCCGCCAGGTGGCCCGCGCTGCCGTTGCCGCCGCTGCCGTAGTTGAGCTTGGCCGGGTTGGCCTTGGCGTAGGCGATCAGGTCGGCCACGGTGTGGATCTTGAGCTGCTCTGCCTTGGCGGCGTTGATGACCAGCACGTTGGGCACGCGCACCATCTGCGTGATGCCCGCAAAGTCCTTGGCGGCGTCGTACGGCATCTTGGTGTACAGCCAGGGGTTGACGGCGTGCGTGGCGGTGGCGGAGATGCCGATGGTCAGGCCGTCCGGCGCGGCCTTGGCGATGGCGTCGGCACCGATGTTGCCGCCCGCGCCGCCCTTGTTGTCGATGATCACGGTTCCCAGCGAGTCGCGCACGCGCTCGGCCAGCGCACGGGCCGTCACGTCGATGGGGCCGCCCGCTGCGTAGGGCACGATCAGCCGGATGGGCTGGCCCGAGTCCTGCGCGAGCGCGATGTGGGAGGAGAAAGCCGCGGTGAGGGCGGCGCTGGCGATGAGGATGTTTCTGCGGTTCATGGATGCCATTGTGCAAAAAAATCGTAAGAAGGCTTACGAAAACCTTCGGGTGGGGCGTTTTTTGGGGTCAGGACGGGGTCCTGGAGAGCCCCAGGTCCTCGACCAGCATGCCCAGTTCGTGCGACGAGCGGATGTCCAGCTTGAGAAAAATGGCCGAGCGGTGCGTGTCCACGGTGCGTGGGTCGATGGGGCGCTCCGGGTCGCGCTGGGCCATGGCGCGGGCGGCCTCCTTGCTGCTGATGCCGGTGGCCAGCAGGCGCGCCACCTCCTGCTGGCGGGGGCTCAGGGCGTTCCACCGCTCCAGCAGCAAGGCGTGCCGCTGCGTGTGGGCAGCCACTTCCTCTGACATGGTCGCGGCGCGGTGCACCGCCGCCAGCAGGGTGGCTTCGTCGCAGGGCTTTTCCAGCCAGTCCACGGCACCTTGCTTGACGGCGGCCACGGCCGAGGCCAGTTCGCCGTGCGCGGACAGGAACACCGTCTTGAGCACGGTGCCCCGCTGGCGCATGGCGTCGAAGACCTGCAGCCCGCTCATGCCGTCCATGCGCAGGTCCAGCAGCACGCAGCCCGGGCGCGACATGTCGGCGCGGGCCAGAAAGTCGGCCCCGCTCTCGAAAGGCTCGGCCACATGGCCCCCGGCCAGCAGCAGTGCGGCGAGCGAATGGCGCACGCCTTCGTCGTCGTCCACGATGTAGACATGGAATACCGGTGCGTCGGGGGTTGCCGTGGTGGTCGTGGTGGTGACGTGGTGGTCGATCATGGCGATTCGTTGGGCAGGAGCGCGGTGTGCAGGGGAAGCCGGATCTCGAAGACTGCGCCGCCGCCCTCGCGGTTGCGGGCCAGCAGCTCGCCCCCCATGCTCTCGACGATGGAGCGGCAGATGTTCAGGCCCAGCCCCAGGCCGTCGGAGCGGGTGGTGAAGAAGGGTTCGAACAGGCGGTCGGCGATTTCAGGCGCCAGGCCCGGCCCGCGGTCCAGCACCTGCAGGGACGCGCGGCCCGCTTCGGTGGTGGTGCGCAGCAGCAACTCGTGCCCCGCACGCGGCGCGGCATGCGACTGCATGGCCTGCAGTGCGTTCAGGCCCAGGTTCAGCACCACCTGTTCCAGCAGCACGCGGTCGGCGCTCACCTGCACCGGCCCGTGGGCCAGGTCCAGCCGCACGGCCACGCCGTGCCGGCGGGCCTCGGCGCGCAGCAGCAGGGCCAGGGATTGGTCCACCGCGGCGTTCAAGTCGCAGGGCTCGCGCGCCTCGGGGTGCTGCCGCACCCAGCGGCGGATGCGGCCCACGATGTCGGCCGCGCGCAGTGCCTGGGCCGAGAGGGCGGCCAGGGTGTCGTTCAGCAGCTCGGCCTTGCCCTGTGCTGCGAGCGACTTGGCGGCGGCCGCGTAGTTGACCAGGGCCGCCAGCGGCTGGTTGAGCTCGTGCGCCAGGGTGGAGGCCATCTCGCCCACGGTGATCACGCGCTGCACGCGCTGCAGCTGGGCTTCGCGCTGCTGCTGCTGTTCTTCGGCCCGCTTTTGCGCGGTGATGTCCACCACCGAGCTCATCCAGCCGATGTGGTGGCCGCTGCCGTCGATGAGCCGCGTGGTGTAGAACATGGTGTGCACGTCCGAGCCGTTGCGGTGCCGCAGCCGGTTCTCGCGGCCCTGGGGCGATGCCTTGCCGGCCTGCACCGTGTCCACGTCGTTCCAGTGGCGGTCCAGGTCGTCGGGGTGCCAGTAGGGGTAGGGCGGCCGTTGGCCGATGAGCTCGGCGGCCGTGTAGCCCACCATGTCGCACATGGCGGCGTTCACATAGACGATGCGGCCTTCCAGGTCGCGTGCCCGCATGCCCACCAGCAGCGAGTCTTCCATCGACTGGCGGAACGCCTGGGCTTGCTGCAGCGCGTGGGTGCGTTCGTGCACCCGCTGCTCCAGCTCGATGCGCGCCTGGCGATTCTCGGCCAAACGCCGCTCGCGCAGTTGCCAGTAGAGCGCGCCCAGCACCAGCAGGCCCGACGCCAGGCTGGCCAGCGCCCAGGCCTGCTGGCGGGCCGCAGCCACCACCTTGCTGTCGGCCGTGATGGTCAGCGACCAGCCCAGGTCGGGCAGGGGCTCCTCGTAGGCCAGGTATTCCTTGCCGGTGTCCGGCACGCGCAGCTGCCCGCCGGGCTGGTCGGCAGGCAGCTCCAGCTTCCAGGGCACCGGCTCTGGCGACCATTGCGCGCCGTACTGCTCGTCGTGCTGCACCTGCTGCACTGCGTCGGGCGGCAGTGGCCGGGTGGTCTTGTAGAGCCAGGGCGCCACCGAGCCGAGGAACACGATGCCGCGCTCGTCGGCCACGAACACCGGGTCCCGCAGCTGCGACCAGGTGTCCACGATGGGCTGCATGCGCACCTTCACGGCCACCACGCCGATTACCTTGCCGTCGGCCTGCTGCACAGGTGCGGACGCAAAGAGGCCGGGCTCGCCCGTGGTCTTGCCCACGCCGTAGAAGCGGCCTGTCAGCCCGTGCAGCGCGTCGCGAAAATACGGGCGGTTGCCGTAGTTCTGGTCGACGAAACTGCTCGGGGTGTCCCAGTTGCTCGACGCCAGGGTCATGCCCTGGGCATCCATCACGTACAGCGTGTCGGAGCCCGCGCGGGTGTTGACGGTCTGCAGATAGGCGTTGGCAGCCTCGCGCACCTGCGGCGAACTGGGGTTGCGCAGCAACTGCGCCACCAGCGGCTGCTGCGCGGCGGTGAAGGGCAGGTAGCTGTACCGCGTGGCCACGCCCCGCAGCGCCAGCGCCTGCACTTCGGCCGAGCGGCGCAGGTTGTCCCATTGGCTATCGAGCTCATTGCGCGTGGCCCATTCCCCGGCCCCCAGCACCATCAGCACGGCCATGCACAGAACCGTGACCGTGGAGCCCGCGCCCTGCAGCGCACGGCGCAGCCTGGTCATTTCAATGGTCCACGGTGTTGCTCGACAGCATCCCCGGCCCGAGAAGCGGTCACGGCCCGGGCCAGTGGACCCGTGGGTCTGGCTGCGCCAGTCCACCGGGTGCGTCCTCCCTCGGGAGGGAAGGCGTGCAGCGCCTCAGGGGGGCGTCCCATGCTTGTCGGCTTCGGACGTAAAAGAGTCCGCATAGAACTCTTCGGGCGGCAGGCCGCGGTGCGCGCTGTAGCTGTCGCGCGCAGACTCGACCACGATGGGCGCGCCGCAGGCATACACCTGGTGGCCCGAGAGGTCGGCAAAATCATCGAGCACGGCCTGGTGCACAAAGCCCGTGCGGCCCGTCCAGCCGTCGTCGGGCTCTGCGTCCGACACCACGGGCACATAGGTCAGGTGCGGCATCTCGGCCGCGCGGGCCAACACCCAGTCGTGCATGTACAAATCGCCCGGACGGCGCCCGCCCCAGTAGAGGACCGTGGGGCGGGTGATGGCCTTGAACTGCATGTGCTCGATGAGCGCCTTGATGGGCGCAAAGCCCGTGCCCGATGCCAGCAGCACGATGGGGCGGTCGGAGTCCTCGCGCAGGAAGAAGCTGCCGAACGGGCCTTCGACCCGCAGGATTTCCTTTTCCTTCATCGCGCCGAACACGTGGTCAGTGAACTTGCCGCCCGCCATGTGGCGGATGTGCAGCTCCACGCCGGGCGCCTCGGCCTGCGTGTGCGGCGCGTTGGCCATCGAGTACGCACGGCGCGCGCCGTCGCGCAGGATGAATTCGATGTACTGCCCCGCGTGGTAGCGGAAGGTGTCGGCCGCAGGCAGCTGCAGGCGCACCTGCATCACGTCGTGAGATGCCTTGGTGAGGGTGGACACGCGCACCGGCATCTTCTTGATGGGGTAGGCGCTCTCGTCGGTGACCTGGCGCGACTCCAGCACCACGTCGGTCAGCGGCTCGGCGCAGCAGGTCAGCACCAGGCCGGCGGCCTCTTCGTCGGCCGTGAGCGCCTTGGACTGGTGTTCGCCATGGTGCACGGCACCGCTGATCTTCTTGCACTTGCACGAGCCGCAGGCGCCGTCCTTGCAGCCATAGGGCAGGCCCACGCCGCTGCGGATGGCGCCGGCCAGGATGGCTTCGCCGGCGTTGGCGGTGAAAGCGCGGCCGCTGGGCTGGACGGTGATCTGGAAGGCTCTGGGGCTCGCGGTCTCGGCGCTGGTCATCTTGTGGGTATCCTTGGGAACGTACTTCTTCACAAACCGGTGTTCTTCGCATTCACCCGGCTGAGTAAACGGACCGATTTTGCCTTCAAACCAAAACCCCCTTGGCGCCCTGCCGGCGCGTTTTCGCCGCGAGCGCCTGCTGATCGTGGGCTGCGGTGACGTGGGTCAACGCGTGGCGCGCCAACTGCACACCGGCCCCGGCGCGGGGCGCATGCATGTGCTGGCGCTCACGTCGAGCCCCGAGCGCACCGCGGCCTTGCGCGCCCAGGGCATTCGCCCGCTGCGCGGCAACCTGGACGACCCGGCCACGCTCCGGCGACTGTCGGGCATTGCCACGCGGGTGTTGCACCTGGCGCCGCCACCCGGTGAAGGTGCCGGCGGCCAGGGTTGGTGGCGTGATCCGCGCACGGTGGCCCTGGCCCGCGCATTGCGCCTGCGCAGCCTGCCTACATCGCTGGTGTATGCATCCACCACCGGGGTGTACGGCGACTGCGGCGGTGCCCTGGTGCCGGAGACCCGGGCCGTGGCCCCCGGCACGCCACGCGCGCAGCGGCGCGTGAATGCCGAGCGGGCAGTGCGCCACCTGGGCCGTGCGGGCGTGCGGGCCAGCGTGCTGCGCATTCCGGGCATCTACGCCCCCGACCGGGAAGGTGGCACGCCCGAAGCCCGCCTGCGCCGCGGCACCCCGGTGCTGGTGCCCGAGGACGACGTGTTCACCAACCACATCCATGCCGACGACCTGGCGCGCGCCTGCCTGGCCGCTCTGTGGCGCGGCCGGCCACAGCGCATCTACAACGTGAGCGACCAGACGGAGCTCAAGATGGGCGACTACTTCGACCTGGCGGCCGACCTGTACGGCCTGCCGCGCCCGGCGCGCGTGGCGCGCAGCGCCGCGCAGGAACAACTGTCGGTGATGCTGCTGAGCTTCATGAGCGAATCGCGCCGGCTTTACAACCGGCGCATGCGCCAGGAGCTGGGGCTGGTGTTGCGCTATCCAACGGTCGAGAAAGGTTTGAAATAACCAAAATCTATCTTGGAATCACATTTCCTTGATTGTCGTAGCAGCGAAAAACATTGCAGTTTACAATTTTGCCAGTGCGGACTACAGGTGGCACTGGCGTTGGGCGTCGGTTGTGAATCACTAACGGCGGTGTAGCTTGGGTAGAGTTCGCGGCACGGGCCTTCTCTATTTCTGCAAAATCTGCTGGCCCGAGACAGTCAAAATTAACTTGTCGCTGCGCTGTATCGAGTCGCACATTCTGCTCGTAGGATCCATTACTTGCCTCACTTGCAATAATGTCTAGATTTCGCCTTGAACGCGCGCATTCTCTAGAGTGAGCATAATTGGGCTTAATGTTTGGCAGATTGTGCCCAGAAGTGGTATTTTGGTTTTCCTGCTTGGCGGCATCCAGCTCTGCGCGCAATGCTGCGCGTTTGCGCTCAATTGCAACTGCAGCTTGCTCTCGCTCAAGTCTTAGTTCCTCAGGCGTTTTTCGAGATTCAACCTCGTAAGCGTCCGTTCCGCTTGAACAAGCACCGTCAGTGTAAGTAACCTTACCGCTGCGAGCGTCGGTGCAACGCATCACCTGAGCACCTACGCTAAAACTCAAAAAAATAGCGCAGGTGATCAAGTATTGAGTCAAAGTGGTACGCCGACTCATAATCCTTACTCCAAGAGCCCAGCATCAAGGCTTGTCAGGGTTGTTGATGCCCTGGCGTGCACGCCAGTCACCAGGGGCTGGCGTGTAGCTGTCGGGTGCCATGCGGCCGGGGCGGGACTCGCGGTTGCGGCGATCTTCGGCGGCGCGGCGGTCACGCTCGGCCTGCTCGCGGATCGCCTGGTCACGGTCGCGCTGGCGGCGGTCGGCATCGCGGGCCTGCTGGTCGCGGCGGTCGCGGGCTGCGCGTTCACGCTCGGCACGGTCCCGTTCGCGTTCACGTTCCATGCGCTCACGGTCGCGTTCGCGGTCACGCCAGTCGTTGCGGTTGCGGTCACGCTCCCAGCGGTCGTCGCGGTCGCGCCCGCCGTAGTAGATGGCCGCGGGTGGTGCGGAGTACGCGGGGTACGCAGGGTAGACCGGCGGCGGGCTCGAATAGACGGGCTGCGAGTTGTAGATGTAGCCCGGTTGCTGCTGGTAGGCGGGCTCGTAGTACGGGTCGCCCGGGACAGTGGCGCACCCGGTCGCTGCGGCGCCCAGGACCGCGATGGAAATGATGCGGGCGAATGTGTTTTTCATACTGTTCAGACCCCCGGCAGGGCGTGGGCGTTCCGACCTGCTCGTAAAGCCCCCGAAAAGCACCCCGGCGGGGTGTTACAAATTCGCGGACTGCGTGTTTACGCGTTGTAACTTTAGCGTTCGGAGGCGGGGTTTGGTTGACCGGACGGCGATCCTGCAGGTAGGACAGTTTCCCCTGCCGCTCGCCACAGGTTGACAGTATCGACGACGCGATCGTCAAAATGCATAGCAGCCAGCGCTTGCTGGGCCAGCGCTGGCTGCTAAAAATGCCTTAAATGAGAGTCCGGCCGGCCGCAAAAGTGCGCCGGACGGCACACGCCGATCTTTACTTGGGCAACACGCGCCGGATGGTTTCGGCCAGGTCTTCGGCCACGAACTTGGCGACGTAGCCATCGGCGCCAACGCTGCGCACGTGGTCTTCGTTGGCAGAGCCCGACAGGGACGAGTGGATCACCACCGGCAGACCATGGAAACGCGCGTCCTGCTTGATGTTGCGGGTGAGCGTGAAACCGTCCATCTCCGGCATTTCCAGGTCGGTCAGCACCATGGCGACGCGGTCGAGCACGGTCTTGCCCTCGGCCTCGGCGCTCTTGGCGATGGCGTTGAGCCGGTCCCAGGCTTCCTTGCCGGACTTGACCATCTCGTACGGCGCCTTGAGCGCCTTGAGTTCCTGCTCGATGAGCGAGCGGGCCACGAAGGAATCATCGGCCGCAAGGATCATCGTGCCGGGCTTGAGCTTGAGCTTGGCGCCCACCTTCTCCTCGGTCACCTCATGGCCGTCGGATGGCGACACCATCTGCAGGATGGCTTCGACGTCCAGCACCTGGGCCAAGCGCGATTCGTCGGTGTTGCCGTCCAGGCGGGCGATGCTGGTCACCAGCTTGCCCTTGGCGCCGCTGGTTTCGGCCGACAGCACCTGCTTCCAGTCCAGGCGCACGATGTCTTCCACGGATTCGACCGCAAACGCCTGGGTGGTGCGGGCGTACTCGGTCACCAGCATGATGTTCAGGCCCGTCTGGGGCTTGCAACCCACGATGGAGGGCATGTCCAGCACCGGGATCACCTGGCCGCGCAGGTTGACCACACCCAGCGAATGGGGCGTGGTGCCCGCGATCGGGGTGATGCTGGGCATGGCCACGATCTCGCGGATCTTGAAGACGTTGATGCCGAAGAGTTCGGATTTGCCCAGGGCGGCGTCCACCCCCAGGCGAAACAGCAGCAGCTCGAACTTGTTGGTGCTGGTGAGGTTGGTCCGCTCGTCGATGTCCTGCTGCACTGCTTTCATGATGGATCCTTCGCGCAGAAAAAAGATACGCGCTTTTACAAATTCTAGGAGCAGAACGGCATGCGCAGTGCGCTAAATCTTCAGGCAATACCCGAATAGTGCGCTGCAGCATGCCGCCGTCGCGGCGCCGATACAGACCGGGCCCCATTTCCCTACCCAATGCAAGGGCGCTGGCACCCTGCGCCGGTCGTCCTTCTTGAACGACGTCGCGCAGCCGCCGTGCGGGTCAATGCGGCCTCTGTCTTTGTACCGCACCGCCCCGTCCGGGCGCCAGTGGTTTTCGACCACGCGGCCCCGTCGCTGCCCTGCGGTAGGCGGCCTGGCGGCATCCGAAGCCCCTTCAGTCCGCCACCCCCGGCACCTGCCGCAGGTAGGCCTGCAGCGCCGCGATGGCCTGGCGCACCTTGGCGGGCTGTGCATCGCGCTGGGGCGTCACCGCCCAGATATCCATGGTGCCGAACGACCAGTCGGGCAGCAGTTGCACCAGCCGCCCGGCCTGCAGCGCCTCGTGCGAATCCATGCTGCCCACCAGCGCCAGGCCGAGCCCCGCCTCGCACATCTGCTGGATCGACAACTGGTTGTTGCTGGCTATGCGCGGCTCCACCCGCAGTGCACGGGGCTCGCCCGCAGGGCTGCGCAGGTCGATGACCAGCCCGCCGTTCTCGCGTGCAAAGCCCAGCCAGCTGTGCGACAGCAGCGCGTCGGGGTGCTCGGGCCGGCCGTGTGCGGCCACCCAGGCGGGCGATGCGCACAGCCGCCATTGCATGCTGCCCAGGCGTCGCGCCGCCCAGGTGGAGTCGGCCAGGCGCCCGTAGCGCACCGCCAGGTCGATGCGGGCATTGATGAGGTCGATGGTGGCGTCGTCCACCAGCAGCCGCAGGCGCAGGGCCGGGTGGGCGGCCAGCAGGTCACCGAGCGCCGGGGCGATGTGCCGCGCAAACCCCACCGTGGCCGACAGGCGCAGTTCGCCGCTGGGGGCATCACGTGAGGCCGCCAGCTCCGCCCGCGCCTGCTCGGCGGCCGCCCACATGGCGGCGCAGCGGGAGTGGTAGCGCTGGCCCGCCTCGGTGAGCGCCAGCTTGCGCGTGGAGCGGTGCAGCAGCGTCACGCCGCCGTCGCTCTCCAGCTTGCGCACCTGCTGGCTCACGGCAGAAGTGCTCATGCCCAGCGCGCGCGCGGCACCGCTCATCGAGCCGTGCTGCACCACCGCGGCGAACACGGCCATGCGTTTGAGGTCGTCCATGGAAAGAAGGCGTAGGGGTGAAAAAGCGGTTGATTGTGAAGTACAGCTTCAAGCACAAGGCATTTGAAGCCCTCTACCGCACGCTTTGACAAGCCCCTATTCTCACTGCATCCCAACTCTCTGACCTGAGGAACCCTCCATGAACATCGCCCTGATTGGTGCCACCGGCTTTGTCGGCTCGGCCGTGCTCGACGAACTGCTGCAGCGCGGCCACCGCGTGACCGTGCTCGCCCGCAACCCCGGCAAGCTCACCGCCCGCGAACGGCTGACAGTGGTCGCCGCCGACGCCCAGGATGCCGCGCAGATCGCCAAGGCCGCCGCCGGCCACGACGCCGTGGTCAGTGCCTACAACCCCGGCTGGACGGTGCCTGACATCCACGACCAGTTCCTCAAGGGCACCCGCGCCATCATCGACGGCACCAAGCAGGCGGGCGTGCGGCGCCTGCTCGTGGTGGGCGGCGCCGGCAGCCTGTTCGTGGCGCCCGGCGTGCAACTGGTGGACACGCCGGAGTTCCCTGCCGAATGGAAGCAGGGCGCCCTGGCTGCCCGCGAGGCCCTGAACTGGATCCGCACCGAGAACACGCTCGACTGGACCTTCCTGTCGCCCCCCATCCTGCTGGCCCCGGGCGAGCGCACCGGCAAGTACCGCCTGGGCACCGAGGCGCCCCTGATGAATGGCGAGGCGCCCGGCGGCATCAGCGTGACCGACCTGGCCGTCGCGATTGCCGACGAGCTGGAAACGCCGCGGCACGTGCAGCAGCGGTTCACGGTAGCGCATTGATACGCATCGAGGCGAATTGACATCACGTGGCGCGCCTCATGGGGCGCAGCCGTTCAGTCCCGGCCCCCCGTCGGGCGGAAAAAGCGCCTTGTCCTACAGGGAGCGTGCTCACGGTAGCGGCACGATATGTTGAAGGCGGTAAAAAATTGCAAGAAAACTCGGGAAGCTGCCCGCCCGCGTGACTGGACGTTGCTGCGTCCGCTCGCGGTCGGTGCCGAGCGGTTTGGCTTGCGCAGGCCGCCGGCAACCCAGCGCTTCCGGAGTTTGTTTCTGTGCCTACTTTCTCTTCGCTGAACACTCAGCAATCCCCCATATACAACCGCTTGCCTGCAGCCTTGCGCGCTTGGCGCCGCTTGAGCCTCTTGTGCGTCCTGGGCTCGGCACTCGGCGTGCTATCGGCCACCGCCAGCGCCCAGGATGCTCCGCCGGAGCAGCGCCGCATCTTCATCGACGGCGCCCGCGCCGCCGGGGATGTGGGGCTTGCATCGGTGGGGGTGCAATTGCCTTGGGAATGGCGCCGCTCCTTCCTGGGGGGCGAACTCTCGGGCCACTGGGATGCCCACGTGGCCCATTGGCGCGCGCCCGCTGGTACGGCGGCGTCGGAGCGGCGGCATTGGACCCAGCTGGCGCTGGTGCCCACGCTGCGGTTGCGGTTTGACGGCGGGCGGTCGGCGTGGTTCATGGAAGGGGGCATCGGCCTGTCGGTGCTCGACGGGCACTACGCCACACGGCACAAGACCTTCAGCACGCGTTTCAACTTCACCGACCACCAGGGCATTGGTTTCAACTTCGGTGCGCAGAGGCAGCACGAGCTGATGCTGATCGTGCGCCATGTCTCCAACGGTGGCATCCGCAAGCCCAACCCGGGCGAGGATTTCGTGCAGTTGCGCTACGGCTTCGCCTTTTGAACGAAGCCGGGGCGCATGAATGCGTTGAGTGCTACTGATTTGATAGCTGCGGGCGCTTGTCCAGTGCGCGGAAGAGGCAACTTTTAGTCAGTAAACGCCGTATTGCCCCCACCGCGCGCGAGGTGCCCGGGACGCACAGGGCGCCCATCACCCGTCACCCGTCACCCGTCACCCGTCGATCAGCTGCGGGTCCCACGCGAACACGTTCTGCTCCTGCTCGCCCAGCTTCTCGATGCCCAGGCGCATCACGTCGCCGGGCTGGAGGAACTGCGCCTGCGGCTTCTTGCCCATGCCCACGCCCGGCGGGGTGCCGGTGGTGATGAGGTCGCCGGGCTCCAGCGTCATGAAGCGGCTGAGGTAGCTCACCAACTGCGCCACCGTGAAGATCATCGTGCGGGTGCTGCCGGTCTGCTGGCGTTCGCCGTTCACGTCCAGCCACATCGACAGATTCTGCGGGTCGCCCACTTCGTCGGCGCTCACCAGCCAGGGCCCGATGGGGCCGAAGGTGTCGCAGCCCTTGCCCTTGTCCCAGGTGCCGCCGCGCTCGAGCTGGTATTCGCGCTCGGAGATGTCGTTGATGGTGCAGTAGCCGGCCACGTGCTGCAGCGCATCCGCCTCGCTCACGTAGCGCGCGCGGGTGCCGATCACCACGCCCAGCTCCACCTCCCAGTCGGATTTGACCGAGCCCTGCGGCAGCACCACCGGGTGATTGCAGCCCACGGCGCAGTCCACCGTCTTGGTGAAGATGATGGGCTCCTTCGGGATGGCCATGCCGGCTTCGGCCGCGTGGTCGGCGTAGTTCAGGCCGATGGCGATGAACTTGCGCATGCCCGTCCACGGCACGCCCAGGCGGCCCTGGGGCACGACGGGCAACGTGGCGGCATCGATGGCGGCCAGCGCGGCCAGGCCAGAGGGTGACAGGGTGGCGGGGCTGATCTCGGGCAGCACGCCGCTCAGGTCGCGCACCGTCCCGTCGGTGTGCAGCAGGGCGGGTTTTTCCTGGCCCTTGGGGCCGTGGCGAAGCAGCTTCATGGTTGGTAGTGGTGAGGGGTTGGATGGAGGGGTGGCGCGAAACGCAGAGCGTAGATGAAATCAGTTGGACCAGCCGCCGTCGATGACCTGGGCGGTGCCCGTGGTGAACGATGACTCGTCGCTCGCCAGGTACACCGCCAGCGCGGCGATCTCCTCGGCCCGGCCCAGGCGGCCCATGGGCTGGCGCTCGACGAAACCCGCTTCGACGGCGGTCAGGCTCTGGCCCGTGGCCGCGGCCTGCGCGGTGATGCGGTCCTGCAGCGACGGCGACATCACCGTGCCGGGGCAGATGGCATTGCAGCGGATGCCCTGGGCCACGAAGTCGGCGGCCACCGACTTGGTCAGGCCCACGACCGCCGCCTTGGTGGTGCCGTAGACGAACCGCCGCGGCGCCCCCTTGATGCTGCCCGCCACCGACGCGACGTTGATGATGGACCCGGCGCCGCGCGCCAGCATGCCGGGCAGGAAAGCCCGGATGGTGCGAAATTGCGCGCGCACGTTCAGATCGAAAGCGAAGTCCCACTCGTCGTCCGTGCAGTCGAGCACAGTGCCCGCGTGCACAAAGCCCGCGCCGTTGAACAGCACGTCCACCGGCCCCACGGCCGCTGCGGCATCGCGCACGGCCTGGGCCTGGGTCACGTCCAGAACGCGGGTCTCGCAGCCTGTGTCGCGCTGCAGGGCGGCCAGAGCGGCAGCGTTGATGTCGGTGGCGATCACCCGCGCGCCCTGGGCCGCAAAGGCGACTGCCGTGGCGCGGCCGATGCCCTGGCCGGCGGCGGTGAGAAAGGCGGTCTTGCCTGCAAGTCGGAGTGTCATGGTGTGGCGGCGGTGGGTGACAGAGAGGGCGGAAAAGGCATTGCCAAGCACTAGCCCGTGAACCAGCGCAGCGGCGCCAGCACCGTCTGCGGAAAGATCACCATGATGAACATCACCGCGAACTCGGTCGCCATGAAGGGCAGCACGCCGCGCGTCACCTCGTCCATCTTCATGCGCCCCACGCCGGCCACCACGTTCAGGATGGTGCCCACCGGCGGCGTGACCAGGCCGATGGAGTTGTTGATGATGAACAGCACGCCGAAGTACACCGGGTCGATGCCCGCAGCCTTGATCACAGGCATCAGCACGGGGGTCAGGATGAGGATGGTGGGCGTCATGTCCATGGCCGTGCCCACCAGCATCACCAGCACCATGATCGCGATCAGCAGCAAGGTCTGGTTGCCCATGAAGGGTTTGAGCAGCTCCACCATCTGCGCAGGCAGGTTGGCCACGGTGATGAGCCACGACGACACCATGGCCGCCGCCACGAGGAACATCACCACCGCCGTGGTCTTGGCCGCGGTGGTGAAGATGGGCAGCAGCGCGCGCAGCGGCAGCTCGCGGTAGATCACGCTGGCCACGAACAGCGAATACACCGCCGCGACCACCGCGGCCTCGGTCGGCGTGAACACGCCCATGCGCAGGCCCACGAGGATGAACACCGGCAAGGTCAGCGCCCACACCGACTCCCGCGCGGTGCGCCAGACTTCGGCTGCAGTCTTCTTCTCCGGCATGGCCAGCACTTCTTTGCGGCCCACCCACCACCAGGTCACCGCCAGGCCTACGCCGATCATTATGCCGGGCACGATGCCCGCGATGAACAGCTTGCTGATCGACACGTTGGCCGCCACGCCGAAGATCACGAAACCGATGCTCGGCGGAATGATGGGCCCGATGACGCCCGACGCCGCGATCAGCCCGCCCGAAACCTCCTTCTTGTGCCCGGCCTTGACCATCATCGGCAGCAGCAGCGCCGTGAGTGCCGCCGCATCGGCCACGGCCGAGCCCGACAGCGACGACAGCAGGCAGGCGGCCAGGATCACCACATAGCCCAGGCCGCCCTTCACATGCCCCACCAGCGCCAGCGCGAAGTTGACGATGCGTTGCGACAGCCCGCCCACGTTCATGATCTCGCCGGCCAGCATGAAGAAGGGCACGGCCAGCAGCGGAAAGCTGTCGGCGCCATTGATGAAGTTCTGCGCCAGGATCTGCGCGTCGAACAGATCGAGCTGCCACATCAGCGCGACGCCGGCGGCCAGCAGCGCATAGGCGATGGGGATGCCCAGGGCCATGGTCCCGATGAGGGCCCCCAGAAAAATCAGCACGGTCATGTGTTGTCTCCGTTATTTTTGATGTGCCATCTGTGAATGCATGCATGCATGCATTCATGCGTGCGTGCTTGCCTATTGGCCGCGTTGCTTCGGCGTCTGGCCCAGCGCCCGCGCGGCCGCGTCTTCGCGCGCCAGCTCGGCCTGCAGGGCTTCGAGCTCGGCCTGCTCTTCGGACTCCTTGACCATCACCAGTTCGTCCTCGCTCGCCTTGCCGGTCAGCACGCGCAGCAGTTGCAGCGTCAGCAGAAAGCCGGCGCACACCGAGAACACCACGCCCGAGGCATAGAAGATGGCCATCGATGCGCCGGTGACCGGGGCCTCCACATCCCAGTTGATCTTCATCTGCTGCCAGCTGCCGTCGAAGAACAGCCAGGTGATGTAGAGCATCAGCACGTGGCCCAGCGCCATGCAGGCTTTCTTGCCGCGCACCGACAGGCGCGACACCAGCATGTCGGTGCCCAGGTGCGCGTTCTCCTTGATGGCCGCCACCGCCCCCAGGAAGGTGATCCACACGAAGAGCCAGCGCGACAGCTCCTCGCTGACGGCGATGCCGGAGTTGAAGACGTAGCGCAGCACCACGTTGCCGAACACCAGCACCACCATGGCGGCCAGCGCCAGCGCGATGAGAAGGTTGATGGCCCGGACGTAGCGGTCGATGACAGTGTTGAGCATGAGGTTGTCTCCGTGGATGGCGGGGTCGGCCGGTCTCGCGTTGTTTCAAAGGCTCAGAGCGCCGCGCCCTGCAGCAGCCCGCGCGCGGCCAGGTTGGCGATGAAGGCGCGCAGGCCAAAGCGCCAGGGCGGCGCCGTCTCGCTGTGCGTCACGGTGTTGTGCAGCGCGCCCAGCCAGGCGCTCTGGATCGTGACCACGTCGCCCAGCTTGTGGGTGAAGCCGCCGCCGGGCTGGTCGCGGTCTTCGATGGGCGCGAACAGCGTGCCCAAAAAAAGCATGAAGCCGTCCGGGTACTGGTGCGCGGCCAGCGTCTGGGCCACCAGGTCGGCCGGGTCGCGGCTGATGCTGGCCATGGTGTTGATGCCCCGCAAAGTGAAGCCGTCGGTGCCCGCCACGCGCAGGTGCACGGTCTCGGTGCGCACCTGGTCCAGCCCGAAGCCTGCGTCGAACAGCCGGATGAAGGGGCCGATGGCGCACGAGGCGTTGTTGTCCTTGGCCTTGCCCAGCAGCAGCGCGCTGCGGCCCTCGATGTCGCGCAGGTTCACGTCGTTGCCCAGCGTGGCGCCCACGATGGCGCCACGGCTGTTGACGGCCAGCACCACCTCGGGCTCGGGGTTGTTCCAGGCCGAATCGGCGCGGATGCCGATCTCCTCGCCCGTGCCCACCGCTGCGAGCACCGGCGCCTTGGTGAAGACCTCGGCGTCGGGGCCGATGCCGACTTCGAGGTACTGCGACCACAGGCCTTTGTCCTGCAGCAGTGCCTTCAGGGCCATCGCCTGCTCGGAGCCGGGGCGGATGTCTGCCAGGCTCTCGCCGATGAGCCCCACCACCTGGCTGCGCAGGCCCTGGGCACGGGCCGCGTCGCCGCGGGCCTGCTCTTCAATGACGCGCTCGATCAGGCTGGCCGCAAAGGTCACGCCGGCGGCCTTGACCACCTGCAGGTCGCAGGGGGCGAGCAGCCAGGGCAGGGCTGCGTCGCGCACGCCATGCTGGCCGGCTTGGCCGGTGTGGCTGTTGGCCAGCAGGTCATCCACGCTGCACAGGTACTGGCCGGGGGCTGCTCGCGCTGCCTCTGCGGGTGAGGGGGTGTCGAGCAGCGTGCTCATGGTGGGGTAGTGGCGGCTCAGGTCGAACACGCCATCAGTGCGCAGCGCCACCACCGCCGGGCCGGGCACAGCGCCAGGCACCCAGGCACGGCCGACCAGGGTGCCAGCCAGGCCGTCTTCGGGGAGGATGTCGCGGGGCAGGGCCGCAGCTTGCGCTCCCCTTTGTGGGAGGGGGGATGCAGAGGTGTCGCTCATGGAAATTCCTTGGAGGAGAGTTCGGGTTCTGGGCTCGGGGTGTTCGTTGCGGCGGCTCGGTGGTGGGTGCTGTCAGCCCTCCGACATGCCATCCCTGCATCACCCCATCCGTTCACGTTGAGCTTGTCGAAACGCTGCGCAAGGCTTCGACAAGCTCAGCCCGAAGGGAGGGCACGGGCCACGCATCGCCCACCCCATCAATGGTTGTGCCGCGGCGTGTGTTCCGAAATCCGCCGGTAGTCCAGCGCAAAGTCGAGCGTCGCCCCATCCACCAGCTGCCCGGTCTTCTCGCGGTAAAGTGCCTCCCACGGCGACTGGCTCCTGGGGATGGGCGGCGTGGGCAGCTCGCGGCGGCGGCGCTCGACCTCTTCGGGCGCCACCAGCGCGTCGCAGCGGCCCGTGTTCAGGTCGATGCGAATCGTGTCGCCGCTGAGCAGCCATGAGAGGCCGCCGCCCACCGCGCTTTCGGGTGAGACATTCAGGATCGACGGGCTGTCGGCCGTGCCCGACTGGCGTCCATCGCCCAGCGTGGGCAGGGTGTTGATGCCGCGGCGGATCAGTGCGTCGGGCGGCTGCATGTTGACCACCTCGGCCGAGCCCGGCCAGCCGATGGGACCCGCGCCGCGCATCACCAGGATGCAGCCTTCGTCGATGCCGAGCGACGGGTCGTTGATGCGCGCGTGGTAGTCATCGGCCCCTTCGAACACCACGGCGCGCGCTTCGAAGATGCCCTCTGAGCCTGGCGTGTTCAGGTAGCGCTGGCGGAAGGCTTCGGAGATCACCGAGGTCTTCAGGATGCCGAAGTCGAAGAGGTTGCCGTGCAGCACCAAAAAGCCGGCTTTTTCCATCAACGGTGCGTTGAAGGGGAAGATCACCTCGCGGTCGCGCGTCTCGCGGCCCTGCAGGTTGTGGGCCAGGGGCTTGCCGGTCACGCTCAAGGCATCTGCATGCAGGCGGCCGGCCTGCTGCAGCTCCCACATCAGCGCCGGCACACCGCCTGCGCGGAAGAAGCGCTCGCCCAGGTATTTGCCGGCGGGCTGCATGTTCAGCAGCAGGGGCAGGTCGTAGGCATGCTGCGTCCAGTCCTCGGGGCGCAGGTCCACGCCCGCGTGGCGGGCCATGGCCATGATGTGCACTTGCGCGTTGCTGCTACCCCCGGCCACGCTGACCACGGCCAGCGCGTTGAGAAAACTCTCGCGGGTGAGGATGCGTGAAGGGCGCAGGTCCTCGAAGGCCATGTCCACGATGCGCCGCCCGGTCTCGTACGCCATCTGCCCGCGTTCGCGGTAGGGGGCCGGAATGGCGGCGCAGCCCGGCAGCGACAGGCCCAGCGCCTCGGCCACCGCATTCATGGTCGATGCGGTGCCCATGGTGTTGCAGTGGCCGGCCGACGGCGCGCTGCTGCAGGCGCGCTGCAAAAATTCTTCTTCGTCGATGTCGCCCGCGGCCAGCTGGCGGCGGCTGCGCCAGATCACGGTGCCCGAGCCCACCAGTTCGCCGTCGTGCCAGCCATCGAGCATGGGGCCGCCCGAGAGCACGATGGCCGGGATGTCCACGGTGGACGCCGCCATGATGCCGGCCGGCGTCGTCTTGTCGCAGCCGGTGGTCAGCACCACTGCGTCGATGGGGTAGCCGTACAGGATCTCCACCAGCCCCAGGTAGGCCAGGTTGCGGTCGAGCGCAGCCGTGGGGCGTCGGCAGTTCTCGAAGATGGGGTGCACCGGAAACTCCATCGGGATGCCCCCGGCGTCGCGGATGCCCTCGCGCACGCGCCGCGCCAGGTCCACATGGATGCGGTTGCAGGGCGACAGGTCGCTGCCGGTCTGCGCGATGCCGATGATGGGGCGGCCCGAGCGCAGTTCTTCGGGCGTGAGCCCGTAGTTCATGAAGCGTTCGAGGTAGAGCGCGGTCATGTCCGAGCGTGCGGGGTCGGCAAACCATTCTCGGGAGCGGAAGGGGCGGCGGGGTGTTTTGGTCATGGATCGCGGTGTGTCAGCAGGAGGGACGGGCGCTGCGCCAGGGGGGCATGTGTGAGGTCGAACCACCAAACCGTTCGGGCTGAGCCCGTAGAAGCCTTGCGCGGCGCGTCGATCAGACCCAGCCCGTTCGGGCTGAGCCCGTCGAAGCCTTGCGCAGCGCTTCGACAGCCCTCAGAGAACGGTGGGGCGGAGCAGAAAATTACTTCCCGCCCCGCACCTTGGCGAGTTCCGCGTTCATCTCGCCAGTGGTCTCCTCACCGAATTCCTTGGCGTACTTGGCCAGCACCGGCTGCAGCTTGGCGCGCATCTTGGCCTGCTCGGCGGGTGCGAGTTCGGTCACCTGCATGCCTGCCTTCTTCAACTCGCCCAGTGCCGTCTCGCTGAACGCGCGGATGGTCTTGCGCTCGAACAGGGTGGCTTCGCGCGCGGCGTCTTGCACGATCTTTTGCTCCTGCGCCGACAGGCCGTCCCAGGTCTTCTTGGACATCAGCAGCACCCAGGCGCTGTACATGTGGCGCGACAGCACCAGGTGCTTTTGCACCTCATAGAACTTGCTCGACAAGATGGTGGCGGGCGGGTTCTCCTGGCCGTCCACGGCGGCCTGCTCCATGGCCGAGTACAGCTCGGTGAAGGGCATGGGCGTGGCGTTGGCGCCCAGGGCGTTGAAGGTGTCGAGGAACAGCGGGCTCTGGATCACGCGCAGCTTCAGGCCTGCCAGGTCTTCCGCCTTGGTGATGGGGCGGCGCGAGTTCGTCACGTGCCTGAATCCGTTCTCCCAGAAGCCCAGGCCCACCAGGCCCTTTTCGGGCAGCTTGGCCAGCAGCTTCTGGCCGAACGGGCCGTCGAGCACCGCGTCGGCTTCTTGCTCGTTGTTGAAGGTGAGCGGCAGGTTCAGCACGCCAAACGGCTTGATCAGCGCCATCAGCGTGGAGCTGTCGGGCACCGTCATCTCCAGCGTGCCGCCGCGCAGTGCCGAGGTCATGCTCACGTCGTTGCCCAGCGAGCCGCTGGCGTACAACTTGGCCACCAGCTTGCCGCCGCTTTTGGCCGAGAGCTGCTCGGCAAAGTGCTTGACGGCCTGCGCCTGGGGGTGGTCGTCGTTCAGGCCGATGCCGACCTTGAACACATGGTCCTTGATCTGCGCCGACACAGGTGCAGCCATGGCGGCCAGCAATGCAGCGGCCAGGGCGAGTGATTTGAATTGCATGGTGTTTGTCTCCGAATATGGAATGGCTGGGGCACGGTGGGGCACGGCCCAAAGACGGTCCACCGGCGCCATCGGGTCTCTACAGGACCCTCCCGACGCAGGCGAGAGATTAGGTTTGGCTGGGCGCCGGGTCCACTCACTTTTTTGCTAGCATCCATTCCAAATGCTGATGACTTGCCGTGGCCTCCACCCCTGTTTCGGGTAAACCCCTGTCGATGGCGCAGGCCTGCGCGCGGCTGCGCTTTCGGCACCTGCAGTTCCTGGACATTCTGGGCCAGACGCGCAACCTGCGCCTGACGGCCGAGCAGATGCACATCACGCAGCCGGCGGCCACCAAGATCCTGATGGACATCGAGGAGATCCTGGAATCGCGGCTCTTCGATCGCCTGTCGCGCGGCATGCGGCCCAACGAGCTGGGGCTGTTCACACTGCGCTACGCGGCCAGCGCGCTCGCCGGCCACCGCAAGTTCGTCGATGAATTCAACGCTCTCAAGGAGGGCGGCCACGGCCACCTGACGATCGGCGCCATCACAGGATCGGCCGCGCATGTGCTGACGGCGTCGGTGGCCGAGATCCAGCGCCTGCGCCCGCTGCTGGTGCTCAAGGTGCTGGAGCAAAGCAGCGACCAGTTGATCGTGTGGCTGGCCGAGCGCAAGATCGACCTGATGATCGGCCGCTTCACCGACGAGGCGCAGCGCGCGCAATTCCACTACGAACGCCTGTCCAACGAGCCGTTGCTGGTGGTGGGCGGCCTGCACCACCCCCTGCGCGGCGCGCGCGACCTGGACATGGCGGAGCTGTCGCACTGGCCGTGGATCCTGTACCCCGCGTCCACCGCGGTGCGCAGGGTGTCGGACGATATCTTCGGGCAGAGCGGCCTGGCGCTCAGCTCGGGCGTGGTGGAGACCCCGTCGTTCCTGTTTGCGCTCCAGATGATGCAGACCACCGACATGCTGTCGCTGCAGCCCCAGGCGCTGGTGGAGCGGTACATCGCCAAGGGCCTGCTGGCCCGCATCCCCGTGGACCTGCCCGACCGCATGCCCGACTACGGCCTCATCACCCGGCTGGGAGAGTCGCCCACGCCTGCGATGCAGGCCTTCACCGACGTGCTGCGCGAGGTGGCAAGCCCTGCCGCCGATGGGCCCTGACCGGCCTGGCTGTGGGCGCCGTGGGCACTCGGCTATCGATAACCAAAGGTTATCGAAAATGCCTTGCAGCCGCGCCCGCCCGCCCGGGCCGTTATGCTCTGCGCCCTTTCCCCGAATCTTCTGCAAGCCTTCTCTCCATGCAAGACACCCCTGACACGCCCGACACCATCCAGGAACCGCGCCGTTGGTCCGACGGCCAATGGACCGCGCAGGTCATCAAGAACGAGGATGACGACGGCTGGGCGGTGTCCATGACGCTCAAGGGCGAGACCGAGCCCGCGCTGGTCGGCCCCTGGACCATGGGGCGCGACAAGAAGAACCCCAAGCCGCTCGACGTCTCGGCCTTCCACACCCTGGTCAAGACCGCCAGCGAGGTGCTGCGCCGCCATGAGCAGCAGTTGCATGCGCAGCTCAACAAGAACGTGTCGGTCACCGTCAACGGCCAGCGGCTGAAGGTGGCCCTGGCCATCGTGCCCGACGAAGAAGGCGCCACGGCCACGCTGAGTGCCCAGGACGATCTGGGTGAAGAACTGGCGCGGGTGCCGGCGCCGCCCACCTTCAAGCTCACCCCCGCCAGCGCCACGGCCTGGGTGGAGGGCGGTTTCGAGAAGCCGCGCTGACGGGTTGATGTGCCTCAACGGTGGCGGCAGGGCCATCGCGCAGGCGACTGCAGGGCACCAGGGTTTCCCCTAGAATCCGTGCGCCGGGCGGGATGTCTTCTGCCCGGCAGCGTTCTCAGGGCGGGGCGAAATTCCCCACCGGCGGTATCTGCAGGCAGATGTCTTTGCATCTGCACTGCAGCAGCCCGCGAGCGCCCGGGCCGTGCCAGCAGTGGCGGCGGCCCGGGGTCAGCAGATCTGGTGAGATGCCAGAGCCGACGGTCACAGTCCGGATGAAAGAGATCGCGAAACCAGGGGCCGCCCGCAGGGGTGGCGCCGTATGCGTGCTGGGTGCAGCGTGTCTGTTTTTTGTGTCCGCGGGGTGGTGATGCGTCACGGCCCTGGGGTCCGGCTGACACTGCGGCACCGGTGCGCGCGGCGCCATCCAAGCACGGCAGTCCTGTTCGCGCGCCCTGATTCTGGCAATCCTTTCCTCGCTTTTGAGATAAGTCCATGAATCAGTCCATTCCTTCCCAGACAGCCATCTCCGCCGCCACGGCGCGCCGCAGCGAACGCGTCGCGATCATCTGCGCCGGCTGGCACCGGGACATCGTCCACCAGTCGCGCGATGCCGCGATCGCCGAGTTCGGCCGCAACGGGCTGCCCGCCGGGCAGATCGAGCAGTTCGAAGTGCCCGGCGCCTTCGAGATCCCGCTCCTGGCCAAGCGCCTGGCGCAAAGCGGCCGCTACGACGCCATTGTGGCCTGTGCGCTGGTGGTCAACGGCGGCATTTACCGCCACGAATTCGTGACCACCGCCGTCATCGACGGCCTGATGCGCGTGCAGCTCGACACCGAGGTACCCGTGATGTCCGCCGTGCTCACGCCGCGCGACTTCCACGAGCACGAAGACCACCTCAAGTTCTTCCGCGAACACTTCGTGAAAAAGGGCACCGAAGTGGCCGACGCTTGCCTGCGCACCATGGCGCAGTACAAGGCGCTGGAGCCTGCGCACGGGGACTGAAAAACCCCAACCCTCTGTGGCGCCCGGGCGTGCTGGCACGCGAGCATCGGTTGCTATAAAAAATATAGCTATCAGCGCTTGATGCGCGAGCGGTCGCAGTCGATTGGTTTGAATGTCGACTGCACGCCAGGGCTCTCAGGCTGCAGCCAGCCGTGGCACGCCCCCTACCCGTACTCCGGCGCCTACGTGCTGCTCGCCCGGCGACAGGCGAAACACCCCCACCGCGTCCACCAGTTGCTGCGCCTGCACCTTGAGGCTGTCGGCCGCTGCGGCGCTTTGCTCCACCAGCGCCGCGTTTTGCTGCGTGGCCTGGTCCATCTGCATCACCGCCTCGCCCACCTGGGCCACGCCCGCGCTCTGCTCGCTGCTGGCGGCGCTGATCTCGCCCACGATGTCGGTCACCCGGCGGATCGACGCCACCACCTCGGTCATCGTGGCGCCGGCCTTGTCGACCAACGCGGTGCCTTGCTCTACCCGCTGCACGCTGGTGTGGATCAGGCTCTTGATCTCCTTGGCCGCGGCGGCACTGCGCCCGGCCAGGCTGCGCACCTCGCTGGCCACCACGGCAAAGCCGCGGCCCTGGTCGCCTGCGCGGGCGGCCTCCACCGCGGCATTCAAAGCCAGGATGTTGGTCTGAAAGGCAATGCCGTCGATCACGCTGATGATGTCGGCGATCTTCTTGCTGCTGTCGTTGATGCCCTTCATGGTGCTCACCACCT
Organism: Acidovorax sp. NPDC077693; assembly: GCF_044542805.1. Lineage (NCBI taxonomy): Bacteria > Pseudomonadati > Pseudomonadota > Betaproteobacteria > Burkholderiales > Comamonadaceae > Acidovorax > Acidovorax sp. NPDC077693. Next base: position 5,361 of record NZ_JBITVD010000004.1, on the reverse strand, counting down.
CGGCCACCACGTCGCCGCCCTGCACGGCCACGGTGGATGCACTCACGGCCAGCTGGTTGGCCTGGCGGGCGTTGTCGGCGTTGGCCTGCACGGTAGAGCTGAGCTCCTCCATCGATGCCGAGGTTTCCTCCAGCGCGCTGGCCTGCTGCTCGGTGCGGGCCGACAGGTCGTTGTTGCCCTGCGCGATCTCGGTGCTGGCGGCGGCCACGTTGTCGGCGTTGTGGCGCACATGGCTCACCACGCCGGACAGGCTCAGCTGCATGGCGTGCAGCGCGTTCTGCAGCAGCGCGATCTCGTCCTTGCCGCGCACGGGCTGGGCCACGGTCAGGTCGCCGCTGGCCACGGCCTGCGACACCCGCACGGCGTTGTCCAGCGGGTTCACCACTGTGCGGCTGAACGCCACCGCGCCGGCCATGCCCAGCGCACACACTACCAGCATCACCACCAGGCTGATGGTGGTGGCCTGCCGGGCCGCGCCGGCTGCACCTGCCGCCACCTCGCTGCTGGCCTTGGCGATCAGGTCACCGGCCTGGTCCAGCAGCTGCGATGGCTCGCGGTCCATGCCCTGCACGGCCTTGTCGCCGGTCTCGGCATCGTGGCCGGCAGCCTTGAACGCCTCGAAACCCTTGCGATAGGCCACCCCCATGCGCTCATGCGCCTGGGCGAACTGCGCCACCCGGTCGCGCCCCGCGCCTGCGGGCAGGCTGGCCACCAGCTTCTGTGCACCGTCCTTGATGGCCTTCTCCTGTTTTTCAAACGCGGCCCAGTAGCGGTTGAGTTGCGCTGGGTCCTTGCCGCGCAGCAGCACGTTCTTCCACTCCTGCACCTGCACCTTGAAGTCGCTGAGCATGGCGGAGGCCAGCCGCTCATGCTCGAAGCTCTGCGCCACCGTGGTCTGGTAGGTGTGCAGCGCCTGGTTCAGGCGGCTGATGCCGAACAGCGCCGCCGCGAACAGCAGCAGCAATGCTGCGGTAAAAGCGAGGGGGAGCTTGAGACTGAGCTTCATGGCGGACTCCTGAGGTTCCACTACAACGGCGCCATCGCACAACGCATCGGGCGCGGAGATGCAAGCTGCAAAGTCTCTGCAAGCCCGCCAGAGCTAACGCACAGCGAGTGAGACTTCTGCAGACATTATGGGCGTGTGTAAGTTTTTGTGTGCGGATTTGGCGCCGTGGCCGGCGAGGAAACGCTGCACCGCAGTAAGATGCCGCCCGCGGTGCAAGCCGCGCCCGGGCCCGCGGGAAGGGTTGAACCCACTTGCCACTCCTGGAGCACTCTGCGTGTTCCGTGCCGAGCTGACCTTTCTTTTCATCCTTTGTGCTGCCGGAGTTGCGGGCCGTCGGCGATCCATGCACGGAGGTTCTCGTGAAACGCATTCCCCCTCGGCCTGACCTGGGCCATCTCAAGAAACAAGCCAAGGACCTGCTGGCTGGCTACCGCAGCGGCGAACCCGAGGCGCTGGCGCGCTTTCGCAACGCGCTGCCTTCCGCCGCAGGCCTGGGCGATGCCGCCATCGCAGCCCTGGGCCTCAGGCTGCACGACGCGCAGTCGTGCCTGGCGCGCGAGCATGGCTTTGCGTCGTGGGTCGACTTTCAGGGCTTTGTGCTGGCACGGCGTGCGCTGGTGGATGACCCGGAGCGCGCCACCCTGCAATGGCTGCGGCTGGTCTACGCCGGCGACATTGCAGGCGGCAACCACAGCGCCCGGCCCCGGCTGGCCGAACGGCTGTGGGCCGATGGCGCCATCCCGCAGGACGAAGGCCCGTGGCTGGCCTGTGCCGTGGGCGATGAGGCGCGCATGCGCCAGGCCATTGCGCAAGACCCGGGCTGGGTGCACCGCGCTGGCGGGCCCTTGCAGCTGCCGCCGCTGCTGGCCGTGGCGCATTCCAGCTTGGCGCGGCTGCCGGCGTTTGCGGACCGCCTGCAGGCCTGCGTGGCCCTGCTGCTGCAAGCAGGTGCCGATGCCAACCAGCGGGTGGGCAGCCGCTGGCCCCCCGCGTCGCTGGCAGCGCCCGATGCAACGCACCCGCTGTCGGCGCTGTATGGCGCAGCGGGGCAGAACCAGCATGCCGGCATGGCGCGTCTGCTTCTGGACGCGGGCGCCGACCCCAACGATGGCGAGTCGCTGTACCACGCGCTGGGCAGCCTGGACTGCACGCGCATGCTGCTGGAGGCGGGCGCGCGGGTGCAGGGCACGAACGCGGTGTACAGAGTGCTCGACATGGACGACCTGCTTGCGCTGCAACTGCTCCTGGCGCACGGGGCGGATGCAAACGAGCCCTTGGGCCAGGACGGCGGGCCCGCCCCCCACAACGCGCCCCTGCTGTGGGCCCTGCGGCGGCGGCGATCGCTCGCACACGTGCAGGCGTTGGTGGCCGCAGGTGCCGACCCCGCCATGCGCACCGCCGACGGCACGGCGGCGCACATCCAGGCCCTGCGGTATGGGCTGCCGGCCGTGGCGGCGTTTCTGCGCACCGCGGCGGGCGGGGGCGAGGTGCCTGCCGACGAGCAGTTCATCGCCGCCTGCGCCGAGGCCGACGAGGCACGGGCGCGCACGCTGCTGGCCGCTCAGCCTGGGCTGGTGCATGCGCTGTCGCCGCCCCAGCAGCGCCTGCTGCCCGAGCTGGCTGCCCAGGCGGACTGCGGCGCTGCCGTGCGGCTGATGGTGCGCCTGGGCTGGCCCATCGACGCGAAGGGTGGCGACTGGGACGGCACCGCGCTGCACCTGGCCATCTTTCGGGGCGACGCGGCGCTGACCCGTTTCCTGCTGGAGCACGGCGCGCGCTGGCAGGCCACGCATGGCTTTGAGGACAACGCTTGCGGCGCGTTGTCGTGGGGTTCCATCAACACGCCCGAGCCCGGTGGCGACTGGGTGGGCTGTGCGCAGGCGTTGCTGGACCATGGCCTGCCGCCGGCAGCGCTTGATCCGAAGGGGTCCGAGGCGGTGCTGCTGGATGGGCGGCTGATGCGGTTCTCGGACGAGGTGACGGAGTGCTTGCTGGAGGCTGCTGCACCGCTGGTGTGAGGCGAAACGCGTTCACCTCTATCCGACCACATCCCACCGTTCACGCTGAGCCCCTCGAAGCGCCGCGTGAGGTTTCGACGGGCCTGTCCTGAGCCCGTCGAAGGGCTCAGCCCGAACGGTTGAGGGAGGTTCGAGCCGATCAAGGACTACGACCAGCCGATCATCCGTTACGACGGGAAAGTAGCAGCAGAAAAAGCAACGCCCCGCATCGAGTGAGGCGGGGCGTCGCGGATGATTGATCACGGATCACGGATCACGGATCACGGATCACGGATCACGTCGGTCAGCGAGTGGCTACACCACGCCCGTCGCCCGCAGTGCTGCAACACGCTCGGCACTGATCCCCATCTCGGCAAGCACCTCGTCCGTGTGCTGCCCCAGCGCCGGCGGCGCATTGCGCAGCACCGGCGGCGTGGCCGACAGGCGCAGCGGGCTGGCCACGCCGGTGATCTGCTGCACGCCGTCGGTGGCGGCCTCGCCGTCCTTCCAGCGCGGCAGCGTCACCGCCAGGCCGCGCGCTTTGACCTGCGCATCGTCGAACGCCTGCGCAATGGTGTTGATGGGGCCGCAGGGCACGGCCTTGTCTTCCAGCAGCGCGATCCAGTCGGCGGTGGTGCGCGTGCGCGTCACGGCCTCCATGGCGGGGATCAGGTCGGTGCGGTGCTTCACGCGCAGCGTGTTGGTGGCAAAGCGCGGGTCGGTGCCCCACTGGGGCTGGCCGGCCGCGGCGCAAAAGCGCTGGAACTGCCCGTCGTTGCCGATGGCCAGCAGCATGTTGCCGTCGGCGGTCGCAAAGTCCTGGTAGGGCGCGAGGCTCGGGTGGCTGTTGCCCATGCGCTCGGGGGCCTTGCCGGTGGCAAGGAAGCCCGAAGCCTGGTTGGCCAGCACGGCCATGCCCACGTCCAGCAGCGCCATGTCGATGTGCTGGCCCTGGCCCGTTCCGCTCACGGCGTTGTCGCGCACATGCAGCGCGGCCAGGATGGCGTTGCTGGCGTACAGGCCGGTGAACAGGTCGATCACGGCCACGCCCACGCGCATGGGGCCGCCGCCGGGTTGGCTGTCGGCCTGGCCGGTGACGCTCATCAGGCCCGTCATCGCCTGCACCATCAGGTCGTAGCCCGCGCGCTCGGCGTACGGGCCGTCCTGCCCGAAGCCGGTGACCGAGCAGTAGATGAGCCGCGGGTTCAGCGCGCGCAGGCTCTCGTGGTCCAGGCCGTATTGCTTCAGGCCGCCGACCTTGAAGTTCTCGACCACGATGTCGGCCTCTTGCGCCATCTGCCGGATCAGCGCCTGCCCGTCGGGAGAGGCCATGTCGATGGTGACCGAGCGCTTGTTGCGGTTGCAGGCGGTGTAGTAGCTCGCCTGGTTCGTGTCGTTGCCCTCGGCGTCCTTCAAGAAGGGCGGGCCCCACTGGCGCGTGTCGTCGCCCACGCCGGGGCGCTCCACCTTCACCACGTCCGCCCCCAGGTCGGCCAGCACCTGCGTGCACCAGGGGCCCGCGAGCACGCGGGAGAGGTCGAGGACCTTGATGCCGGCCAGGGCGCCTTGGGGTGAGGAGGGTGTGGTCATGGTGTTGTTACTATGAAATTGATAGCTGGTGGCGCTTTTCTGGCAAGCGGTGGAGGCCTTTTATGCCTCAAGATACGTGCTCGGGGCGCGTTGCAGACTCACTCTCCCTCGTGGACGAAGGGTTGGGGAGAGGGGGCGGCGCAGGCATGGCGCAGCCGCAGACCCCTCTCCCCCGGCCCCTCTCCCGCAAGGGGAGAGGGGAGTGTCGACACAACACCGCGCCCGATAGGCTCCCGTATTCGCTCCCTCTCCCCTCGCGGGAGAGGGTTGGGGAGAGGGGGTGGCACAGGGCTAGGCGCACGCCGCAGACCCCTCTCCCCCGGCCCCTCTCCCGCAAGGGGAGAGGGGAGTGTCGACACAGCACCGCGCCCCATAGGCCCCCAGGATTCGCTCCCTCTCCCCTCGCGGGAGAGGGCTGGGGAGAGGGGGTGATCAAGCACAACGCATGCGCCGCTACGCTCCCTCCCCCAGCCCCTCTCCCACAAGGTCAGAGGGGAGTTTCACGTCTCAGTTCGAGAACGCCGCAATCCCCGTCTGCGCACGGCCCAGGATCAGCGCGTGCACATCGTGCGTGCCTTCATACGTGTTCACCACTTCCAGGTTCACCAGGTGGCGCGCCACGCCGAACTCGTCGCTGATGCCGTTGCCGCCCATCATGTCGCGCGCCAGGCGGGCGATGTCCAGGGCCTTGCCGCAGCTGTTGCGCTTGATGATGGAGGTGCCTTCCACGCTGGCCGTGCCCGCGTCCTTCATGCGGCCGAACTGCAG